>JAIFWV010000011.1:0-11441 GCA_019659055.1 Candidatus Doudnabacteria bacterium
GGGGTCAACCCCTCACTCTATGCTTCCAGTGCCTTTGGATCCACCAAATTATCAGGCCAGAGACCAGTATTCCAAACCCTAGATCGAATTTATGAAAAAAGCTTCCGAGGATATGCCAATTCTCCCCCAGCTTCATACCGAGCCAGGCCAAGAAATATGACCAAATAAATGAACCCGCAAATGCTGCTATTGTGAAAGATCCAAGCGGCTCGCGGCTGATTCCGGCCGGAACCGAGATAAAGGTGCGCACCACGGGCAAGAGGCGGCCGATAAATGTAGACCAGGCTCCGAATTTTTGGAAAAACCGCTCAGCCAAATTTAAATCATGATGGGTAATGAGCACATATTTACCGAATCGCTCCACGAGCGGCCGGCCGCCATAATAACCCAAAGCGTAGGTCAGCCAGGAACCAATCACCGACCCAATAGCGCCGGCTAGAGCCAAACCAAATAAATTAAACCGACCCATCGCGGCCACAAATCCCGCAAACGGCATGATCACTTCCGAGGGCAAAGGTACGGCCGCCGATTCGATGGCCATAAGGGTAGCCACGCCAACATACCCGAAAGTATCAATAGTATGCGTCACAAACCCTGTGACTTGGGTCAGCAGGTCACCAATCATGGCCGTGCGGTGGATACTGCCTGCTCGAGCTTCACCGAAAGGATTTTGGAAATACCCTCTTCCGACATAGTCACACCATAAAGAGTATGTGCCTGCCGCATGGTCTCACGGTTATGAGTGATGGTAATAAATTGCGTTTGGTGGGCCAGGGTTCCCAATATTTTGGCAAACCGAATCGAATTGGCTTCATCCAAAGCGGCATCGACTTCGTCTAAGACCACAAATGGCGACGGATAAGCGGCGAGCATAGCGCAGAGCAGAGCAATCGAAGTCAGGGCCCGCTCCCCGCCGGACAATGCGGCAATCGTGGCCAGCTTTTTGCCGGGCGGCGTAGCTTTTATTTCTATGCCGACAATTTCTTTAGTAACTTTTTTCTTGCGGACGCCATCGATCATGATCTCTTTTTCTTCCGATTCTTCAAGCATCTCTTCCATCCCGTCTTCGGCCTCCGGGCTTGAGCGCAATAAACTCATTTGGGCCTTGCCGCCATTAAATAAAATCCGGAAGTATTCCACAAACTTAACAGAAATTTTTTCAAAGGCTTCGTCGAACTGCTTTTTGATGATTTGGTCGAGCTCCTCAATCACGCTCCTCAAATCCACCACGCCCTTAGATAGATCTGCCGACTGGGTCGTGAGGTAATCAAACCGCTCTTGCGTTTCGCGATACTCCGCCAAAGTTGATTCATCCACTCCCCCAGCCAATTCCAGCTGGTGTTTGAGTCTTGTAATTTTTGGCGCGACCTCGGGCCCGATATGAGTTTTTTTGTATTCACTCAAATCTGCTTCATTGCCCAGCGCCTCCATTAATTCCTTATTCACCCCTTCAAGACGCGTATCGAGCCGGGCCTTTTCTACCAGAAAGGCACTAGTTTCGTCTTTCAATTTAGCCAATTCCGAGCTTTTGATTCGGAAATTCTTTTCCTCACCGGTCAAAAAGCTTTTCTTTTGCTTTTCCTCAAGGATCATACGGCTGCGGGCAACCTGCTCTTCATCCATCTCTTTGATTATCTGCTCAAGCTCGAGAGTCAGGTCCTGTTTCTGCTTTTGGAGTTCGTCGCTTTTGGATTCGCTAAAATGCACTACCAACTCTTTGAGCTTTGTTCTCACTTCCTCAATAGTTTCCGGCCGCAGCAATTCCAGAATTGATTCAAATTGCCGCTGAAATTCCGAAAAGTTTTTGACTGCAGGCGACTCGGCCTTGAGCTTGCCTTTGATTTCGGCTAAGTTTTCCGCTAAGACCAACCGCCGCTGTTCCAAGGTCTTGAGTTTTTTATCGAGCTCATCTAAAAATGTGTCAGCACGCCCTGACTGCTGTTCTTCTTTTTCTATCTTTTGCGTAAACGAAGAAATTTCGGCACTAAGCCTGGTGATCGCGTCTTGCTTGGTCTCGATTTTTCCGCTGAGGGCTGAAATTTCGGTCTCGAGCAGATGCAGTTGGTGGCCAAAAAATTCTTTTTGCAAAGTCTTCAGTTCGGCCGCCACAATCTCGCGCTCCTCCATGCGCTTGGCTTGTCTTTTGAGGGAGCGCAGCCGAGGCTCAATCTCAGCCAAAAGCTCTGACACTCGGGAGAGATTCTCTTCGGTCTGCTCCAGGCGCCGGACAGTTTTTTCTTTTTTCATGTAATAAGGCTTGACCCCCGCCGCTTCCTCGACCAGGTTCTTGATCTCGGCCGGACCAGCCAGAATCATCTGATCGATAGTCCCTTGGCCAATCACGGCATAATTAGTGGCACCAAATCCGGACCGCATGAGGGCCTCGACCACATCCAAAAGCCGCACGCGATTGCCATTCATAAGATATTCGGATTCGCCATTGCGGTAGACCCGGCGCCGGATTTCGACTTCCGCATACTCCACCGGGATTCGATGATCTTTGTTGTCAAAAGTCAGGGCGACCTCGGCGACAGACAGCTTTGATTTCTTGTCACTGCCGGCAAAGATGACATCTTCGGTTTTTTTGCCGCGCAACAGCTTGAGCGATTGCTCGCCCATGACCCAGCGTAAGGCATCGGCGACATTGGATTTCCCCGAACCGTTGGGGCCGACGACAGCGGTCGTGCCTGGTTCAAAATCCAGTACCGTTTTGTGCGCAAACGATTTAAATCCCTGTAATTCTAATCGCTTAAGATACATGTTTTGGTTTTATAAATCCTGAACTTTAAGCCCATTTTCGGCGGCGGATATTTCGGCTTCCTGCTTGCTCGAGCCCACCCCCTTGGCAACCTGCCGGTCTCCCACGAAGACTCCGACTTCAAAACTTTTGGAATGATCGGGTCCCCATTCGGCCAAGACTTTGTAATGCGGAGTGATCCCCATTTTCTCTTGGCTCAATTCTTGGAATTTGCTTTTGGGGTCCAAGACTTTGCCGGCCGACAAAACCCCGGCTAATTTGGTGATGACGTTGTCATTAACAAAGACCCGCGTAACTTCAAATCCCGCATCTATATAGATTGCTCCGATCAAAGCTTCGATGGCGTTGGCCAAAATGACCTGCCGCGCGCGGCCGGTGTCTTTGGCTTCGCCTTTGGATAGCATTATAAAATCATCCAGTCCCAAACCTTGGGCAATCTCAGAAAGCATTTTGTAATTCACCAAAGCTGAACGAAGATTAGTGAGCTCTCCTTCTGGGTTTGGGAAATTACGGTACAAATACTCGGTTGTAATCAACTCCAAAACCGCATCCCCTAAGAATTCCAGGCGTTCGTTATGGGGCAGAGGCCATTTGCGATTTTCATTGAGATACGATCGGTGCGTGAGCGCCGACTGCAAAAGGTTTCGATCGTTAAATTTTACGTTTATTTTAGTCTCTAAAGCTGTAAGATCCATGTTACTCCAATTTTGAAATACGAATTTCGAAATTCGAAACAAAAGTTTCGGGCTTCGGATTTCGTGCTTCGATAATTAATTTTCCCTGGTGGACGGTAGAGGATTTGGTCACAACTCTTTTGCTTCGCAAAAGGTCGCGACCCCGCCTCGCGCTAACGCGCTCCGGCCTTCAAATCCTCACGTCCCGCCACTGGCGGGACTTTCCGGATATATTTCCCTGGTGGACGGTAGAGGATTTGAACCTCTGACCCTCTCTACGTCAAAGAGATGCTCTACCACTGAGCTAACCGTCCTCCTCGCAGTTGGCAGACACTTCGCGTCCCTAGCTTATAAACCTGATACGGCCCTACGGTCTGCATACTGCTCGTCTCAAATTCAAATTGCGTGTATAAACCGTGGATTTCAATTTGAATTTGTAAAAACCAAAACTTTTCTTAACTTATCACACCCGGTACAGGGAGAGCTTCTTCTTCCTCGATTTTTTGCGGCCGGACGATAGTATCGAACAACAAAACCCATGCTATCTGCTGATAAGCCGCTATCGCGCCCGCAAAAAATAAAAAGGCAGCGATGCCAGCAATTCCCAATAAAACCGAACTTGTAGATAAATGAATTCCAGCCGTATTATAAAATATTTGTCCCAAAAAAACAACCCCGGCACTCCCAAGCGACACAGCCAAAAGCACCGCCAAAAAAGAAATCAACCCAAGCCAAATGGTAAACACGAGAAATACAAGCCAAAACTTTTTGATCATATCAAGGCTTGCCGCAATGGCCGCTCTTGGCCTGAGGTCAAACAATACGGCGAATAATGGCGCTATATTATTTGCAAAATTCAAAGTTACAGCCAAAGGGATGAAAATGAACAGTGCAAACAACCCAAGCAGTGAAGCGCGCTCCGAGTAGTTTATCGAATAAAGATAACTGACCGGGGCAGCCAGAATCAAACCCGAAACAATCAGGAGCAGAATGGTAAATATCCAAATCGTAAACAAGCGAAAATAATACTTACCGCCGCCCCGAAGAGACTTGCTGAAGTTCAGAGGCTTTCTGTCCAGAATCGACTTTGTCCCAAGAATCAGACCGGCGCGAGCGCGAAAAAATAACTGTATGAATATCACGAGGATCACCACTCCAATTGCCACAGCCGCGGGAGAAATATGCGGCGTGCTGGGCTGCGGCAATTCCTTCATCCGGAACGTAACCGCGTTGACACCCAAGTCCCAAAACAAAAACAGGCCTAAGCCCCACAAAAATTTATGGGTCCGCAAAATCGCGAAGGCCTGTTGAAATATTTTACCGTATGGAATCATTTTTTAAGCTACTGCGGGCGAAGGAAGATTGCTGGGCAGGTCGGCTTGTCCTGGCTGGAGCATTTTTTCTTTGGGTATGATGTCAGCAACCAGTTTCTGAAATTCTTCACGTTCGATCGTTTCGACTTCAATTAGCTTATCGGCAATTGTTTTAAGTTCTTTGTGATATTTTTTGATGACTTCGAGAGCGGTTTTGTATCCAAGATCGATAAACGCCGCAATTTCATCATCGATTCGCGCCGCAATTTTTTCGGAATAGTTTTTCTGTTCAGAAATTTCCCGGCCCAAAAAGATCATGTCATGGCTTTCGCCAAAGGTCATGGGTCCCAAATCCGACATACCATAGCGCGTAACCAGCTGCCGCGCCAAATTCGTGGCAACCTTGAGATCATTGGAAGCGCCGGTCGTGAGTTCGTTGAAGATAGTTTTTTCCGTGGCGTAACCGCCCAAAGACACGGCCATGTCGGCCAGGAATTCCGATTTGGAATGAAGATTTTTATCCTCTGCCGGCAATTTCATGGTATACCCGGCCGCGCGGCCGCGTGAGACGATCGAGACTTTGTGAACCGGGTCGGCATGCGGCAAGACGGTGGCCACCAAAGCATGCCCAGCTTCGTGCCAGGCGGCGATTTCCTTTTCTTTCTTGGACATAAGGTGGCTCTTGCGTTCGGGGCCAAGCATAACCTTTTCGATAGCCTGATAAAGATCGATCTGCTCGACTTCTTTCACATTCCGGCGCGCGGCCAGGATGGCGGCCTCATTCATAAGGTTGGCCAGATCAGCTCCGGAAAATCCCGGGGTGCGTTCGGCGATTTGGCGCATGTTGACGTTCTTGGCCAGAGGTTTGCCTTTGGCATGGACTTTCATAATGGCCTCGCGGTCATTGATATCCGGCGGATCAAGTATAACTTGCCTATCAAACCGGCCTGGGCGCATGAGCGCTGGGTCCAAAACATCCGGACGGTTGGTGGCGGCAATGACAATAACATTGGTTTCATTTTCAAAACCATCCATCTCAACTAAAATCTGGTTTAAAGTCTGTTCCCGCTCGTCGTGAGAACCGCCCAAACCCGCCCCGCGCTGTCTTCCGACGGCATCGATTTCATCTATGAAGATAATGCATGGTGCCGACCGCTTGGCGCGCTTGAACAAATCGCGGACACGGGAAGCGCCAACGCCGACAAACATCTCCACGAATTCGGAACCGGAAATATGGAAGAACGGCACATTGGCTTCCCCCGCCACCGCGCGCGCCATAATAGTTTTACCAACTCCTGGCGGGCCCAACAGCAGGACGCCTTTGGGAATACGCGCGCCCAGGCTAAAAAATTTCTGAGGGAATCGCAAAAATTCGACAATTTCTTTGAGTTCTTCTTTGGCTTCTTTCACGCCGGCGACATCGGCAAACGTCACGCGCTTGCGGCGATCAGAAGTTTCCATGACTTTCGCCGACGACTGGCCAAACGACATAGCGCGATTGTTGGAACCCTGCACTTGGCGCATGAGAAACCAAATAAATAAACCGATGGCCAAAACCGGAAGCAGTAAAGGTAAGAGCGTTGAAGTAATAAACGATGAGGAGCCTCCGGACTTGATGTCGATCTTGGTTTCCTTGAGCTTATTGGGATCGACGCCGTAGTTCTTCAGGCTTTCGGAAAACGCCACCTCTTTTTCTTTGGTGGAAGTCTGCTTGGAGTTATCTTTAAGGAAAACATTAAGTGAGTTATCCGAAACCTCGATCCGATCGACTTTGCCGTCGTTGATTTCCTGCGTCAGCTGAGAAATCGAAATTGCTTGAGTGTTTTTGTCCGAGGTTCGGAAAAAACTAAAAGCGGCGGCAACCACGATAAATATCGCAAAGATGATCAACAGGTTTCGAAAAAATTTACTCATATTTTTTTATAGATTAATGCCTCAAAATAATATTTTACACGAACCTCTATGTCAACATCACAAATCACACAAGAAAAATTCGTATTATGGTGCCGGGGACAGGAATTGAACCTGCACACCCTTACGGGTACAAGGTCCTAAACCTTGCGTGTCTGCCAGTTTCACCACCCCGGCTCACATTGCTTTCGTCTATAGAGTATATCATTTATGCCCAAACCCCGGAAGGCCGTACACTTGACAAAATCACGAAAAAGGCGTATAATTAAACGTTACAGTTCGGCAACCACAGTCACCTACAAGAGCTGTAATAGCTCTTTTACAATTGAGGTAAAAAGATGGCAAAAAATAAGGACAAGCCCAAGCCAGCGCCCGCTCCGGCAGCTGCTCCCGCCGAGTCAGACTTTCTATCCGATCTCAAATTCTGGAGTGGAATCGAGCTTCTCAAGTATCTCGGCCGCAAGCTCCTCACGAGCTTTTTCAGAGGCCATCAGGACATTGCGGCGTCGAGAATCGGCCACATGTTTGTGGGTCCACCGAAAGAAGCGATCCAGTTCCATGAGCGCGCTCAGACCGATCTCTTCTCGCCGGAACAAACAAAGGCCAACTCAAGGCTTGCCGCTATCAGCAAACGTTATACCAAACGGTTGGCACCTGTACCGGGCGGAATGCCGCGTGAATTAAGCAACCTCTATCGCGAATATTTCGCTATCCTGCCGCCGAAGGATAAGCTTGATGACGCGAAGGAAGTCGAGAAGGCCCTCGAGGCGACCAAGCAAATCATTTGGCGGCACGCCAACATGGACGATGAGGAGTGGCAAAATCTACGCGCCTCGCACGATCTGGATCGTGAGATCGTCCCAGACCCAGTCGGCCTCAAAGAAACATACGAACGAGAAATTGCGGTCCTGCAAAGCTATCGAACAATCCTGAAGTGGGTGCTTATGGGAGTTGGGATTGTCGGACTAGTCGTCTTCTGTGCCATGTGTGTATTGTCGGTTGTCGCGGCAGCTCTCGTGAGCTTGACGGCAAACGGAGGTAACTAAAATGAGTCCTTGGCTTATTGTCGGGGTGAAATGGTTTGAGAAGTGGCTGATCAAAAC
This sequence comes from Candidatus Doudnabacteria bacterium, assembly GCA_019659055.1. Classification (GTDB taxonomy): domain Bacteria; phylum Patescibacteriota; class Doudnabacteria; order UBA920; family O2-02-FULL-48-8; genus JAIFWV01. Next base: position 7,760 of record JAIFWV010000011.1, read on the forward strand.
CGGTAACGCAGTTTTGTTCTATCTCATCTGCGCAAGCCTGCTGGCACTCCTAATCATCGGGACCAACTTCGTCGGACTCGTTGTCCCGATGTTCTTACCTTTTGCTGGGATCGCTTTTCTTGCAGCGATGGTGATGGCGATATTCGCAGTGCCCATCATTGTCATAGTCGCTGCGGGATTCGCCGCGCCCGACATCGGTCAGAACCTCTTTCCGCAGAAATGGATCGAAGAGATCGACACCAAGCAGGCTGTCCTTACGACCGCGGCGCTGATTGCAGCCGACATTTGCCTGCTACTCGTACCTTATCTGATCAACCCCGCATCCAATTCATGGCTGTATGGGTTGATCATGCTCTTGGGTATAGTCGCACTGCTGAAGTTTGGCCAAGCAAAATGGGCAGTAGTGGTGATCATTCTCGCCATGCTCTTCGGTCTGAAGAACTACCATGGCAGATACTACGGCGACGACCTGAATAATAGATTGACCGACATAAAAGATATCGGTTTATTCTATTACCCGTCCAAGCCGGGCAAGCAGGTCATTCGCAATAAGGTCCGCGATTGGGCGTACGACCGTGCCAGAGATGACTCACGGGCAAACAAACCGGTGTCGTATCCCGAACTACTCAACGAAGTCGACACGGCTGGGAAACATGCAGCGCAAGCTGAGGATGCGGAAGAGCGCGGATTCGCGATCGCGGATCGCCGCGCAATTCCATCAGGCGAAATTATTGGCGCCTCGGCGACCACGGCCGCCTGGTACAACACTGGTAAAACGGTCTTTGCCGGTGACGTCATCACCGCTCGGGGATTCGTGACCAGCTCCTATTTCCCCGGCATTCAGATCCCACCGAGCGGGACCGGAAACATTCCGAGAGAACTGCGCGGAGTCAAAACCTTCGTCGAGTCTCGGAATCATTCAAACGTCTGTCCCATGTATTCGTTCTGTGGCATGGTCGTGGACAAAAACAACATCGGGCATATCTTCCTCATTGGAGACCGCGCGCGAATCCCGGCGACTGGCCAATTGTGGCTGGTGGTCAACGGACCGTTCAACGGACCCAACGGCGAAGACGCAGAATTCTTCTGGCGGATGTCGGCAGGCGATTTCAAAATCGACGCTCTCATCCGCGGCGAACAAGCTGAAAATAAAGGAGGGAACTCGGGAACAACAGTTCCCAAAAACACATCGACCCCGAATATAACTCGGGCGACGTACACACCCGGTGGATTGCCTTAGGGCAGTCCATCGGGTTTTTCTTTGCCGGATTGACAAATCCGCACTTTTCTGATAGTATTTAGTGTTCTTGAAGGAGGACACTGTGAAGAAAACTTCTTTTGTTTTTGCTTTCCTCGTAGTCCTGTTTTGCCAGCAGACGGCGTTCGCTCAGGAACCTACTCGGGCGGCAAACGACCGGTACGTGCCTCCGGCCTACTATGTCGGGGAACGATTCGAACGCTGCATGTTTGCGCCGGCCACGCCATATAGCGGGTACCCCGACAGCCCTGAGCGGAATTCATTCTGCAACCAAGAGGAACGGAGGTACAACAATCCTCCTATCCGGAATCCTTACGGTAGAGGTTACGGACGGGAGTATTATTCCTACCCATACGGAAGCTATGACGGCTACTATGGGAACTATCCGTACTCCTTTGATCCTTGTCCGAGTTATCTTCCCGAACACTCCCAAAAAGACAAGTGCGTTGTATCGGAAATCAAATTCAAGATCCTCAACCGAGGTTTAGGAGATCAAGTTGTCGTCCGCATCAACGGCCGAAACGCCGGGATGATAAGCAAGTACTCGCACCCGGCAACATCTGGGCTACGGCTACGAGCTGACAGGGAATACCAGATAACGCTCGAGTGGGTTAGTAAGGACGGTATCAAGACGGTCGTAGATCGTATTGAACCCATGACCATGGGGATGCAGGATGGACCGTACTGGTACCCAATCTCTAAAGCACTGTTCGACAGTGCTCCATACGGAGAAAAGATAACTCCAGAACGTGAATCTCGGGGAGGGCGTGAATACATCACCGGTAAAGAAAAACCACCGAAAGATAGGTAGCCAGTGCTACCAACATAAAAACCGGGATCCGTCCAAGACGGATTCCCGGTTTTCTTTTTCTGAGAGATTAACCAGTCGTACCAAATGCCAGATTTGTAACTACATTTATGATGACGAAGGAGAGGATGATAATGACCAAGCCTATAAGGGCATTGGTAATAGTCTTCTTACCTGCTTTGGCCATTTCTTCGTTACCGGCAGAGGTAATATATCTGAAACCCCCGTATATCAGCATTGCGACAGCAATTAGGCCAGCTAAACCCAGAGCAGCAGTTAAAATTCCTATTATTGCACCGCCTACTGTGGGGCTACGCCTGAAAATCAAATTTGGTAAAAATCCGCCAGGATTGTCATTAGGACTAATAATGTCCTGAGCCGACGCAAACACCATGTACGGTGCGAGAAGCAAGACTGGGATCAATGTTCTGAGCTTTGATATCATATATTCTGTGGATGGAGGAAGAGATTTTGGACGACCTGCACGATGACGAAAGCCAGGATGATAATGATGATGCCTAAGATGGCATTCAGTATCATTTTCTTGGCTTGTCCGGTAACCTCTTCGTTGCCGAACGAAGTCACATAGCGGAAACCGCCGATGATGAGAACCAATACGGCGATCAAACCGGCCAAGGCTAAGATGATATTGATAACAGCCAAGATGAGACCGCTGATGGTATTGGCGCCGCCAAAGGTACACAAAAGCCCGGTACCGCCGGCGCTACTGCAGACGCTTCGGACTTGTGCTCCCGCAACCATCGGCGCAGCCATTATAGCGATACTCAATGCCAGAGTTGCAAATTTTATTACGTTTGAATTTTTCATATTTTATTCCTTTCTATTTTAGTTTCGACCTTTAATATTATTTTAAATTGGTTAATAACTAAATACTTATACTGCCGCCATCTGAAGGCGCCAGAGCTGGGTTCCCTCCCTTAACGTTCCCAAAGGCGGCATTCACTACAACTGCAACAATCACGTAGGCCATGATAATAATAACTAATCCTATTATAGCATTTGTCAACGTCTTTCGGCCATTTTTCGCCATCTCCTCGTTGCCGCGGGCAGTAGCAATCTGGTAGCCACCCAAAATGATATAGGCGACAGCAATCAGGCCGGCAAAACCAAGCGCTAGTTCGAGAACGCCTGTGATTATAGATCTAAAGTCCGTCCCAAACTTCACTGAGAACAAATCCTGGTCTGGGTTGGGTACAGTAACCGCCAGAAGAGGCAGGATCAATAAAGAATAATAGATTTTTTTTAGTCTTGATTTCATCAGCTAATTAACTTTGCTATTGCACTTATAATAACATAAGCAAAAAGGATAAGCACAAGTCCCAGCAGGGACCATGTCAGGCCTTTTTTGGCTGTCGCGACTTGGCTGTCATCCCCTCTCGCCGTCATGTACCTGAAGCCATTGTAAATAATCATCGTGATTGCCAACAAGCCCGAAATCAGAATGGTATTTCTAAGAATCATTTCCACAAACCCTTGCAGACTTTCGGCTTGAAGAGTGTTTACTATTCCCGTAGCTGGATCTTCATATTTGATATCCTTAACCCCGATAAAATTCTCAAGAGAGACGATCCCGGCATAAGCAAAAACGGAAATTA
>JAIFWV010000011.1:11453-33176 GCA_019659055.1 Candidatus Doudnabacteria bacterium
CTTCCGTAATTTTTTTTTCATCACCATTTGAGATAAGCATCCGGAAACCGGCATAGACTAGGGTGACGATTGCGATAAGCCCGATGATAGTCCCAACATAGTGCATGAGAGAAATAACAAATTCTTTAAGATCTCCACTCTGAGTCGGCTTACAGATAACGTTGCTGTTTGGATCACAATTAGCAAAGCCTTGGGCCAGGCTAAGCAAAGGCATGGTCAGCAGAAACAGTATGATTACTAGGTGAATTTTTTTTGTTTTCATCTTATGTTGAGAGTATCCACTACGCTCTGAAATGAGAATGACCCGCCAGTAAGTACCGTTATGGCATAAGTAACTATTAAATAGGCCAAGAGGACGATTAACAGTCCCTCAATTGCATAGAACATTATTTTCTTTGCTGTTTCTACGCCTTGGGGGTTGCCCCGAGCCAGAATCATTCTCACACCTCCGTATAGAGTGTATCCAATTGTGAGGAGTGTCGCCGATCCAATCAAATAATTGATGACCTTTACTACTCCCGAAAAAAGTCCTGTCAGCGTACACTCATTTGCTTTTTCTGTCGTCGGGTCTTGCGCGTGTTGACCGCATTTTACCAAAGCCGCCTGACTAAAATTCACGAGACTAAAAGATACGACTATTGAAATTAATATTATCGCCAAAAGTTTCATTGGTTTTGGAGCTGGAAATTAATTTGCTGGACGCCGTTGCCCAGAGCCTCCCCGGGGGTCAGGCCGCGGGCCGAAACATCATCTATCATTTGTGAAAAAGCCTGCTCAAATCCAGCCGCATCTTTTTTGTAAATACTTTTGGCCGTAAGCGCCGATTCGGCATAGACTCCAATATCCGGATCGCCGATTTGTTCGTTAATTATATCTTTACGTGACGCAACGAGCTTGTGTGCAGAATAGTATTTCTTGAGCTCATCTTTGCTAGTAATAAATTTCAGGAAATCCCATGCCACGTCCGCGTTAGGAGAACTCTTGCTTACGGCTTCGCCCCAATAATTAGCGAAGTTAACTTTATTCAGACTATCCACGGAAACCTGCGGCACGGGAGCCACTCCCCAATTCAGAGTCGGACCCTTGTCTTTGATCTGAGGGGTCATGTAGTAGTATGAAAACATCATCGCGACTTTCCCCTGAGTAAACGCATCGACGCTGTTATCGGATTTGGAATTCCAGGTATAGACCTTCCGAGCGGGATTGGCAAACTGGGTGTAATAATCAAGCGCCAGACAACCAAGGGTGGTGCAATCGCTGTTTTCCGTAGCTTCTGCCGGCTGCTGATCAAAAGCGGCAGCTGTGAAATCTGAGGAATAAAATTGAGTTCCGTTCTGAAGCATGATCAATGCCAAGACGTCTACAGCGCGGTTGATATTGCTGGCTGTACCAAGCGCAATGCCTGATCTCAGGAAACTTCCGGGCTTTGAGACTTTAGTGAGCTTGGGAATCATATCTTTGGCGGCCAGTTCCTGCCAGGTCTTAGGCGGGGCACTGTATCCGCTTGAACCAAGCATATCTTTGTTCCAATACAACGCCAGGACGTCGACATTCATGGGCATGGCATAAACCTTATCGTCTTTGGTGAAGTCGGCCGCGGCGACATCGAGGTAGCTATCTTTGTACGTGCGCAGGCTCATCAAGCCGTCCGGCATGGGGGAAAGTTTATCCATTTGTTTGGGCAGCCAATCATTGTGTATCGAAACGACATCAGGAGCCGTACCCGAGGCATAAGCATTGAGTAAATCCTGTTCGTAGGTATTGATGTCCTTCTTTACGTAGTTGATGTGGACATTTTTATGTGCCTGTTCGTAATCGGAAATGAGCTGTTGGACATTATCCGAGGTCTCAAAAGTTTTCCACCAGGTCAAATTGACTTCACCGTGAGGCTTAGGCTTATTCCCTGTCCCCAATACAAGCAAAACACCCATTATAATGAGCAACAACAGGATTACCCCGCCAATAATATAGTATTTTTTTGTCATTGTTTGTTTCGCACGCAATCAAAAAGCTAAACTCATTCTACAATAAATTTAGCTTTTTTTCAAGTCGGAAGGTCTACCTCACTCTCAGGATTTCCTTCGCGCTTTTTTGTTCATGTTGAAGTTGGGTTTGGAGTACTGCTAGGTATTCCGAAAACTCTTTCCTCAAATCATCATGCTGAAGTCCAAATTCCACTACAGCTTTGAGGTACTCGAGCTTATTGCCACAGTCATAAAATTTGCCATTTTTTATCTCCAGAGCATAACATGCCTTATTCTGCTCCAATAAAACATTGATGGCGTCGATGTAATGAAGCTCCCTTTTGATATTATCCCGTTTGGACCGGGTCATCACTTCTTCTGCGGCTTCAAAAAACACGGGATCAAATAAGTACCCAGAAACTACAGCATAGTCGGAATTAATCTTGCCAGGCCCGGGCTTCTCGATTATTTCATTGATCTTAAGCATCCCCGGCTCAACTTCCTTGCCGCCGGCATAACCATACCGGTTATAATCCTCCGGCGCTGACTTTCTCAAACTACTGACTATGACGTGCCCGCCATACTGCTCATAAGCCTGGACTAATTGCTGACTCCGAGTCGGTGTGGCTTGGATAAAATCATCTCCCCACAATACCAGGAATGGTTCGCCGTCGATCAACTCTTTCGCGTTCCAAATCGGGGTCAGGTTTCCTTGCGGACCTTTTTGGCGAACGTAATAAAAATTCGCCATATTAGCAATGTCTCGAATTTTCTGAATCTCTTCTTTTTTTCCGGATTCCTCCAATCTCTTCTCGAGTTCGTATGGGTAATCAAAATGGTCCTCTATGCTTCGCTTGTGCCAACCGGTAACAATAATTATATCTTCGATCCCGGCAGAGACTGCGTCCTCGACGACATACTGGATGATGGGTTTATCGACCAGCGGCAGCATTTCTTTGGGTTGCGCTTTGGTCGCAGGTAAGAATCTTGTTCCGAAACCTGCGGCAGGAATAATCGCCTTTCGTACTTTTTTAGCCATGGGTTCTTGTTTAATGACTCTACAATTTTAAAATATGGCAAAAACAAAACAATTGGGTAAGTTAGCCCAATTGCTATTGTATCGTTTTCTCCAATCCTTGTTCAAATTACCCAAAACTGTTCACTCAACTTTGGGTCGGTACTGCAAGGCTTCGGCCAAATGGTTGAGCATGAGTTTCGGACTATCGGCAAGATCCGCAATCGTCCGCGCAAGTTTTAAGATCCGGTGGTAAGACCTTGCTGATAAATACATTTTTACCACTGCGGCTTTCATAAACTGCTGTTCCTTTTCACCTAATCGGCAAAATTCCTTGATTTCATTGATGGTCATTTCTGAGTTAGTCTTTATATGTTTTTTATCTTTGAACCTTTCGGTTTGAATATCTCGTGCTTTCTGAACTCTGGCCTGAACTTCGGCCGAACTCTCACCGCTGGTTTCGGCCGTAAGTTTATCGAATTCAATCCTCCCGACTTCAACATGCAGATCAATTCGGTCGAGCATGGGTCCAGAAATCTTTTTGTGATACTTGGCAATCTGCGACGGACTGCACATACAAGCCTTGATCGGGTCCGAGTAAAAACCGCACGGGCATGGATTCTGGGCCGCAACCAGAGTAAATTGTGCCGGAAAGCAAACCGTAGCTGCTGCCCGGGCCACTGTCACCACTCCATCCTCCAAGGGTTGTCTCAAGTTTTCTAGTACGGGCCGGGTGAATTCAGGAAATTCATCCATAAACAACACGCCTCTATGAGCAAGTGAAATCTCACCGGGACGCGGCGACGATCCTCCACCCACAAGTGCTACGGAAGAAGAGCTGTGATGCGGACTACGGAATGGTCTGACGGTAATTAGATTTTTGCTTAGATTCAAAAGCCCAGCCACACTATAAATTTTGGTAATCTCAAGGACTTCATCAATAGTCAGCTTGGGCAGGATCGACGGCAAAGCTTTAGCTAGCAATGTCTTCCCTGTCCCCGGCGGGCCCGAGAGCAGAACATTGTGCCCTCCCGCGGCGGCAATCTCCAAAGCCCTTTTGGCCGACTCCTGACCTTTGATCAATTTCAGATCCAAAACGTCTTCCGGGACTTTCAGAATCGCATCCCAATTTGCCGGCGGCAAAGGTTTGATCTTGATAAGGTTTTGGATATATCCAATTACATCATAGAGGCTCTTTACAGGAATTATGGTTATACCTGAGACCAAGCTCGCCTCTTTGCTATTCTCGGTGGGTACAAACGCTTTGGAGAAACCCTTGTCCCGGGCAGACAACAGCATGGGCAAGATTCCGGAGACAGGCCTGATGGATCCATCAAGTGCTAGTTCGCCCAAGAACAAGTGGTTCCTTGGTTCAAAAAATATTTGGCCGGAATTCAATAAAATCGAAAGCGCAATCGGCAGGTCATAATGAGTGCCGTTTTTTGGCAAGTCAGCCGGAGCCAAATTGATAGCAATATGACTCGTCGGGAAGATAGCGTTAGAATTTTTGATCGCAGACTTCACCCGCTCACGCGCTTCTTGGACAGCGGCATCAGGCAAGCCAACGATTATAGTTTTGGGTAACCCTCCAGATATATCTACTTCAACCTCGATTATTGCGGCCTCAAGCCCAATCAGCGATGCTGAATATACTTTTGTTGATGGCATAAAATTAAAGCCCTAACCTCCCGTGAGTCAGGGCTTCGTATTACTTTTGCTTATTTACAAACCCGACTGCTTGTTCTATTGCCTGGCGGAAATCGGGCAACTCATCTTGAAATATTGTCATGTAGTTTCGCTTCTTCTCGCCTTCTTTGCTTATCGATGATTCTGTTATCTTTAGATACGGCTTGTCTTCTCTGGTCGCTCTCACGTCTATAAAAAACGTGCGGCGGCCGTTATGAACCTTGGTTGAATAAAGTGCTGGTGTAAATTCCATATTTTTTAAAATTAATATTAATTAGTAAAGAGCAACCCATTGAACCGGTCATTGACTATCAAGGGAACTCCGGAGAGACAATTTACCTGCTCGGCCAAGTTTCGGATCTTACAGCTATGGATGACATCGTTTGCACAATGAGCACATAGGTTCCGCAGTTGGCTGGCAATATTTGTTTTTTGTAATTCAAACTCACTCATATTGTCTCCTTATTCCATTTGGCGGATAACGCCGATTACTTTACCCTGGATCGACCATTCAAATTCCGGGTATATATTTGGGTACTCTTTATTTTCTGCTTTAAGAAAAAACTTTCCATCCTTCTTTACCAATCTTTTCACTGTGGCCTCATCTTCGAGCAGGGCGACAACTATATCATTTACTTCGGCAATTTTTTGTTGTTTGACTATAACTAAGTCTTTGTCGAGAATCCCGGCGTCCTTCATACTAAACCCCTGGACTCGGAGCAGGAAAACATCCTTGCGTCCTCGGATAAGGCTTGTCGGCAGTTTGATCCAGTCTTCTATCTGCTCTTCGGCAAGCATGGGCAGACCGGCTGTGACTCGGCCGATAAGCGGTACACTCCACAAACCTCTGCTTACGGGCTCCCCTTCTTGATTCAAGACTTCTATTCCCCGAGCCTTCCCTGAACGCTTGATATACCCTTTTTCTTCCAGTGCTATGAGGAGTTTAGAAACGGCATTTTTGGATTTAACTTTGAGACTCTTAGCTATTTCAGAAATACTAGGAGGTAAGCCGTTGGACTGAATTTCATCCGATAAAAGATCCAAGAGTTTCTTTTGTCTATCTGTCAGTTCTTCTTTCATAATCCCTATCCTTTCTGGAAGTTTCGAAGGAACCAGTGGGTTGGGGGCGGCTCCCAATACACCAATTCCTTCGTTTTTCTCTTCCATGACCTAATGGTATACGATCGTTCACCTGTTGTCAAGTCTCTCTAGAGTCCAAATAAAATAAGGCAAAAAATAAAAACCCTTTCGGGTTTTCCACATACGGCCTATAAATTATTTTAATGGTGCGCGCGCCAGGATTCGAACCTGGGGCCAATTGTGTATAAGACAATCGCTCTACCGCTGAGCTACGCGCGCCAGTATTAAAAACAGAAGCCTTAAGCTTCTGGATTATTATACCTATTTTCCATATACATAACAAACAGACTGCCTTAGTCTGCTTGTTATGTAGGTTCAATCAATTTAGCTGCTTTGTTCCGATGATTCTGAAGAACTATTGCGATTCCTTCTCCGTGCCAAACCTCCCAAGCGTCCTGCTCTCTGGTGTCCCGCTCGATCTCCTTTCCAACCGCGGCCGGTACCTTTTCTTTCTGCCATAATCCACCTCCTCTCGACATTAATTCACCGACTTATCGTACATTCGTTTTATTTTTGCGTCATTTGTATCATTCCACAAATTGCTTATCTATACTTCGTTGCTCATCGTGAATAAGTACAAGCAACAGCAGACCTATAATTATATATAAATCGGCAAGATTGAAAGTGAAGCCCAAACCGATATCCCAAAAATCTCGGACATACCCCAACTGCAGGCGGTCTAAGAGATTGGCAATTGCTCCGGCACTGATTAAAAGAAAACCCGAATTGAATTTAAACTTACCTATGTACCAGATCAAGGCGGTCACGGCGGTCAGGATAATAATGGTATTAACCACGATTCCAAAATTGGCGCCAAAGGACAGGCCATAATTCTTTACCAAATGAAATTTCATAAACCCAAGAAAAAAATCACGATGCGCAAAAAATGCTTTCGTGATTTGATCTAAAGCCGTGAGGCCCAAAATATAAAGCGTGGGACGTAAAGATTTATAGTTCATACGGCTCGCGGCTATTGCGCATGATTCATGCAGGTCTCGGCGGTGGGATTTGCCCGCAGACGACCTTCTTCGATCTCGTCTCCTTGCGCGCAGATGCCGTATGTTCCGTTTTCCATTTTTGCCAATGCCGACTCGACGCGAATAAGCTGCTCTTCCAAATTTTCAGTAACACTCAGTTGGTTGCCAAAATTTTCCACCTCGGACGCGTTCTCGCCTTCCTCGTTTCCGAGCTCATCATACTTAGGCTTGTACTCGCCAGGAAATTCACCTGACCCGTCTTTGATGTCTTCGTGACCCAAGACAGTTTTTATTCGCTTCTGCTCGTCCAATAACTTTTTCTTGTTTTCCTCGAGGAGTTCTTTCGATATCATAGGTTTGAATTAATTGAAACTAGTATAACAAATTCTGGGCAACAAAAAAAGCCTCAGTTACGAAGGCTGCTAAAAATGGATAGCAGCGGTATCAGACCGCTCAATATATAAATTATGTAGCGCGATACCGCTGCGGAGATCTCTGCTTCCAGCTTATCTCCGCTACGGCTTCGGGGCTAGAAGCAAAATTTGTTGCTTAGAAGCACCAGAGCCGAAGCAGAGGTAAACATGTTGAATCAGAAACCTTTATGTAGCTCATATATCTAATCACTTTACAAGCTTTAGTTCAATCACTGTTCTTATGGTCTATTCGACCTCAAACTTTTGTTTTATTTTTGTTTATTTTTATAAAAAACTTTTTTGATTTTTTATTTTTGTTTTTCAAGCAGCTGGATTAGAACAGCTATGACGAATAGTGAAAGAACTTACAGCTCTAAAACTTTGTTTAAGAACTGAAATCTCTCTCACAAACGTATTTTTTAATGTCCTGTAGGTATTATAGCAAAAAAAACGAGCGTTGTCAATTGCGGGAGCAAAGTTTAGCTAAAGTTTTGTATTTGCTAACATATATTATTTTTTGCAGACCCAAAGCTCCACTTTTCTCGCTTCCAAAACTCATCTCGAGCAAAACAAAACCCCAAACCAGTGGTTTGGGGTTTTTTAAAGGTCTAATCGCCGGATGTTTCACTTAAATCGACCTCTTTGGCTTTGGACCGTAAGGTCTTTTCTATGTCTTTCATAAGTTTTGGATCATCGCCCAAGAATCGTTTGGCGTTTTCGCGGCCCACTCCGAGTTTTGTTTCACCGAAGCTGAAGGTGTTACCGCTCTTGGTGATGACCCCATGGAGGGATGCGGTATCCAACAGATCGCCGGTGTAGGAAATCCCACCCTCGGAGAACATGATATCGAACTCGGCAACCTTAAACGGGGCGGCAACTTTATTCTTCACGACCTTGGCCTTCACCCGGTTACCCACAATCGCCTCCCCTTGTTTGATCTGAGCCATCCGTCGGATTTCAATCCGTACCGAGGAGTAAAACTTCAAAGCCTGACCGCCAGTGGTCGTCTCCGGATTGCCGAACATGACACCGATCTTCATGCGGATCTGATTTATAAAAATTACAGTCGAACGTGATTTGGAAATGATCGAGGTTAGCTTGCGCATTCCTTGGGACATGAGCCGCGCGTGCAAACCCATATGCGAGTCGCCCATCTCGCCTTCGAGCTCGGCGCGCGGCGTGAGTGCCGCAACCGAATCGATGACGATAATGTCCACAGCATTGGAACGGACCAAGGCTTCCACAATGTCGAGCGCCTGCTCACCAGAGTCTGGTTGTGAAATCAAAAGTTTGTCGATCTTCACGCCGACTGCTTTGGCACGATCAGGATCGAGCGCGTGCTCGGCATCGACGAACGCGGCCACGCCGCCGTCTTTTTGGACTTCGGCCACGATGTGCATGGCGAGTGTCGTTTTGCCCGACGCCTCCGGTCCATAAATTTCAATGATGCGTCCTTTCGGAATTCCACCGCCGAGTGCCAGATCGAGAGAGATCGCGCCGGTGGGAATTGTTTCCACGTTCATAGTCTTTGCTTTTTGCAAAGTCATAATCGACCCTTCGCCGAATTTATCACGGATTGAATTGAGTGTCTCTTCCAAATTTTTGGAAGATTCTATTTTGTTGCTTCCCTTTGCCATATTTTTTTCCCTGCCTGCCGGTAGGCAGGCTGCCGCCAATAAATTTAATTATGTTAAAAAATTAATAACTTAAGTATATTCCCCAAATTTACTTTTGCGCAACTTTTAAGGGACACTCTGCTGACTGCTGAATTCGACATTGCGGATAACTTCTGACTCGCGGCCGAGCTTGCCCAAATCTTTGCCGTTGTATATGACCTGGGTTGATCCGGCGTTGGCCGAAGTCAGGACGAGATTTTCTTTGGCGGAAAAAGTTTTCGACGAATTCGAAAGCATGGTTCCGCGCTGAACAGTTACACCATCGGCCTCAATAGAAACCCAGGCCGGGTTGGGTCCGATCTGAATTGTAAGATTTATCGGCAAGCTCGCTGTGGCCGGAGTCGCTTTCGTAATCTCCGCGTTGACTTTGCGTGTTAATGTTGATACTTTGTTAAATTTATTTCGGGCTTTGATTTCAATAGTGTTCAAGCCTTCGCTTAAAATTACATTTTCGTTAAACTGTCCGTTCTTATCCAAGAAAACTGCCTGGTCGTTTATAAACACATCGGACCCGACTTCGGCATTCCCGGAAACGACAATGCTATTGCCCGACACAGATTGGTCGCCCGATGGTTCGTTGATAGATAATTTTGGCGGCGTCAGGACCGAACTGACTTGCGATATGACATAGGCAAAAGCCACCAAAAATATCAGGACAGAAGCCAGAATCAACACCGCCCGCGGCGTAAACCTGATTTTTTGCGGATGCAAAAGCGAGCGCTGGGTATGAGCTTGCGCAAACCCATGCTCTTTTTCGAATTGGTCGATCATCGCCTGCTCGTCAACGCGATAAAGCTGAGATAAATTTTTGATAAACCCTCGGATATACACATCCGCCGGAAGTTTCTCGTAGGCACCGGCTTCCAGGTTTTCTAAATACACCGGTTTGATTTGTGTGAGCAGACTTACGGTTTTGATATCCAAATTTAATTTCTCTCGGATCTGTTTAAGATAATCTCCGAGCGTGTCAATTTTAATAGGTTTACTCTTAAATAAAGCTTCGGCCATTATCTTTTATTAACAAAGTTTACTATCAATTTTATCATAATATCTTTTTGGCTGGGTTTGGACTCGGCGACAAGCAATGCTAGAGCCGCCAGAGCCGAATCGTTTATCCGCCGCTCCCCCTTCCGATTATACAAAAGGTGATTTTCAATGAGGAACAAAATAAACACCAGCGAGGCGATGCGTTTGTTGCCATCGACAAACGGCTTATCCGTAATCATGAAATAAAACAGATGTGCAGCCTTTTCTTCCGTTGAAGGGTAAGCATCGACCCCGTCTAAATGCTGGCGGATGCGGTTGAGAATATTGCGAAGTTTATTTCCGGATTCCGAACCAAACGACGATGTGGCCTGCTTGTTGGCTATAAGCCGGCTCCGGAACCGATCGATTGAATCTTTGACCTGTTCGTAGTTGAGTAGCTGGCTTGTTTTTTGCTGACATCAGAAATCTTGAGCTTGCCAGCATCGTAGTCGTTGAGAATCACCCAGGTGTTGGTGTATTCAGTAATGATATTTACGAGCTCTTTCTCGAAGCCTTCCAGCCGCCGCGTCTCAAGCGCTTCTTGAATGAGCTTGTGCGCCTGCTGGAGTTCCCTCATTTTAGCACCTTGATTTTCTCGCAATCGCTTCTCGTTGATAATATATCCTTTGAGCAAAAAATCCCGGAGGTGTTTGGTTGCCCAAATACGAAATTGAGTAGCTCGTTTAGAATTAACCCGGTAGCCAACGGATATAATGGCATCTAAATTATAATATTGAGTTCTGTATGTTTTTCCATCGGCGGCAGTATGTGCAAAAATTGCACATACTGAATTTTGGCTTAATTCAGAGCTTTTGAATATATTCCTGATATGTTTTGTAATTACACTTCTATCGGAACCAAATAATTCCGCGATTTGAGCTTGGGTCAACCAAACGGTGTCATCTTCAAGTTTTATTTGAAGTTCCGGACCCGAGTCGGCCTTGTAAATTACAATTTCTCCCTTTTTTTCTTGTTTTTCCATATAATTGAATTATCCTATAAATTGAGAGAGTTGAACTAATCGGAATTTCCAAATGGTTCAATATGTTCCAAAATGGAACATATGCCAACTGGGGCAAAAAATCCAACAGTTTATCCGCATATCCGTAGATTAGCATATTTTGCTATCCGCATCATGCAAACAATAAAAGCGGCCTTTACCGGCCGCCTTTACTTATCCGTTTGTAAATTAATCCTAACCCCCAGCAATTAGTCTGTCAAATTGCTTCGTTTTGGTACACCATACGGGCGATGCGCAATTGAGCATACGAATACCGCCCTCGAAATTTGGAAAAGACTGGAGAAAGTGTCTCTGGCGACAGCGCCCGAAATGCATTATGGATTTCGGACAACGCCGGTTTCAGCTCAATTGTGACAAGCCGCGACAAATCATTTTGGCTAATTTTATCAGCAAGAGCCAATTTTTCGATATGAATTAATATGGTTTCTTCCTTCAAATTCCGAGCAAGCGCTATCTCTGCGATGGACTTGCCGTCATTCCACAGCGCCAAAGTATCGGCATATGTATCAACAGAAATATTTTTAGTACGGATCGGGGTGTTGGGCTGACCGCCACAGCTTGCTATAAATTTGCTTTGGATTTTTTTTAGTTCTTCTGCCGAAAGCTTGATTAGTGCTTGCTCTGCGGTCTCGGAACTCGTCTGAAAAGTTTGATCCTGGACCAAAATTTCTGGATGGACCAGAAACGCCTGCTCGTTCCAGCCAAATAAAAACAACCCGGAAAGTTTGCGCACACGAGACAGAGCAACATAGCCTTGACCATATTCAAAAACCTTGGATAAATCCATGGCCGCGGCATCCATGCTCATGCCCTGACTTTTGTGGACAGTAATTGCCCAGGCCAAACGCAGTGGCAATTGTCTAATTAGAGCAAGGACTCTATGGTTCTCCTCTAAGTTCCAATCAACACAATCAACTTCTACGGCTGAGCCATCCCTAATCCTGACAATTGGCCGGCCGGTTTCTTTATCAAATTTTTCTACTACTCCAAGCGTCCCGTTGACATATCCTGCTTTGGAGTTGTTTTTGGTAAACATCACCACCGTGCCAATTTTAAGCAGTAGTATTTCTGGCGACAAACAGCCTTTCTTAAGAGATTCAACGAGCGACGCACGGCCTTTGCTGGACATTCTGAATTCGTGTGGTTTACCCTCGAGCTTGTCTAACATTTGATTATTAACTAAGTCGACTTCATTGTTGTGAGTAAAGAATCTAGGAATTAAATCAGGAACGTTTTCTCGATTGAACTTTCGATTCTCGATATGTCCCATGTGATGTTGAGAAAACGTATTGCTCCGGATCGCTTTGAGTAAATTAAGAAAATCCCCATCCTCCTGACGATATTGTTCCGTAAGATAACAGACCAGTGGTTGTGATTCTATCCAAGCTTGCGAATTATATGCAAACTGTCCCGTGGCTTGGCCATTGTATTTGACAATCGGAGGTAATTGAAAAAAATCTCCAATTAAAATAACTTGCAACCCACCAAATGGACGGGACTGATCCTTAATCTCACGGCAAATTGCTTCCACCATAGACAGAGTCGAGGCCGAAAGCATTGAGACTTCGTCGATTATAAGCACCGCGGTTCGGGTAACTCTTTTGACAATTTTTTCGGTCGAAGAAATTCTATCCAAATTATATTTATCCAAGTGCTCTAGAATTCCAATCCCGCTCCAGGAGTGGATTGTCATGCCGCCAATGTGTGTGGCGGCAATTCCAGTTGAAGCTGTGACAGCTGGGTCTATACCGCAGCTGCGGAGATACTCTATATATTGATTGATGAGATACGTTTTGCCAGCTCCAGGTTCTCCGGTGAGGAAAACGTTGGCTCCGGTTTTGAGTATTTCCAGTGCTTGAGATTGAGTCATAAATATTATAAATAGAAAAACGGCATTCCGCCGCCTGTCTAATTATGAGCCCACTGAAATTAGTTTGTCAACTATTGGAAATCATCGATGGTCGATTCGCTATTTTCACCGGAACCAGTCGCGCCATAAACTTCGCGGGGTTTGGCCCCATCTCCCGGACCCACGATTCCCTTGTCTTCCATTATATCCAAGAGTCTCGCGGCACGGGCGTAACCCACTCGCAGGCGACGCTGAAGAAGCGAAGCAGAAGCCTTGCCGGCTTGTTGCACGATATTTGTAGCCTCTGCAAGCAGTTCGTCCTCGTCGCCTTCGGTATCATAACCGGAGGTGCCCGCGGCACGAGCTGGCTTTTCCACGATCTGGTCATCGTAAGTGACCATGCCGGCCTGCTCTTTGATAAACTCCGTAACTTTTTTGATTTCTTTTTCGCCGACATAAGTCCCTTGCACGCGTTTGGGTTTGGGCAGATCAGATGTAATGTAGAGCATGTCACCTTGCCCGAGTAGTTTCTCTGCGCCAGACATATCGAGAATCGTACGTGAATCCACCTGCGAGGCCACAGCAAACGCAATGCGGGCGGTGATGTTGGCCTTGATGAGGCCAGTGATAACATCCACGGATGGCCGTTGCGTGGCGAGCACCAAGTGTATGCCCACGGCGCGTGCCATCTGCGCCAAGCGGACAATTGCCGACTCGACTTCGTTTTGTGAGACGCTCATAAGATCCGCCAATTCATCAACAACCACAACTAGATACGGCATCTTAATCAAACTGGCTTGGTTAAATTCACCGATGTTCCGTTTATGCACTTCCTGCAGCATTTTGTATCGGCGGTCCATCTCAAGCACAGTCCAACGCAAAGCATTCACCGCCTGCTGGTGGTCCGTAATCACCGGAGTCAGCAAGTGCGGCAAACCGTTGTACATGGAGAGTTCCACTCGCTTGGGATCCACCAAAATCATTTTGACTTCCGATGGGGTCGCGCGGTACAACAAACTTACAAGAATTGAATTAAGCCCAATTGATTTACCGCTCCCCGTTGCTCCCGCGATCAACAAATGAGGCATTTTTGCCAAATCGCTTACCAGAGGATGGCCAGCGACATCGCGGCCCAGAGTAAAAGCCAGTTTCGAATCAGTTTCGGCGAAGGCTGGCGAGGCTATAATTTCACGGATGCGGACAATGGCATTGGATTTGTTTGGCACTTCGAGTCCGACCAATCCTTTACCTGGAATCGGCAATTCCATGCGGATACTCGAAGCGGCCAGTGCCAGCGCCAAATCGTTCTGCAAGGTTCCAATCTGTGAAAGTTTGACTCCCACCGCCGGCCGCAAAGTATATTGAGTCACAGTCGGGCCGACATTGACCTCGCCCATTTCGACATCGATGCCAAAGTCCGACAAAGTTTTCTGAATGATGGAAACGTTAGATTCAATGTTGCCAGAATCAACTCGGGTCTTAGTGTCGTCGAGCAAATCAAGCGGAGGGAATTTCCAATCTTTGTCAGCGGAAGGGAGCCGGGTATTCAGTTTCATGGAGGATATCTTTTCGTCGTTATGGCTGTTAACCACTATGTCGTTTGATTTTGCGGCCTTATTGCCGTCGTTGACGCTTTCTTTGGTAAACCCAGCACTCGCGGCATTGTTGATCCGCAGCGGCTGTTTGGGTTTGGCCAGAAGATCAACTGGCTTTTTTCTAAATAGAGCCATAAACGAAACATTGAATGTCACAAACAAACTCACGATAACACCGGCTACCAGGATGACGAGGCTCGCGACAAAGCCCATGAGATGGACAAGAGGGTAGGCTGTGAGCACCCCGAGGTAGCCGCCGCCGCTTGATTGTTTGACCATCTCAAACGCATCCGCGCCGTTGCGGATGACCAGCAAATGCAAGAATCCCGTGAGGGTCAGGGTCAGCAGCACCGCTCCGACATAGGCATGAGTTGATACGGTGTTGGGCTCCTGCTCCTCGTTGCGCCGCATGAGGGCCATGGCGACCATAACAAAGATGACAGGGACGACATACGCCACCCAGCCAAAAGCCAGCTTCAGAACTTGATTGGCCACTTCTCCAAACTTCCCGGCCGAACCGAGCAGGCTCAAGGTAAAAAGTATCGCCAGGACAACAAAAAAGACCACAGCTACCCCGATTCGAGTCTCTTTCTTCAGGTTTAACTGGGGACGTTTAAATGCTGGTGGAATTTGTCGGTTTTGGTTTCGTTTTCTGGACATAAGGGTACAAATATTTTACCACAAATCCAGTTTATTTAGAAATCAGTTAATTAGAAATTAGAAATTCTTAAACGATCTTCCAGCCCCGGCCGACTTTCTCTAATTTCCCTTTGATCTTAAATCCTGAGGCGAGCTTGTGTCCCCCGCCGCCAAAGAGGACCGCGATTTTGTTTACATCGACATTGCGGTCCGGCTCGGATCGCAGTGAGCCGCGGACGACCTCGCCGTCTTGGGTGAGCAACATGGAAAATTTCGCATGCGGGATTGTAATCAAAAAATTTACGAACCCGCCCAGGTCGGCGTCAGTAGATTGTGTCTCTTGGAAATCTTTTTCGGTGAGGACCGAGTAAACCATCTGGCGCTTGGCGTCATAGCGCATATTTTCCAAAGCGCGCGCCCAAATCCGAATGCTGGCCGGATTGTTTTGCCCGACGATCAATTGGGAAATTTTTTCTACCCGCGCTCCTTTCTTGAGAAGTTCCGACGCCACCTCCAAAGTCTGGGAAGTGGTGTTGGCGTGCTTAAAGCCGCCGGTGTCGGTAAAAATTCCGGTCAAAAGACAGGTTGCCATGTCTTTCGTGATTTCCCATCGGCCAGTCTGAAAAAAATACCACATCAGTTCGGCTACGGACGATGTCGATGGCTCGACGATGTTCACTGCCCCGAATAATTTATTATCCGGATGATGGTCGATGTTGACCACGGAACCGGCAAATTTTTTCAGCACCGGAAGCCCGGTCCTGGTAATCTGATTGCATCCAAATATGATCACCAAATCAAAATCTATAGATTCCAGCTTCTCAGTGACTCCCTCGGACCCGGCTAGGAATTTGAGATAATCCGGCACGCCTTTGTGGATGGCGACTGTAACGTCCTTGCCAAGCTTGAGCAACCCGAGGCGCATGGCCAAAGCCGAACCCAGATCGTCGCCATCGGTACCTTCATGAGTCGTTAAAAAAATCCTCTGCGACGCATCAATCAGCCGCAGGGCTTTTTTCATTTCGGATTTTATATTATTAGGAATTGCCATGACCACATATCTTACCAGAATTATAGCATTGGAGCAAGACTATAAAAAAGCCCTTTTGAGGGCTTGAGGTTTCTTCCAAATTCTAAATTCCACCTCTATTCTTTGGTTTCTCTCAGGAGCTTATTGATATGATCCGAGTACTGCTCGGAGTGATCCACGGCAAAATGAATGCGCGGCACATTCTTGCTGGCAAAATATTCGTACATTTCGCCTTGCAAATCGTACTTATTTTCTTCGAGTGCGGCAAGCACGGCCTGTTCGTCCTGCTCGCGGTCGGAAAAAATGGTAATCCAAACTTTGGCGTGCTTGAGATCCTGGGTGACTTCGACTTTGGAAATAGTCGTCAAAAATGGCAGCTCAATTTTCTGCATCTGAAATCCAAGCTGCTCTTGTAAAGTTGCCGCGACTTTTTCGGTTCGTCTGGTCATAATTACCCCTCAAGGTTGCGCTTGCGCACCGCTTCTTCGTAAACAATCAAAATATCACCATCCAAAATTTTGGTGGGAGTTTTGATACTCATACCGCATTCGTTGCCCTGCAACACTTCATTGGCCTTGATCTTATTTTGCTGGAGTTCCATGATTTGCCCGCGCCCTACAATTTCTTCGCCGCGTTTGATTTCAATTAAGGCCTTATCCTTGATTTTACCTTCGGCGACCTGGCCGCCAACAATCATTTTGTCTTTTTCGGTGCGGAACACGCCCAAAATTTTGACGCGCCCAAGATCGGTGCGCATAACCTCAGGTGTCAGCATGTCTATAACTTGCCTCGTTAAGTCTTCCACCAATTCATAAATAATGTCATAGAGCTGGACCGGGACCTTGCGCGCAGAGGCAAGCTTCGCGGCCTGAGCATTGAGCCGGGTATGGAAACCGATGATAATACCCTTGGCTGATTGCGCCCGCAAAATATCGTTTTCGTTGATTTCGCCCACGCCCTGATCCAAGATGTTGACTTTGACTTCGTTGTTCTTGAGCTTATTCAGGGCATCATTGATGGCCTCAAGGCTCCCGAGCACGTCGGCTTTGATAACCAAATTCAGTTCTTTGCCCTCCACGCTCAGGCGCGATGTCGTTTGGAATTTTTTGGCACGCTCGGATTTGACCACCTCCAGGGCAATGGAGCGAGCTTCGTCCACTGTTTCGTAAACCTTGAGAATGTCGCCCACTTGTGGCGCTTCCGAAAGTCCGGTCAGCTGGACGGCCTGGGAGGGTACTGCCATTTTCAATTTTTTGCCGAGATCATCTTCCATAGATCGGACCTTGCCGTGAGCGCGGCCGACCGCCACTATGTCGCCTAATTTCAATGTTCCGTTTTGAATCAAAACTGTCGCTACTGATCCTTGCGTACGCGAGACATGGGATTCGATAACAGTGGCCAAGGTTTGGCCTTGCGGATTGGCTTTGAGATCCATAACCGCGGCCTGAAGCAAAATCAAATCCAAAAGCTCATCGACACCGCTGCCGGTAAGTCCCGAAATCTTGGCGACCGGGACGGTACCGCCCCACTCTTCTATTAGTACACCGTAATCGGAAAGTTCTTTTTTGACGCGTTCGGGATTGGCATCGGGCTTATCAACTTTGTTCATGGCAACAAGCAACGGGGTTTGGGTGAGTTTGGCGCGGTTGATGACTTCGATTGTCTGCGGTTTGACCCCGTCATCAGCGGCCACGACCAAAACAATAATGTCTGTAACGTTGGCGCCGCGGGCACGCATAGCCGAAAAAGCCTCATGGCCAGGGGTATCCAAGAAAGTGATCGGTTTGCCGTCTTTAGCCACCTGATAGGCGCCGATATGCTGAGTGATGCCGCCGGATTCGCCTTCGACCACTTTGGTCTTGCGGATGGTATCAAGCAGGGTGGTTTTACCATGGTCAACGTGGCCCATAATCGCCACGATCGGAGGTCGTATGACAAACTCCTCGGCTTTGGTCTTCATCTCGGAGGCAACAGCGTCGTTGACGTAGCCCAAGCCTAAGCGCGTGGTGACCACTTTCCCTTCCGAGACTTCAAAACCCAAATCGGAGGCGACAATGGCCGCGGTGTCATAATCAATCTCTTCGTTGATAGTGGCCATGACGCCGTTGAGAATAAGTTTCTTCATGACGACGGTAATCTCGAGACCGAGGATTTGAGCAAACTCCTTCACGCTCATGACCGCCGGCAGTTTCACTTCCTTCGGCGGGCCCACAGATACCGGTTCCGGTTTCTTGGCCGTGAGCGCGTTTATGACTTGCTTAGCGAGTTGGTTGTCGATCTTATTGGCTTTCGGGGATACGCGAAAACCAGCTTGGTTGATCTTGAAACGAAGCTGGGAGACAGACATATTCAGTTGTCTTGAGAGGCTTGAGATATCCATAAGAGTAGTCTTCACGAATTACTGTTCGTAAGTTACACATCATTGTGCCAAATTTCCGAACAAAAATCAAGTGGTGTGATATAACAAAAACCGAGGCAAATGCCTCGGTTAAATTTTCTAGATTCTATTTTCTATTCCTTCGCGCCGACTCGGATTTTCTTGGCTTTGGCCTTGGCGGCCTTGGGCAAGATCACAGTCAGGATACCGTCTTTGAGATCGGCCGAGACGTTTTCGATATCGACGTCCACCGGCAAGACCACGGATCGGGAAAACGATCCCCAATAACATTCCTGGTAAAAATAGTCTTCGCTTGAGGCTTCAAAATCTTTTTTGCGTTCGCCGCGGATGGTAACCATGTCATTGGCGATGGTGACGTCGATGTCTTCCGGCCGGACTCCGGCGATTGTCGATTTGATGATGACGTTATCCTTAGTCTGGTACATATCGATAGTCAGCTGGCCTTCGTATTCAGAAAGCCAATCTTCGGATTGTCCTTGCGGCTGGGCGGCAACTTCTTCGGTCTCTTCTTCTTCGGTGTTGTAGTTCATACCTTCATCGTCGGAAATTGCTTGTGTGCCCATAAGTTTGTTGATTAAATTCTTATCTTTTGCCATAAATTTAATGCCTCAGTTAGTACCTCAATCTTATAATCAAAGTGCTCCCCTGTCAACAGCTTAGATGCGGTCCTGATAATATTTGACGAAGGCCACTGGTTTGATTTTCATTAAGGCCTCGGTAACGCTTATCGTCCCCGCTGGTTTGATGATAGTTTCATAAGCGTGGTCCCAGTCGGAAGCTATCTTGCCGCTTAGGATCTCCTCCACCAGGAATACAACCTCCCGCGGGATGCGGCCATAGACTACGACCTCATTCCTCAAAAGGAATTGCAGGTTCTCTTCCTCGTGTCCCGGCTGGATATCGGTCAGGACCAAGGGTAATTTCTTCAAAACTGCTTCGCCCATGCTCGGACCGCCGGTTTTGCCAACCATAACGTCGGAAGCGTCCATAATCACATCTACTTGGTCGGAGTAGCCGTAGATTTTCGTCGGGTGGATCGATGGTGCCGAAATTTTTTCCAGTTCCGCTTTGAGCTCCTCGTTCTTCCCGCAGACGGCGACTATTTGGAAGCTCTTTGGACTGCGCAGGAGCTGGAGAAAAATTTCCCGGTTGTTCATGCGAGGTCGTCCGCCGGAAAACATAAAGACCTTGGGCATCGTCGTCAGCAATCCCAGTTGCCGGCAAGCCTCTTCCTGCTCAATATGCCGGTAAAATTTCTCTGAGATAAACAATCCCGTGATCACAATTTTTTCTTTGGGTACGCCGAGTGCTACCAGTTTCTCCGCCTGCTCAGCAATATTGCAAAAATAAAGATCGACTTCGTCAAAGCACCAAAACGGATGGAGGTGATAATCGGAAAACACAGCCACCAATTTGCCGCGATAGAGCCCTTTGGATTTGAGGTAAGCCACAATCCCCGTGCAGACGGCCTGAGTCGAGATCACAATCGCCGGCTGAAACTCGCGCAACAGCTTGAGAGTGTTTTTGGATTTGAACGAAGCAAAAAATTTCCTAAGCGGCATCGTGATAAACAGCACTGGCCGCGAGCGGTAGAGATAACCCCATAGTCCCGGAATGCGGTCGGTGATCGTGGAGTAAACTCTTTCTATGGATTTGGCGATGGCTCCGGCCTCAACCTTCTGGATGTCTTCTACTCGCGGCTCAAACTCTTCACTGTGTTTGAGCTGTTCGGCAATATTAAGAGCCGTCAGCTTGATACCATGGCCGACCGAAGTGTGCAAAATTAAAATTTTTGTTTTCATGGAATAATTTTACTTTGGTTTCAAAATAAGTTCCCGGACTTCATGAGCAATCGTCTTGGGGTCTCGGGTCCCATCGACTATGTGGTCGGCTTGCAGTTTCTGGACCATGCCATGCCGTTCGAATTCCGGTATGGTCACTTCCCGGTCGTATTCTTCCGTATCGATTCCGAAATGATTGGAGCGGGTTCGTCTTCTCTCTATCATAAGCTCCGGCGGGATATCCATATAAAATTTCTTATCAAACATTGAGGCGACGTCCTCATTGGTCAATATCAGGGAGCCATCCACTAAAATATATTGTTTCGGCTCCAGGTAGAACTCATGCGGCTCGACCGTTTCATCCGGAGCAAACGTCCGGCTTAAGACCTTCTCTCCCTGCTTGAGCTTCTTGAGATGCTCATATAATACCTCAAATTTATAATTATGCGGGTGTTCCCAGTTCTTGTATTTGCCTTTCATGGGGAATTCATCCGGGTGTCTGAGGTAGTCATCCTGCCTGATATGCTCGAACTCGTCCCGGAAGTTGGCGGTGAGGAAACTGGCTAAAGTTGTTTTACCGGCCCCGCTTGGCCCGGCTATAGCTATAAATATCATATCAGAATCTTGGAATATTTCTAAATTGATGTAAATTGTACTATACTTAACCCAAGCATTAAGACAATTTGATCAAATTTTATGGATATAAACACCCCACCGACTCCTCCCCAGCCAGCCAGCCAAACCCCAGTTCCACCACCCACTCCTAGTGCCGGTCAAAAAAACTTAGGCATGGGCATTCTAGCTTACTTAGGTATTCTGGTTATTATCCCTTTAATCGTGGCTAAGAATGATCCATTTGTTAAATACCATGTTAAACAAGGTTTGGTGTTGCTGGTTTTAGAAGTCATCGGAAGTTTTGTTTTTTGGATTCCGATCTTGGGCTGGCTGTTATGGTTGTTCACCCTGGTCTTGGTTGTGATTGGGATTCTCAACGTCACTAAAGGCAAACAACAACCGCTACCAGTTCTAGGCAAATACGCCGACCATTTCCATTTCTAATAAAACTTGAAACAAAAATAAAATGTTACCTTTCACTCTAGCACAATTTTTTGGTTACTTTGTATTCATTTTTCAGCTGGTCGCTTATTACTTTATATTCCAGATAGAATACATCCATCCAAAAAATTCGGATGCAATAGTATTCTATCTTATCCTTGCCTTGCCCGTGATTGGTGTAGTAGGTTTACTGCTGGGAATATTTGGCTTTAAAAGTAGTCCTAAAGGTAGAATTCTTCTCATAGTCAGCTCCCTCGTCAGCTGTGCATTTTTTATTTATTATTTGTTTTCAATCTTAAGCAGTCCAAATTTAACATAACCAGATGATTACTCCGGAATTACAAAAATATGTGGCCGACTCGAGGTCGGCCGGGACGAAGGGTGAACAGATCAGACAAAATCTAACGGCTCAAGGTTGGAACAGTGAAGATATAGCAAATGTC
The DNA here is from genome assembly GCA_019659055.1 of Candidatus Doudnabacteria bacterium. Classification (GTDB taxonomy): domain Bacteria; phylum Patescibacteriota; class Doudnabacteria; order UBA920; family O2-02-FULL-48-8; genus JAIFWV01. The sequence goes on from JAIFWV010000011.1 coordinate 33,163, forward strand.
TTAGGAATCCTCTC
>JAIFWV010000012.1 GCA_019659055.1 Candidatus Doudnabacteria bacterium
GTAGCTAAGGCAATAGCTGAAGGTATGGATAAGGTCGCCAAAGAGACCAAACGGGTCCAGGAAACAGCCGAGAAGGGTCTTACAGGGACTAGAGAGGCAATTCAGAACCAGACCGAAATCAATCGCGAAATTGGCAGAAATACAAAAGAAGTCCTCAGAGAAAGCGTCAGTGAGATCAAGACAAATTTCTCAGAAAACGAGCAGGTGCCAAACTCCGATCTCGAAAGCAGTATCGATAAACTGAAGTCTTCGATGGACACAAATACTAGACAGCAGAAAAACGTCGAGATCCGGAAACGCCCGGAAGATGTTAATAATGAGAATAGACTAGACGATATAAATCAGAATCCAAGACAATGAAGCCAAACCAAGATCAAATAATAGAATACGTTACTTCATTTGATACTCCTGTGGAGAGTGATTTTTTTGGCGCCAAGCAAAACGAGAAGATTGAGAAAGAAAAAACAAAACTCAAAAAAACTCTCGATTATATCGATGCTGTGACAAAGAACCCTTCACTCGGTGCTCAGATGGAAAAGGATATAGTTACCGGCCTCATATATTCGCAGGGGGAGATCACCAAAGTCCGAAACCGGTTGCGAGCCCTGGAGCAGACGGGTGATCGCTTCTTTCCTGACATATCTTTGGTGAGTCCAACCGGGCAAAGAATTATCATGAGTAGGAGATTCAGTGACGCTTTGGGTCATATGACTGACGGCTATTTCAAAGCTGATGAATTAGATTTGGCGATAATTACCTTGAAAGCGGAAGGTGTTTTGGATGATCAGCTTGCAAAATTGCGTAAGGCTATGTCCGAACATGGCGCGATAATAGTTCAGAGAGGAGCATACGAATCCCTGCTTGATTTACTGGACGAAGCCGCCGGGTATGATATTAAAAGAAGTCAGTTTGTAAAGAAAGATAAAGAATTTGAGCAAGTTAAAGAAACATTTGAAAACCAAAAAGATCATGGCTTGAGTTTGGAGGCTCTCAAGGCGGCAATAGAAATACCTATGCCGCCCAAAGCAGTACCTTTGGAGAACACTCCGTTTGCCCGTGAGCTCAAGCGCGAAATGGATACTGCGGAATTACGTCAGCCGACCAAAGACGAAATGGGACCGCAAGCGCCTGCAGTGCCCAAAGCGCCTACAGTATCGCGACCAATGCCGCCGCTCAAACCCATGAGTGATATAGCAACGAAGTTTGCGCCTTTGCCCAAGGCATTGCAAGTTCCCATGGCGCCCAAGCATTACCCTCAAACAGTTCCAACTGGCGGACTCGCTTCGCTCATGGATATAAAGACAGTCGATGATTTCAAAAAAATTCAGCCAGATCATCTCCGGCAAGGAGAACTGCGATCTCAGATCGAATTACTCCAAGCGAAATTGGTTTCTGTGGCGCAAGCCAACAAACTGATTCCGTACTACACAGTAAACGCATTTGAACAGAGCCCATTGTATAAATCCTATCTTGCCATAGGTGCTGCGCTTATCACCGATACCAACCCGGACCGCTCTCAGGCTTTTGAGAATGCGGTAAAGAAAGCAGCCGGCGAGAAGATCACACTCCGCGAATTCGAAGCCATAGCGGATTTAAGAAAGCAGATAGAGCAACTATAAAAAGGAAGCTGGGAAGCTAGGAATCTGAGAAGATAGGAAAAGAACCAAGTTGGTTCTTTTTTGAATAATTGCTATAATTTGATCCATATGGGAAATGCAAAAATTAATAATTTCACAGATTTAAAAGTTTGGCAGGAAGCGCATAAGTTGGTCTTGGTTATTTATAAGATTACCGAGAATTTTCCGAAACATGAGCAATTCGGCTTGGTCTCTCAAATTAGAAGAGCCGTAGTATCCATTACTTCTAATATCGCTGAAGGCTTTTCGAGAGCGACTTTAAAAGATAAATTAAAGTTTTATGTTATGGCTCATGGATCTTTAACAGAAGTTGAAAACCAATTGATTATCGCCCGCGATTTATTGTATTTAGATAAGACTAATTATGAAACGATTAGTGAACAGCTGTTATATACTCACAAGATATTAAACTCGTTTATTAGAAGTACAAATGCTCTTGCTATAAATTCTCCCAGCTTCTAGCTTCTCAGCTTCTTAACTTCCTATTTATGAAAATAGTGCTTGATACCAATTCACTTATTGACGCATCGGGTGACGACTATAATTTTGGTAACCGCATTATCGATGAGGTTATAAGCGGTAAAATTCAGGCGTTTGCCAATAGGGCAACCCTAGCCGAGAACCGTCTCATGGCCGGGAGAAAAATTACAGATTTGGACTACTTGGAAAAACTCAATCAATATTTCGATGCCGTACACTTGGTGGAGACTGAAGAGAGATTGGATGTGGTGGAAGATCCGGAGGACAATAAAATTCTTGAGTCGGCGCTTGCATCCAGTTCAGAATACCTAGTAACCTCCGATAACCATCTGCTCAAGCTTTCAGAATACGAAGGCGTAAAAATTATCAGTCCGTCCGGTTTTTGGCAGGCCTTTAACGAAGAGTCGGGGACAAGCTGGCGAAATTGGATTAAAGATTTTATAAATTAGCTGTGGATAGGACCCAAGAAAAACGGCAGAATAGCCGTTTTTGTTTATTTGCGGTTTTGTGGTATAATAATTAGGAAGATAAATAAGAAATCCGAAACAAAATTATAAAATATGCAGTTTGCTGTCCCTCAATTTACAGACGTTGAAGACAAACTCATAGGTCCGCTGACCTTGAAGCAGTTTTTTGTTGTTTTGGCAGCCGGTGGTTTATGTCTTTTGTTTTGGTCCTTGCCCATTCCAAAGATCGGAGCCATCCTCATAGATTTGCCGATTGCGATCTTGGGCATCACTTTGGCGTTTGCCAGCTACAATGGCCGGCCTATGCTGACCTACATCCTGCCGTTTATCACGTACATGGCCTCGCCAAAGACAATGGTTTTTGCGCGGGAGACCAACCTGGCTAATATCTCGAGTGCGAAGGTGGTAGAAAAAGTGGAAGTCGAGCCAGAATCTTCATTCGAAGCGCCTGATAGCAGATTGAGAAAGTTGGCGTATCTGCTTGATCAAAAAACGCAAGAAGAGAAAGAATTGATCGAGAAGACAATTAACAGATAACAGGGAACAGATGTCCAAACAGGAAATGAACAAACCAAAAGCGGCTGCTATGAGCACTCAGGCTCGGCTCGACGTGGCCGAAATCCACGATGGCACCGTAGTTTTGCGCGACGGCTCCATGCGCGCCGTGATCGTGGTTTCCTCGACGAATTTTTCTTTGAAGTCCGGCGAAGAGCAAAACGCCCTCATCGATTCGTATCAGAGTTTTTTGAATTCGCTCGAGTTTCCAATCCAAATTCTTATGCAATCGCGGAAGCTCGACATTCATTCGTATTTGGATAAGCTTCGGGCACTCATGCAACAGCAGACAAACGAACTGTTGCGCCTACAGACCCAGGAATATATCGAATACGTTGCCAAGCTCATTGAGTTTGCCAGCATCATGAACAAAACTTTTTATGTCGTGGTTCCGTATTCGCCCTTTATTACCAAGGCGGGTATCATGCAGAAAATTACCAATCTTATCAATCCGGTAAAAACCATTTCTCTCAAAAAACACGAATTCGAAACGCATAGAGAACAACTCACCCAGCGCGTCAATCAAATCTTAGGCGCCTTGAATGCCATGGGTTTGCACACGATCGTGCTCGATACCGAAGAACTCGTGGAACTTTTATACAACAGTTATAACTTCGACACCGCCAGTCCTATCCAGATTAAAAAAATCGAAGAACTCGATTTGATTAAGCCACAATAATGTCTTTATTATCCAAAATTGGCGGCGGTTCAAGTCCTGAAGCCGACTTGCAAAAAAAGATCTTTGAAGCCGAAAAAGAATACAAAACTGGCCTCAATACTTTGCGCGACCTGATTGCGCCGGCGGCGTTCCTCGTCAACACCAACAACGTCGAAATTTCCGGCAAACTTGCCCGGTCATTTTTCGTGCTGTCTTATCCGCGGTTTATTTCTGTAAATTGGTTGGCCCCGATTATTGGACTTGATTCGGCCATGGATATGTCCATGTTTATCTATCCCATGGATACTGCTGAGATTATGAAGAAGCTTCGCAACAAAGTCGGGCAGATTGAATCGTCGATTTCCATGAATGCCGAAAAGGGAAACGTCCGTGATCCAATGCTTGAGACTGCTTACGGGGATGTCGAGGCTCTGCGCGATCGTTTACAGCAAGGGACCGAGCGTTATTTCCGTTTTTCTCTATACTTCACTCTCTACGGAGACAATCTCAAAGAATTAGACCAAGCATCTTCGACTCTGGAATCTCTGCTTGGGTCGAAATTGATTATCGCCAAACCGGCTGTACTCCAGATGGAGCAGGGATTTAATTCCACATTGCCGCTTGGGAATGATGAGCTTGGGATTGCCACCAATCTCAACACTCAGCCGCTCTCGACAACCTTTCCATTTGTGTCCTCAGAACTCACCTCAAATGATGGAATTTTGTACGGGATCAATCGCCATAACAACAGTCTTATACTTTTTGACCGGTTCCAGATGGAGAATGCCAATTCTGTAGTCTTTGCCAAATCCGGCAGCGGCAAAAGTTATGCCGTGAAGCTTGAGATTTTGCGTTCGCTTATGATCGGGACGGATGTCATAGTCATCGATCCTGAGAACGAATACAAACATTTGTCCGACGCTGTCGGCGGATCTTTTCTGAACATCTCGCTGAATTCCGATTCTCGCGTGAACCCATTTGATCTGCCGAAGGCAATTGAAGGCGAGAACAACGAAGACATTTTGCGGTCGGCAATCGTAAATCTGCTCGGGCTCATGAATTTGATGCTCGGGAAATTGAATCCGACCGAAGAGGCGATTATGGACCGGGCGCTTTGGGAAACCTACGCCAAAAAAGATATTACCCCGGCTTCGGATCTTACCAATGCCGATGTTCCGACCATGGGAGACTTAGTCGAAATTTTGGGTGGTATGGTGGGCGGCGAAAGCCTGGCCCAACGCCTGACCAAATATACCGAGGGAACTTTTTCCGGCATCTTCAATCAACCAACAAACATCAACCTTGCTAATCAACTGATCGTGTTCTCGGTCCGTGACCTCGAAGATTCACTGCGGCCGATTGCTATGTACATTACTCTCGGATATATCTGGAATGTCGTGCGAAGCCAGATGAAGAAAAGAATTTTGGTTTTGGACGAAGCTTGGATTCTCATGCAGCACGAAGATTCGGCCAGATTTGTCTTCGGTATGGCCAAGCGCGCACGCAAGTATTATTTGGGACTCACTACAATTACCCAGGACGTTTCTGACTTTTTGCAATCGGCCTACGGCAAACCGATCGTCACCAACTCTTCTATTCAAATGCTCCTCAAACAAAGTCCAGCGGCCATCGACCTCATTGCCGAAACATTCTTCCTGACCGAAGGGGAAAAATATCTCTTGCTTGAATCCGATGTCGGTGAAGGAATATTTTTTGCCGGCCTCAAGCACGTCGCCATCAAAATTATAGCTTCATATATGGAAGATCAGATTATTACCACTGATCCAAAACAAACAGCCGAGATCGCCAAAGCCAAAGAAGAATTAGCATCGGGGAAATAGACTATGGCCGAATACTCCGTAGAAGAAGAACTGCTAGAGCAACAGCAAGAGGAGGAGGAGCGGGCCCAGGCTTTGGAAGAGCAAAATCAGCAAGACCGATTGGTAGAGCAGGACCAAGCCGAACAAGAAAGTCCGGTGAATCGTGCTCAAGAATTTGCTAAAGGCTATGCCAAAAGCGCGATCAAAAACGCCGCCAAAGAAGAAGCAGTAGCGGCAGCTAGTGCCGCTGGTTCGGCGATTGTGGCCAGCGCACCGGTCTGGGGACCGATTGTCGGGATTCTCGCCGGGATACTCCTCGTCATTGGACTGGGGATTTTTATTATCATTTCCTTGGCAAGTGCCTGCAATGCTCAGGGCTTGGGCGGAACTACTGCACGCTGGGCCAGCTGGGGTGCCAGTTTCCTTCCGGGAGTCTCACAAGATGTTTGTGCCCAATTAAGCGGTGGAGGAAGTGGGGGAGCCGGAGCAACTGGCGGGTTTACTGTGCCTGGTGATAATTTGTCTGACGCCGCCGCCCGAGCTCAACTCGCCGCAGTGGGTATAACTGTCAATAAAAATTGCATTGATCAGACAAGACAGGTGGCGAGTCCTGGGCAGACGTGTTTAGGTGGCACGCTTCAATCAACGATCAACGAAGTAATAGATTTAGCTTCGAAATGTACGACTTCATTGGGAGGGCCGCCACCGAATAATCGATGCGGAGTCCTGGTAACAGGTGGAAGCGAACCTGGTCATGAATCTGGGGCTTGCAGTCATGCAAACGGATATAAGGTTGACTTGTTACCGACTACTGCCCTCAATAATTACATTACAAGTCCGTCTTACTTTGCAAGGGCGGGTACAAGAAGTGATGGTGCTCCGTTATACAGAAGAATCAGTAATAACAATATTTATGCTGATGAAAGAAATTTACCTGGCGTAAGCGCGCACTGGGATATCACAGCTGATTGTATATAAAAAAGGCCGATCCGAGAAGCCGGATCGGCTTTGTAAAAGAGAGGTCGTGGGTTGCCCCGGTTACCTGAGTACCCACGACCCCCAGGGTCGCTTGTGAACAACGTCCGTGGGTTAGGCTTGTAGTCGTCACGCGCAACCTTTTCCGCTGAATAACTAAACAATTCGATCCCACGGCACAGCCAAAGTGGTTGTGGCCATTTTCAAATTGCTTAGTGATTCACTGCGGAAGCAGGTCTCCCCGATGCGTTGTCAGACGCAAGAATTTTTCCCTGACCTTGTCGAGCTTCTCCGGGTCCAAGCCCCGAATTGATGCGATCGATAGAGGAACCTGATCGTAATTCGGTGTGTTGGCATAGACATGCGTCATTGGTCGCGCCTTGTCGATTCCAATGACGGTAATGGAAGCGCCTGTTGCTGCTTTTGCTTGCAACTCAGGTTTAACAGGGTAGTAGGGAAGTTCGTTTTCCTTACTTTTGCTCGTCGCGTTTTCTGACATGTTGGCCTCCGAACGGGACTGACACTATGAAGAATATTGCCCTGACAAATGGTTCACTACGACATTCAAAACACCTCCTTTGATTTTGCCATAAAAGTTTACGTTTTTTAGATCGAGAAGTCAAGCTTATTCGAGGTGGATCACAGGTTGCTTTTCGATTCTTTGTTTGAGCAGAGGATAAGCGGCGAAGGTCGAATCGGCCTCTACCAAAGCTTCGGCATATTGCTTGGAGCGCTCGACCATTTCGAGATTGGAGAGAGTGGCAATTTTAAAGCTGTATCCGGATTGCTCGGTGCCATAAAGATTTCCAGCCCCTCGGATTTTGAGATCTTCTTCCGCAAGCTCAAAACCGTTTGTAGATCTAACCACTGCCAAGAGCCTTGGGTTAACCATAGCGTTGGGGTCCTCCGAGAATAGGAAGCAGTAGGATTGGAAGCTTGCTCGGCCCACGCGCCCGCGGAATTGGTGCAGTTGGGCCAATCCAAACCGTTCGGCGCCTTCGATGAGCATGACCGTGGCGTTGGGGACATCGACTCCCACTTCCACGACCGAAGTCGAAACCAGAATTTGTATCTCGTTGTCCTTAAATTTCTGCATTATCTTTTCTTTATCGGCGGGTTTGAGTTTGCCGTGCAGAAGCCCGATTTTTAAATCTGGATAGATTTCTTCAGAAAGCTTTTTGTATTCGGCTGTCGCGGATTTGACTCCCAGTTTGTCGGATTCTTCGATAAGGGGACAGATGACAAATGCTTGGCGGCCGTCTTTGATTTGGCTGCGTATAAAATTATAAGTCGAAGTGCGGTGGACATTATCTATGAGTTCCGTTTTGATCGGTAAACGCCCCGAGGGGAGCTGGTCGAGGCGGGAGATGTCCAAATCGCCATAAAGCGTAAGCGCCAGAGTGCGAGGAATCGGCGTGGCGCTCATGCTCAGCAGATGCGTATTGTTGAAATTTTTGAGCGTGGCGCGCTGTTTGACTCCGAAACGGTGTTGTTCGTCGATAACCACGAGGCTCAAATTTTTGAAATTGACTTTCTCCTCAAGCAATGCGTGAGTTCCCAAAATCATTTTGACTTTTCCCGATCGGATTTGGGCCAGAAGAGTTGCACTTGAGACCGGATTGCCATTGAGCCGTATGGAACTGCCGGTCATGATTGCTAGATCAAAGCCGTCGTTGAGGAAGAGTTTGAGGAAATTTATATAATGCTGTTGGGCCAGAACTTCAGTCGGGCAGAGCAAAGCAGACTGGAGGTTGTTCTTGGAGGCAAGCCACATGGCCAGAGCCGCAAGGATTGTCTTCCCCGAGCCGACATCTCCCTCGAGAAGGCGATTGGCCGGGTAAGGTTTGGTAAAGTCGGCCAGGATCTCTTGCAGGGCCCGGGCTTGAGTCGCAGTCAATTCAAAAGGCAATGATTTTATTTTATCCGCAAGGTCAGGCACCAGCTTGATAGGAAGTACAGGTTCTTGCATCCGCTCTTTTTTGTATTTGAGCACGCGGAGTTGAGTGAGGAAGACTTCGTCGAACGCCAGACGTTTTTGGGCCGTCTTTAAAGCTGGCCAGTCGGCGGGGAAGTGAAAGGTTTTTACCGCGCGGTTTTCGTCAAAAAGTTTTTCTTGCGCGATAATTTCACTGGGTAGAAATTCAGGGAGTGTGGTCTTATCCAAATAGGTTTTAATAATGCTCCGCAAGATCTTCTGCGTGAGGCTGGCCGTAAGCGGATAGACCGGAACCAGCCGCGAAGTATGGACTTGTTCGGCTTTTTCCTGTTCATATATCGGGTTTTGCATCTGAAGTTTGTTTTTGCTCTTGAGTATTTTCCCCGAAAAAATGAAAGTCTCCTGCGAGTGAATGACCTTTGTGAGGAAAGGTTGGTTGAACCAGACGCAGGTGATCGTGCCGGAATCATCTTCGATAAGGGCTTGTGTCAGAGTCAGCCTGCGGACTTTGGTTCGGAAGGATTTGATTTCCAAAACCCTAGCTTTGACATTGGCGAAGTCGCCAATCTGGAGTTCGGCTATGGGAGTGAAGTGTGAGAGGTCTTGATGGGCTCTCGGAAAATAGTAAAGCAGGTCCGCAAGCGTATTTATGCCCAAGTGCTTAAGTAATTTGGCCCGCGCCGGGCCTATGAGATATAGGTTTTCTACTGGAGTAGCAAGATCAAACATAGGTTGATTATAGCAAAAAAAGCAGCAGTAATGCCGCTTTTCTATTTATCAATTTATGGTGCGCCCGGGAGGGATCTCGCTTCGCCGCTTGAGCGGCTCCGACAGGGCAGCGCCGAAACCTATTGAAACGGTTTCGTCGACGCTCGACTGCGTCTGATGACTTGTCTCGCTTCTGCCCGTTCGATCCCATTTGGATCGCTTTATATTATTCTCTGGTGCGCCCGGGAGGGATCGAACCTCCGACCTTTGGTTCCGCAAACCAACGCTCTATCCACTGAGCTACGAGCGCGCGCCTAAAATTTAATTCTTCTGGCCAAAATGTCCGTAAAACTTTCTTCTTTGTTTAAATCTTCCTGTAAGTAGTTCTTCAAAAACTGTTTGATGACTAACGGGTTTTGCCGGCCGAGTTCCATACTGATTTGATTATTTATATATGCTATCGTCTCAAAATTTACCGATTTGTTTTCCGGCGTATATATAATCCAAAATTTTTTGATATTACGGTATGGATAGGTGATTTGTCCCAACACTACACCCGTAGTATTCAACTCGTACTGCATTTGTCTCGGCTTCTGGTGAGCGAGAAAGAATCCCGTTATAACCAGCAAGACAAAAGTTAATAGAGTCAAAATGTTTCGGTTATAAATTGCGTAAGCGATGAGTCCGACAGCGACTATGGCAAAAGCAACATACCATACAACAGGCTTTTTATGTACCTTGAATTCTTGCGCTGTCCAGATGATTTTTTTGTTTTCCATAATAGTTTTCCTGGCGGTGGGGGCGAGATTCGAACTCGCGGTAGGCTTTCACCCACTCCGGTTTTCAAGACCGGTGCACTAAACCACTATGCGACCCCACCGTGTTGAATCCTCAATATTTTACCATTTTTTGAGGCAAAAGAAAAGACCGCGTTTTGCCGCGGCCTTTTCTTCATATGATTTTCTCAGCCAGTTCCGGTATTACGGAAAAGGGTTAGGATATGGCTGAATTAATTAGGGTGGATCCCCGCAAACGCGGGGACAAACCTTAACTACAATTTTATTTTACTTACGGCTGGTCTGTGGTACTAGCGGCTGACTCGGTTTCAGTAGTTGATGTCGTTGGTTTAGTTTCTGCTTGCGGGGCTTCGGTTGGGGAAATCACCTGTGCATAAGTTTTGTTGTCTTCTCGCACTTCACCTGTGATTTTCACGGCCAAACCTACCTTTAGTTCCGTGGTTTTAATATTATCATATTTTGTATCTTTTGTCATCAAGAACTTAGAGGTCCCTATGCTTATTGTATCGGAAGTCAGGGCAGTTATGTTACCGCTGGCGCTGGCTTTGTTGATACTGTCGTCGGCAAATGTGATTGGCTGAGCTTCCACCTTAAGACCGGCGTTTTCGATGTTTCGAATGGCTTCCTCCTTCGAAATCTTGGAAGTTTCCAAGGCTTGTTCAAGCACAATCTTTACCTGACCGTCATTGGTGATGCTTGCGGCCGAGAGCAGGGGTTTAAGGATGGCAGTTTGTTTGTTGCTGAGTGTTACCAATTTGTTGAGGGTGGAAACTTGCTTGCTGGTCGGGTTGGTTTTGCCTGTGGTGGAGGAATTAAGCGCAGCCGCCGTAGTCTTTTCCAGATCTGCTATGGTCTGGCTCACGATCTTTTGGGTTTCGTCCGAGGAAATTTCTCCGGTTCGATTACGCTCGAGGACAGTGGCTAGTTCTTCCAGACGGTTATTGGCAAATTGAATTTGGAGATTGGCGCGGGTCTCGGGATCGCGAGTGAGTTTAAGCTCCGTGTTTTCCACGATTCTTTTAAGCGGATAGATAGTTTGGCCTGGTACGCTTTGCAAAGCGGCAACTGCGGTACCCACCCCCAAGCTTATAATTATGAGGAGCGTGCCGACGGCGCCGGTAGTAAATTTGAAGAAATAAGAAAAGCCGTGGGAAATTTTGGCCGGTTCAGAAGCCTGGGATGGTTCAGATATTCTATCCATGATCTGATTTTTGATCCTGACAAAATTGGCAGTCGGAGTTGGGGCTTTGGGAAACAAAGAAAGTTTCGCCAGAAGGTTTACGATAGGCGAGAGCTGGTAGTTGTTTTGCCAAAAAGAAATATCCCGGCCTCGCTGGAGGCGGTTTGAGACTTCATCAATTATTTGTTCTAAATCTATCATAAGGTTGTAGGTTTTAGGTGGTAGGTTGTAGTTAGACTTTCTTTTGACGCAGTATTTCTTGGAGGCGTACGATTGCTCGGTGTTGAATTACTCTGATTGCGCCTTCAGTCTTATTCATGATCAGCGCGATTTCGGGATTGGTAAGGTCTTCGAAAAATTTATAACGGATTACTTGCTGTTGGTCGCGGGGAAGCGTGCTCAGCGCCACCAGGATGCGTTTTTGGTCGAGCCGCAATTCCGTCTCTTCTATAGGATTTGAGGCATCCTCCAGAGTTTGTTCGACTTCCTCTATGGCGATCGTGGATTTCCGGATCCGGTAGTAATCTATGATATTATTCTTGGTAATTTGGAAAATCCAGGAGGAAAAAGCTTTAGATGAGTTGACTTGGGAGATTTTCGTCCAGACTTTCACGAAGCTGTCGGCCAAGATGTCTTCGGCGATCTCCTTGTGCCCCACGCGCAAATAAATGAACTTATAGAGCCGTTCGGAGTACAGGTCATATAGGCGCCCAAAAGCGGCTTTGTCGCCCTTTTGGCAGGCTTGTAATATAGATTTTAACTCTTCCTCTGTCATAAATAGAGACGCTATTTGATTGCTTTTGTTACAAATTGTCAAGCATATTTCACCCGAATAATATCATCTTGGGTTTAAATTGACTACCATGCCTTAAATTGGCTAGAATAAACTGTATTTAAGGCACGGAATACGGAGAGGTGGCCGAGTGGCTTAAGGCAGCAGGTTGCTAACCTGCGACGGTTAATAGCCGTCCCGTGGGTTCGAATCCCACTCTCTCCGCCAAAAGATATATAAAAATGACCCAAGCTTGGCTGGGTCATTTGATTTATCCGTGGGCGCTGGTGGCGGCCCAGACTTCCGTTGCTCCATGCTTTTTGAGGAGCTTGGCGATTTCATTTAGAGTCGAACCGGTAGTCACCACGTCGTCCACCAGGAGATATCTTCCGACCGTAGTATTTTTTGTCTCAAACGCATTTTCAATATTGGTTTTTCGCTGTTCGGCCTTGAGTTCAATCTGCGGAGTAGTGAACTTGGCTCGGGTGACAAGAGTTTTATCCACCGGGATGTTTAAATTTTTTCCCAGTGCTTCCGCCAGAAGTTCGGCTTGGTTGAACCCCCGCCAGTTGAGCCTCCGCTTATGCAAAGGGACGGGGATGATCGTAAATTCCGCAAAGTATCCGGTAATCCCTTGTTTCGTAATTTCTTCTACAATCATGTGCGACATCGGTGCCGCCAGATCGGAGATAAATTGATATTTGAAAGTCCCGATAAGTTTTTTCGTCCGTTTGTCAGTATAAGACAGAGCCGAGATGATCCCGTCGAGAGTGTTTCGAGTAACGCAAGTACTGTGCGTCTTGCCGTAAGCGGCGGGTTTTTTGCAGACTACGCAAAGTTGTTTGTCGAGCCGGGTGAGTTTGGCTTGGCAGGATTCACATAAGAATTTTTCGCCCTGGCCGCAGATAATGCAAGAAATAGGAAACACTAGATCAGCTGCCAGCCGACCTAGTGTTTTTATGTATGGTATGAATTTCATTAGTGCAGGAAGCAGTGGTTACACGATGGCGCGTTCGATCTGAGTGATTTTGATGAAATCACCATCCATACTCAATCTCACACCGGATTTTTCGGTAATGTCGCCGTTGATTATTTTTTCTGCCAGTGGATCTTCGATCAGTTCTTGGATATTTCTCCGGATGAGGCGCGCACCTTGTGCCGGATCGTAACTTTTGTCGGAGATTAGCTTGACCACGTCTCTATCAATCACGGTTTCGATGTTTTGCTGTTTGCGGATGTGTTCGGTAAGGTATCCGAGTTCCAGCACAACAATTTTTTTGATCTCTTCGATGCTTAGCGGGCGGAAGACCAAGATTTTATCGATACGATTGAGTAATTCCGGACGCATGGTATGCTTGAGCGATTCCAAAACTTTTTCTTTGACGCGGTTGTATTCTGTCTCGGCTTTTTGTCGGGCATCGTCGAGAAGCTCTTGAGTTCTTTCTTGGGAGAACCCAAAGGCGGTTGCTTGGCGGGTCAGATCGTGAATGCCGATATTGGAGGTCATAATGATCACCGTGTTTCGGAAGTTGACTCGTTTGCCCGCGGCATCGGTAAGCTCTCCCTCTTCGAGTATTTGAAGCAGGACATTGAACACATCCGGATGGGCTTTTTCGATTTCATCAAAGAGGATTACAGCGTAGGGCTTCTTGCGGATTTCTTCTGTGAGCCGGCCGCCTTCTTCGTAGCCCACGTATCCCGCTGGGGCGCCTATGAGTCGGGCGACATTGTGCTTTTCCATGAATTCCGACATATCTACCCGAATGAGAGCTTCGCGATCTTCAAAGACTTCCGCGGCCAGAGCTTTGGCGGTTTCGGTTTTACCCACGCCTGTGGGACCGAGGAACAGAAACGACGCGATTGGCCGTTTGGGCGAGGTGATTCCGGCGCGTGAGCGGCGGATGGCCGAGGCAATAGTTTTGATCACTTCATCCTGGCCTACAATTCGATTTTGCAGGAGTTTCTCCAGATTTACGAGCTTCTTGGCTTCGGCTTTCACGAGTTTATTGAGCGGGATTTTAGTGATGTTGGAGACCGTGCGGGCGATGTCTTCGGAATTGATTTCTGCCAGCATTGGCTTTTTCACAAAAGTCTTCTGATATTCCGCGCGCTGTTTTTTGAGTTTGTCTTCTTGAGCTTTGAGGTGCAAAGCAGTAGTAAAGTCCTGAAGCATTACCGCTTTGGTCTTTTCTTCCTCGAGGCGCTTGAGTTCTAATTCAATTTTTTTGACGACGCGGACATTCCTCGTTTTGGAATTTATGGTTTTGGAGTAGGCGGCGGTTTCGTCGATGAGGTCCAAAGCTTTATCTGGCAGGAAACGGTCGGTGATATATCGTGAGGACAGTTCCACCGCGGACTTAATGGCATCATCCGTGATCGTGAGATTATGATGCTTTTCGTAATTGGGCCGAACGCCTTCCAAAATCTGGATCGATTCTTCGAGGCTTGGTTCTTCTACTAAAATCGGCTGGAAGCGCCTTTCCAAAGCGGCGTCGTGTTCGATATGTTTTTTGTACTCGGCCAAAGTTGTCGCGCCAATGACGCGGATTTCCCCGCGTGCCAAGGCTGGCTTCAGGATATTGGCCGCATCCAAAGATCCGGTCGTGGCTCCGGCACCGACAATGGTGTGGAGCTCGTCTATGAATAATATGATGTTGGGATTCTCTTTGACCTCATCAATAACTTGTTTGAGACGCTGTTCGAATTCGCCGCGGAACATGGAGCCGGCCACAACCAGTGCCATGTCGAGAGTAATAATTTTCTTATCGAGGAGAGAATCCGGGACCTCGTGCTTAATGATGGCCAAAGCCAAACCTTCGACGATGGCAGTTTTACCCACACCCGGTTCGCCGATGAGGACTGGATTGTTCTTGGTCCGGCGATTGAGGATCGAGATTAGTCTTTCGATTTCTGATTTGCGGCCGATGACCGGATCGATCTTTCCTTTGAGGGCTTTCTTAGACAGGTCGGTGGTAAAATAATCCAAGGCCGGAGTTTTGGCACCGCGGCTTGCAGGAATCGCTTGCCCCTCGTCAATCAGGGGCTGTTCGTCGGAATTGAGCAGGTCGGGGAAGCGGGAAACGTTTTCGAAAATTGAGATGAGGTTCTTTTTGAGCTCAGTCGTGGAAACTTTGAGATTGGTAAGGATAGTCTTGGCTTCATCCATGTCCATATCGGTGATTCCATAGAGGAAGTGTTCGGTGCCGATAAATTGGTACTGATACTTACTTGCGACGATTGCAGACTTTTCGATGATTTCTCGGAGGTTATTGGAGAGTTTTGGCTGCCATTTTTCCGAAAAACTATTTTGATTCATGCGGACGATCTCTTGCCTGACCATTTCCGGCGTGATCTTGTTTTTGAGCAGGATTTCCGAGGCAAACGAAGAGATCTCCTCAACGATTCCGAAGAGAAGGTGTTCTGAGCCGATATGGTCGTGGTGCATTTCTTCCGAGAGTTTTTGGCTCGTGATCAGCGCCGACTTGGCCCGGCTCGATAAACGTTCTAAAATGAATGAGAAATGGTTCATTGAAATTTGATAGAATTAGCTTGGGTTAAATTTCTACTACGAACTACGAATCTTTACGAACATACGAATTTTGGCTTCAATGTCTGATTTGCTGTTTCTTTCGTATTTTCGTAGACATTTCGTACTTTGGTAGATATTACTATACTTATATTATAGCAGGTCGGTCAAGTGGTTAATACTTACGAAAAAGCATTGAGTTTGATCAAAATCCGGCCGCATCATTCCGAGGAGCTCAAAAGGAAGCTTCTGATGCGCGGTTTTGGTCATGGAGAGGTTTCTGAGACGATTTTGCGGCTCACAGAGCAAGGATTACTGAATGACGCACAATTTGGCCAAATGTATCTCGAAAGCCTTCTGCGCTATAAGACATACGGCTTTTACGGTCTTAAGGCTAAACTATTACAGAAGGGATTAGCAAGCAATGAGGCCGAAAAACTTCTTCGGGAAAATCTATCTTTGGATTTGGAGCTGGAGCTGGCAGCAAAATTGTTACGGAAAGGCCGACTCCTAACTCGCGACCAGGCCGCGAGCAAACTTGCCCGCAAAGGATTCCGCTCCGAGGTCGTGTCGCGCGCGATTGGGAATTTAAGCAATAATATGGTATAGTGAGGGTACAAATTTATGCCAGACATTCCACTCGAAGAGGTTGAAAGAATCGCAAAACTTGCTCGATTACGATTTGAGATTTCTGAGAAACCTAAATTACAAAAAGAACTTTCCGACATCTTAGCCTATGTCGACCAGCTCAAAGAAGTTGAATCCAAAATCATTGAGGCAGAGCCCGATGATAAGGCTTTGAATTTGGTCCGCGAGGATGTGAGTATAAATTCAGACGATCCAGAAGAGTTTTTGAAACAAGCACCATCAAGAGAAGGTAAATTTATCAAAGTAAAGAGCATATTGGAGTAATCTCTAATTTCTAATGTCTAACGATTTCAAAGACCTAACACTCAAACAAGCATCAGAGATGCTGGCGCGGAAAGAAGTTTCGGCCAGTGAGCTCGCCCAGTCGGCAATTAACCGTGTGAAAGAAGTGGATAGCAAGCTTCACGCTTTTTTGTATCTGGCTGAAGATCGCGCAGCCGCCGATGCCAAACTTGCGGATGATGCTATAGCTCAAGGCGAAGCCACAGTCCTTACCGGCATTCCTTACGCTCTTAAGGATAATCTTTTGGCTAAAGGCTTACAGGCGACTGCAGCCTCCAAGATTTTGGAGAATTACATAGCCGCTTATGATGCGACCGTGGTCAAAAAACTTTCACAATCCTTACCGGTTCTGATCGGCAAGACCAATCTCGATGAATTCGCTATGGGTTCATCTACGGAAAATTCCGCTTTTGGCCCGACCAAAAATCCCTATGATCTGGAACGGGTCGCTGGCGGTTCTTCCGGAGGCTCAGCCGCGGCTGTGGCCTCAGGCGAAGTTTTGTTTGCCCTGGGTTCGGATACCGGCGGCTCTATAAGACAGCCAGCAAGCTTTTGCGGAATTGTAGGCCTCAAACCCACGTATGGCCGAGTCTCGCGCTATGGAGCGATTGCATTGGGATCGTCTTTGGATCAGATTGGCGTGTTTGCCAAAACTGTCGAGGATGCGAGTTTTGCTTTTCAGTCCATGGCCGGCCAAGATGCCCATGACGCAACCACTCTGCCCGTGCCAGTGCCGGATTATTCCAGCATGCTCTCAGAAGACATCAAGGGCATGAAAATCGGAGTACCCAAGGAATATTTCATAGACGGCATGGACCCTGAGGCCGAGGAAATAGTCCGCGATGCCATAAGGAAATTCGAAAGTATGGGTGCACACATGGAGGAGATGAGTCTGCCGCACGCCAAATATTCCCTGGCTTGTTATTACATAATTTTGCCCGTGGAGATTTCTGCCAATCTTTCGCGCTACGACGGCATAAGATATGGGTTGTCTGTCCCCGGCAAAAACTTAGAAGAAGTTTACTACAACAGCCGCTCGGCGGGATTGGGGGCGGAACCTAAGCGCCGCATTATGATTGGCACGTATGCGTCTTCGGCGGGATATTTCGATGCTTATTATAAGAAAGCCAAGCAGGCCCAAGCACTTATTCGCAAGGATTTCACAGACGCCTTCCAAAAATACGATATCTTGCTGACTCCGACTTGCCCGACGCCGGCATTTAAACTTGGCGAAAAAGTTGCTGATCCGCTTTCTATGTATCTGGCAGATGTCTTTACTGTCGGATTAAACATCGCGGGCGTCCCCGGAATTTCCGTACCGGCCGGAGTTACAGCCTCAGGCTTGCCTGTGGGACTCCAGATTGTAGCTGGTCACTTCGCCGAAAGTAAATTATTCCACGCCGGATTTGCATTTGAGAAAGCCATGAATTTAAACCTCAGACCAAAAATGTAAAAAAATAATCCCATCGCGAGCGCCGTCATCTCGGGCATAAGTCTGGTAGGCGCGTGGCGATCTCTTTAAGAGATTGCTTCGTCGGCCATCAGGTGAACGCTTAGATTAAGCCTCCTCGCAATGGACTAGGGATTTTATGAAAAAATTTATCTTGATTGTACTCTTTGTTCTCATAACACCAGCAATTGCATTTGCTCAAACGCCTACGGTTGCCGCAAACGGCTGTTCGGGTGACAGCGTTACGCGCTGTGTCAATCAAATCTATATTTGGTCCATGGCGGCCGCCGCTTTGCTTGCCTTGCTTATGATTGTGGTGGGCGGATATATTACCCTTACTGCGGCCGGCAATGCCGAACGCGCTTCCCGAGGCAAAAGCTACATAACCTCTTCGCTCACAGGCCTTGCTTTATTATTTGGAGCCTACCTCTTACTGCGGACTATAAATCCGGATCTCGTAGACTTCAGCAATAATTGCGTAAACAATCTCGATTCCTGTACGAAGACCACACCGACCAAATGAAATACGAACCAGTTATCGGACTCGAAGTCCATATCCAACTCAAGACGCAGAGCAAAATGTTTTGCTCCTCGCCGAATGCCGAAGCCGACGCGCCGAATACACATATCTGCGAGGTCTGCACCGGACATCCGGGTGTCTTGCCTGTGATCAACCGAGAAGCCGTGAGAAAATCCCTCATGGTCGGATTGGCTTTGAACTGCGAGATTGCCGAATATAGTAAATTCGATAGAAAAAATTATTTTTATCCCGATCTGCCCAAGGGCTACCAGATTTCCCAGTTTGATATGCCGCTAAACGGACGCGGCGAAATGGAAATCATAGTTGGCGGTAAAAAACGGAAGATCGGAATAACCCGCGCACATTTAGAAGAAGATGCGGGTAAACTTATGCACCCCGCTGGCGCCAACTATAGTTTGGTGGATTACAATCGCGCCGGGACACCGCTCTTGGAAATTGTTTCCGAACCCGACATCCGGACCTCTGAGGAGGCCAAGGTCTATCTTCAGCATTTACAAAATGTCGCCAGGTACTTAAGTGTCTCCGATGCAGACATGGAAAAAGGCCACTTGCGATGCGATGCCAATATCTCTTTGAGAAAAGAGGGCGAGACGGGATTTCCTCCGTACAAGGTTGAGGTCAAAAATATGAATTCGTTTAAAGCCGTAGCCGCGGCTATCGAGTACGAGATCAAGCGCCAGACGGAAATTTTGGACGAGGGCGGTACTCCAGCCAAAGAAACCCGAGGTTGGGTCGATGATAAAGGCGTTACTGTTTCGCAGAGGTCAAAGGAAGAATCGCAGGATTATCGCTATTTCCCCGAACCGGATCTGCCCATGCTTCATTTCACAAAAGAATATATAGACGAGCTTCGCCGCGAACTGCCAGAATTACCAAATGTCCGCAAGGAAAGATTCATTTCGCAGTTCGGTCTGGCCGAAAAAGACGCAGAAACTCTGGTAAACTACAAAGCCCTATCTGAATATTTCGAGGAAGTCGTATCGGAACTAGATGAGTGGCTCGAGATAGAGAATCCGAAAGCGGACGGACAAGACAGGAACAAACTTGTAAAGCTGGCCGCCAACTGGACGATTGGTCAGTTTTTGGCCTTGCTCAATGAAAAGAATATATTGCCCGCAGATTCAAAAATTACACAAGAGAATTTTGCAGAACTGATCAAACTTATCGGGCAGGGGAAAGTCTCTCAGCTTTCGGCCAAAGATGTATTTGTAAAGATGTTTGAAACCGGGGAGGACCCAAGTAATGTCTTGGATCAGCTCGGCCTACATCAGGTTTCCGATGAAGGACCTTTGCTTGAGGCGGTCAAGAAAGTAATCAGCGAGAATCCGAAAGGGGTAGAGGACGCGCGTACCAAAGGCGAGAAAGCTTTTGGTTTCCTCGTCGGCCAGACAATGAAGGAGTTAAAAGGCAAAGGCAACCCACAGAAAATAAATGAGTTACTTAAAAAAGAATTAGGATTATGAGTTCTGCAGATAATTCCTAATCAGTTTCTCGGCTTCTTTTTGATTTTTTACCCAATGGATCCGCGAGTCGCGCTTAAACCACGTCATCTGCCGTTTGGAAAAATGGTGAATGGCATTTTTTAGTTGCTCGGTCATTTCTTCGTAGGTGATTAAGCCCTGCAGGTGCAAGGCGACGAAACAATACTCAAGCCCGAAACTTTCCAATCGTTTCCAAGTGAGGCCGGATTTTTTGAGCTTTTTTACTTCCGTAATCATGCCGGCCTTGAGTCGCTGTTCTAGTCGCTTATCGATAAGCTTATAGAGCTCGTTTTGGTCTTTGCGGATACCAAGCAATAAGGGGAAGGGAGAAGGGGGAAGGGAAGACAAAGACGGAACCGGTTTGCCGGTGGATTTGATTATTTCAATGGCGCGGATGAGGCGGGCGGGGTTTTTGGGATCAATAGTTTTGGCTCGGGCGGGATCTAATTTTTTGAGCATGGCAAAAAGCTGAGCAGGTGATTTTTTCACGAGCTCCTTCCGTAATTGGATATTTGGCTTCACTTCCGGTATATTCAAATTATCTATGAGTGAATAAATATAAAAAGCCGTGCCACCTACGATAAATGGCACTTTATGTTTTTTCTGGATTTTTTCGATAGCTTCCACACCGAGTTTTTTGAAGTCAGAAACTGTGAATTGCTTTTTGGGAGAAGCGACATCCAAAAGATAATGGGGAACGAGTTTGCGTTCTTGACGCGTGATTTTGCCAGTGCCGATATCCATGCCCTTATACACTTGCCTGGAATCAGCAGAAATAATCTCGCCCGAGAATTTACGGGCGAGTTTAATTGCAAGGCTAGATTTACCGGAGGCGGTGGGGCCTAAGATGACAACTAGGGAGTAGGGGGAAGGGGGACGGGAGGACATTACTTCCTTTTTGCAATTTTGAGGCCGGCGTACTTTTGGGGACGCTTAAGAGAGGCACCGCTGACTTTCATGCGGGGGCGCTTCTTGATTTCTCTTCGTTCCGATTTGAGATTGTGTTCTGTTTGTCTAGGCATAAACGAATAATGACGAAAAAATATAGAGGTTGTTACAAAGACAAATTATGCAATTAAAACGGCTTTAAGCAGTTGTGGATTATGCAAGAATCCTAAGCAAAATTCACTGATTATGCTTATCAACCAAATCAATTGCCATGTTTTGGCAATGGTCCCTGTTCTTATTATACAAAAAAACTTAATGCTAGTAACGCCCAAGCTTGTTTTGGCGTTTAGATTTTGAATAAATTCTTCCAAGAAAATTTTTTGTGTCTGTCGGATCAACCAAAGATCATGTTGCCGTAGACTCACCTTTTGACCGTATTGTACAGTAGGCGACCCGCGAGCATTTTAAGTAAGCTTAACTGGACCTACAGAATATTAATTTGAACTCCCATGCTGAGTGTCATTATCCCCGTGTACAACGCTCTCCC
>JAIFWV010000013.1 GCA_019659055.1 Candidatus Doudnabacteria bacterium
GGAGGGACGTTGCGATGATGATATGTGGATTGGCTTTGAGCGCGCGGATTTGCTTGGTCATGGATTCCCCGCCGATAAGAATGGCGGTCTTGAGTCCAAGGGTCGAACCGATTTTGCGTAAAGTCTCATCGACCTGCAGGGCTAATTCGCGGGTGGGTAAAATTACTAATCCCTTCATCTTACCGCCGCTTTGGGCCAAGCGCTGGATCATAGGAATTCCAAACGCCAAAGTCTTACCGGTGCCGGTCTGGGCAATACCCATAAGATCCTTGCCTTCGATCGCCGGGCTTATAGACTGAGCCTGAATCGGCGTTGGTTTTACAAATTTATGTTTCTGTAAAATTTCCAAAAGCTTCGGTGCAATACCCAAATTGCCGAATGTCTCATTTGTAACTAAATTATCTGCCATTACTCCCTTTCGATATAATAAGATGTTTATTATAACAGGAATTAGTGAATTTAGCGAGGGTTACCCTGGGTCTTGTGTGACGGTGTAGGTAATGCCTCCAATGGTGAAGTGGCCAATGCGCTTGGGGCCGGTATTGGCTAGAGCATGGACCTTAATCGAAGCACTGCCGGTAAAGGTCAGAGTGTTGGTAGAATAGACTCCGGTAGTCGGATTTTTGAGCTCAAGCCACGGGGAATCGGTCGCGGCCGTGTAGGCGCAGCCACTGGTGGTCGCGGCGTTTATGTACCAGGTTGCCGCCACAGTACCCAGAGCGCCTGCGCCCACGTAGATTGAGGTTTTATCCAAAGCCACGGCACAGCCACTTGGCGGTGGTGGCGGCGGAGCTGGGGGCGGCACCGGAGTCGGAGTTGGGCTGGGGGTAGGACTTGGGGGTGGCGGCGGAGGCGGTGTCGTCGTCGTAAGATTAATCACTGAGACATGATCAAAAGTTGCGGTTGCCGCCGTGGCTGTTGTGTGACTTGTCACTGCCAGCCCCACAAAAACTTGCGAACCCATAGTAAAGGTATCGGACCCAACCTGAACCCACGAGCTTCCATCTTGCGATTGGTAAGCCGTAATGGTATTACCAACGCGATCCAATCTCACCCAGATCGGCGCGTTGATCAATCCTCCCGGAGTACTCGTACTCAATCCTCCGGTACTCACCCGTCTTTGGAATGCCAAACCCTTACCGGCTGACGCCAACATAAACCCGTGCGCAGAATTGGCATTGGTGGATTCACGAATCATGACGCCGGCTTTGGTCCAAGCGGCGACGTTTTGAATGCTCGCCACCCGGGCCACAATTCGCCCATCTCCAGTGAGAGGTGTGTAAGTATACTGAAAAGCATCTGTACTATTCCAAATATCCGCACCGGCTCCTGTGACACTGAATGTACTTGTGGTGGGGTTGTAAGTAGAACTTCCCGCCGGACCCACGGCGCCTATATCCTGATTCGACCAGCCAGTCGGCAGAGTTGATGCGGGCGGCGGCGGAGGCACCGGAGTCGGAGTTGGGGTAACACCCCCAGCTGTCACTTGGACATTGTCGAAGCTAGCACTTGCCCAAACTCCATACTGGGCCGATGCAACAGCCAGTCCCACATAAGCATTGGAGTTTAGAGCCAGAGTGGTTGTGCCCACCGAGGTCCAGTTGGTACCATCAGCAGAAATGTAGGCGTTAAAATTATTTCCAGTTCGGGAAAGTTTGAGCCAATTGGGCAAAAGTTGGTCACGACTTGCCAGCTTATTGGCCTTCCCGCCAACGACATCTTTGACTCGGAACTCAGCACCTTCGTTGACCGCTCCCCGGCTTTCACTCGGCGTGCCGACTATGGAGACATAGCGCGAGTCCGGAGCCAAACTTTCGCGAATCATAATCCCCGCACGGTTGTCCCAATAAAGCTGAAGGTTGTTGAGCCTGGCGACAATTTCGCCGTCGCCGCTGAGCGGCTGATAAACATAATAAAACGCATCTGGCCCAGTGTTGGTAAATCCCGCCTTACCGGCGCCGTTGAGAGCGAAAATATTGGAAGATGCTTGCGCTACAAACCCCAGCCGTCCGACATCGCCGATATCAGCCGCAACAAAAGGCGCAGGCAGTGCTGGCCGGACTGCCGGGGCGTCGGTAAATGCTCCAGCTATAAATCTGGCCAGAACGTTGCGAGTAATTTGCTGAATCTGAGGAATAGTATACGACCAGCTGATACTGCCAGTATTGAAGACCGTGGCCCCGCTTGGAGCGCGGTAAATGGTCATGTCATCGAAATTGGCATAAGCCGGAGTCGCGGGTGAATGCGCCAAGCGCTGAGTATTAGCCGGTGAGAACGGTCCCATGGCATCAACTTCGTATCCTAGGAAACTTGTGCCATCCGGATTTTTGAGACAATCCCCGTTTTTGAGTCCCGTACCGGTAAATACCCAATGCGAGGCATCCTCCACGCAAAACGGCGGCCGGGCTTGGGTGATAAATCGCACGCCAAGCAGAGCGTCCTCAGACCTATTTACCGGAGCATTCCGGAATAAGGTCGTCTTAAGATAATCGGGAGTGATCGGATCACTTGCAACATGTTCTTTATATCCCACCATAATCCGCCCCGGCTCGCCGGTAGCGACACTGTTTTCAAACCTCACCTGCCAATAAGAAGTGTTGCCTGAGAAAAATCCAATGTTGACTCCAGCTTTAACTGCGGCTTCGATATTGTCGCGCTGTTTCCACGACCAATATTCGTCGTGGCCTGAGGTCAGCAGAGCTTTGTGATTGAGTAAAATGTTCGGATCCCGATCGACATCCACCGTGGTCGCATAGGAAATATCGTAGCCTTCGGCTTCGGCCCAATTGACCATCCCGTATTCCCAAGATCGGAAATCACCTTTGTCAAAAAATAACCCAGCGCCATAAGTTTCATCGCCATAATAAGGCCGGTCGAAAGAAACTTTTTCCGCTTTGTTGGCCGTATCGGCCCGATTGGCAATAGTGCCGTACACGCCCCAGATATTGTAAGCCTGGTACGTGCTCACAGCTTGAATCAGCAACAGGTCCGACCGTCTTGTATCGTCACGGACTGTGAAAGTGATGTATTGCTGTTTGCCACTGGTTCCAGCTGTAAGCTTTACCAGATAAATTCCGCTCATCCAATCGGTGGGATCAGCGGTATTGGGAATTGTGAGAACATACGGGTTGGTCCAATGGCACTCGACCGTCCCGAAACTATCCATAGGACAGGATGGTTGGGCAGTCCCCGTCTGATTTATTGTCGGCATCATTCGCCGGCCGCCTAAACCCCCGTAGTACCCGATCCGAAAAATATCCATCGAAAAATTTGGCTCAGAAGTGTTTACAAAAAGTTTAATTTGTTCGCCGCGATTTACAGAAGTCCGTGACGCGTAGCCTTCGATGACTCCTGTGGCATACCCGGGATTGGTGATTTTCCAATCAGCTGTCCCCGCTTTGGCGTTCTCGGTTTGTATAAAATTGGCCGCCTGGGCTGTGTCCGGATGATATGGCAAAAAATAAACTACCGAGGACACAAGTAAAAATAATGCAAAAACTCTTTTCATAAAAAATATTTTTTTAATAAGTTAACGCAGTCTATCAAACAAATAAAGGCTTTTCAAGCAAATTTAAACCAAAAGCACATTACAATAAAAATGCCTGGGCGTAAGCCGCCCAGGCCAGTACAAATATTTATGCTTCCGGCGTGAAGACTTCCTTTTCTGGTTGGAAATCTACCTGCATAGGGCCTTCCACAGTCTCGCCTAGAATCGCCATGGGGTGGCCCCAGTCTTCTCCGATCTTGCAAACCGCCTCCGCATCCTCGGGTCGGACAAACAGGTAGTACCCTACACCCCAATTGAACGTGGTCAGGCACGATCGGATCCCTAGCTCGAATCGTTCGCGCATGAACTGCAATACGTACGGGACGCCCATCCATCGGCGGATCCGGAAGGTCATTTCCTTCGGTATTGCATCCATGAGCTTCGCGACGCCACCGCCAGTGCCAGGCACGATCCCCACAATTGTGATTCCGGCATCCTGGATTCTTTCTACGAGCCTGACGTAGGACGGGGTGGGCCGAAGGATTGCATCTGCGAATATCTCCCCATTTGGCATCCGACTAAGGAGACCGTCTGGAGAAAGTTTAGGACCGCGATCGAGTACGAGTGAAGTGCCGTTCGAGTGCAGGCCGTTGGCGCCTACTCCGACCATCACCAAGCCCGGAACAACTTCCGAATTCTTGATCTGCCTAGAAATCGGGGTGATGAGGCCTACGACGCAACCGCTCATGACGGGATTGTCGATGACCAGAAAACGCAAGGCGGGTGATTCGCCCCCGACCAGGGCGACATCATCATGCTCACATCCTTGGTAAAACCCCTCCGCCATGGATTTGGCACGGATCGAATCGTTGAACCAAGGCGAGTTTGCAGGCGCAACTTCATCGGTGTAGGTGACAGGCATTGCCCCTTGCGCCGCGGCATCGTTGAACGCCATACGCATCGTGTCCAAGGCCGACGAGTCAAATTTCGCCACACCTGTCGTTCGGTACACAATCTCGGCGATCTCGATTTTGTTGCCGAGGCCTTCCGTGACCTGTTTCCATTTATGAGCCTGATTGCCGGTGTAATTGTAGCAACCCTCCGTGTCCACATAGACGCCTCGTCGCTGTGGGAACGTTCGGGTCCTTTCTGTCACGTTGCGCATGAGCTGCTTGAAAGGTTTGATCAGGCTAGGGTCCACTCCGGCCGCCGCGTATTCTTTACTCATTAATCCTCCTCAAAAGAGTATGGGTATTATATCCTTTTGCAGTTTTTTGACAAATAAAAAAAGCCCGGCCATTTCTGGTCGGGCTACTGATGAAGCTTTGAGCTTACATCAGATTTTGGGCCGCAAAGTTCACGCCGTTTTGGAAAATCGGCAGACCTTGCGGCTTGAGATTTGAAATCCTCCTCCAATTCGGATGCTGGTACACCTCCACGAACCGTTCGGGGTGCGGCATCAGACCGAAAATTCGCCCGGTCGGATCGCACACCCCCGCGATGTTATTGAGTGAGCCATTGGGATTATCCACGTAGCGGATGGGTACGAGTCGTTTCTCCTCGAGTTTAGATAGAACGTCATCTCCCGCGAAAAACTTCCCTTCGCCATGCGCCATCTGGAACATGACTTCTTTTCCTTCCATGCCAGAGGTGAAAACACAGGGACTCGCGCGCAACGCCAGTTCGATCCACCTGCAATGGAAACTGCCGGAGTCGTTGTCAGTCAGCGTGGCCGACATTGTGCCCAATTCTCGGAATGGAAGCAGTCCCGTACGCACCAGCACCTGGAAGCCGTTGCAGATACCAATGATGAGATTGCCGCGATCCACGAACTCCGAAAGCTGATCTCGCAGAAACGAAAGCAGCTCCACCGCGAGGATTTTTCCCGAAACGATATCGTCGCCGTAGGAAAACCCTCCCGGTATGACCAAGATCTGGTAACCACTGAGTTCGTGGCTACCATTCCTCAGTTCGTTCACATGGGCAGACGTGCACTCGCCTCCCGCCTTGGTAAAAGCGCGGGAGCTTTCCTCGTCGCAATTGGTGCCGTCAGTTCGCAAAATGCAGACTTGCGGCTTTTTCATGATCCAAAAACCTCCTTCATCGGCTGTTGCCAAGCTTGCCGCAAGATTTCGAGATCAATGCTTACTAGTTTACCTCCGTAGTCCGAAAGATTGATCGCAAACTCCCTCAAAGTATGTCCCACGATTGTATGGGGGATATCTTTGAACAGTTTCTTTTCCCGAAGCACTTTTTCAGAGACTTCGACCAAGAAACAACCGGCCATCTCCGTAAAAAACAACAGGTCCGGCCGTTCGCTTCCAAGCCGACCAATATCGAACGTTGCGCCGATCCGACCGCCGAAACACATCTCGGCAAGCGTCACCGCCACACCGCCTTCGGAAACATCGTGGCAAGCCAAGATATCACCGCGAACGATATGCCGATGCAGTACCTGCCAAATATATTTCAGTTCTCTGTTCTGATCGACCATCGGCGACATCCGCTGATGCTGGCTTCGGTCGTAGAGTTCTTCAAAGACCGAACCGCCCATGGCATTCTCGTAAATCTTGCCGACCAGGATGATCGCCGAACCTTCACGCTTGAAATCCGAGCTGACAGTCTTAGTGACGTCCGGAATCTTTCCGAACGCGGAGATGCACAGCACCGGCGGGATTTCTAATTTCGTCCCGTCCGGAAATCTGTACGTGCTCGAAAGACTGTCTTTGCCCGAAATCACAGGAACGCCGTACATACGCATCGCCATGACTACGCCTTCGACCGCACTGTCGAGAGTCCACAGAGACTGCTCGTCTGGAAACGGCCAAATGTAGTTGTTGACGATCACTGCGGTATCCGGATCACCGCCGACGGCCACGAGGTTGGCCATGGCTTCTGCCACAGCCCACAACGCGCCATTGTACGGAGCTCGTCGCATGAGCACGGGATTCATTCCGTGCGATACGACCAGTCCGTATGATTTTCCCAGGATAGGCGTGAGAATCACAGCGTCGTTCGGGGCATCCTGCCCAACTCCGCCATAAGGCGGCAGAGCATTCGTCCCCTGGACGCCGTGATCGTATTGGCGCACGATCGGTTCCTTCGAACAGATGCGGCCGTGAGATAGAACTTCTTGGTAAACTTGCACCCAAGCTCGACCAACGCCTGGGCGAGGTAGAGGTGCATGCATGAATCGGTAGGGAGGTTTTGTCGCGATCATGGTTCGTTGCGGAAGGCCATGATGCAGGAATTCCATCGAAAGATCACAGACCACTTCCCCTTCGTACTCGGCCAGAAATCTCTGGGTGCTGGTAAACTCGCCCAAGATCGTGGCTTCGACATTGTAGAGCTTGCAGATTTGGCGGAAGCGTTCGGAATTCTCCGGCCGGACTGCCGCAATCATGCGCTCCTGTGATTCCGAGATCTGAATCTCGTAAGGCGCAAGCCCCGGATATTTAAGCGGGGCGCGATGAAGCGCCACCCAAACTCCGGTTTTTGCCCCCATCTCACCGATAGCCGACGAAAAGCCGCCAGCGCCGCAATCGGTGATGGCAACTATGAGATGTTCGTCGCGTGCCGCAAGTAGTGCATCTGCTGTGCGCTTTTCTTCGACCGCATTTCCGATCTGCACCGCCTGCGAGTTGATAGTAATGGTTGTGGCCGTCATTTCGCCGCTAGAAAAAGTAGCGCCATGAATGCCATCGCGTCCGGTCCGTCCTCCCACCGCAAAGATGAGATCCCCCGGTTGGGGCTCACCCTTTTGACAGAATTCTTCCGGAGCGATTCCGTACGCACCGACGATGATCGTTGGCTTGGCACGAAAATCCTTGTGGAAGTGAACCGAACCGTTGGCCGTAGGGATTCCCATACGGTTACCATAGTCGCGAACGCCTGCTACGACTCGTCGAAACAGGTAGTTCGGATGCAGGCACCCAGGTGGCAGTTCGGAAGCCGGCAAATCCGGAGGAGCAAAACAGAACATATCGGTGGACAGGATATTCTTCATCCCCTGTCCGGTACCCATGATGTCCCGAAACACCCCGCCCGAGCCGGTCGCAGCACCCCCGTAAGGTTCGATCGCCGACGGGCTGTTGTGCGTCTCGACTTTTCCTGATACTCCGAAGCCGTCATAGAACCGAATGACTCCGGCGTTATCGTGAAAAGCCGAGATCACACCTTTGGCTTCATGCAATTCTCTCGAAGCCTTCTTCAGCCGCGTGATGAGAGGCTCTTTTTCTTTGCCGTCGACCATCAGCTTTGCGTTGAATGTTTTGTGCCCGCAATGCTCACTCCAAGTCTGGGCAATGGTTTCGAGTTCCACGTCCGTCGGATCGCGATCGATCGAACAAAAGTGTTGCTGTACGATGTGCATCTCCTCGAGATTCAAAAAAAGCTTGTCTTTCGACAACCCTAGGAGTTCATCGTCGGACATTGTCCGTAGGGAAATCACCGCCGAGCTACCCGGCTTCCCTTGAATGATCAGGGTAGTCGGTACTTGGTCAATTACTCTCTGCACGGTCTTGTTCACGAGCAAACGATCACGAATAACCGCAAGCTCCTCGTCCGTAGGTGTCCCAAAAAAATGGAATTCACGGCTCGTGTCCGCCGCTACGAGATCGGTGATACCCAGATCCGAGGCGGCCTTGAGGATCGAAGCGGCTTCGGGGTTCATGACCCCGGGTTTGTAGGCGACTTCCATCACCCTGGCGCCATTCATAGGCTGAACTGGGCCGACCCAATAGCTCTGAGTAATAGCTTCGGCCAAGAGTTTTTCGGCAAGTTCAGTTGCCTGGTCCTTGCTCACGCCCTCGAGCCGAAAGACTTTTACAGTTTTAACACCGGTTACGGAAGTAAATCCCAACGTGTGACGGACATCGTGTAGACATCCGTGACCCACCGGATCTCCTTGCAGATTGACTACGCGAATCTCCTGAATCATCGGAAACCTGCCTTTCGGAAGAAAGTTCAAAAAAGCGTATTTCTAAATTCCTCCGCCGATTTTTGTAGGTACAATCAAGGCGAGCCTTGATGTACTATACTAACAATTGTCTGCCAATTGAGCAAACACAAAAAGACTAAAGAACATATGTATTCTTTAGTCGCTTATTTGGTAATTTACACATCTATTGTCTAGAGCTTGTTTTCCGAAGCGTAAGTTTCTTCGATTTTTTTGGCCACTTGGATATCGCGATCGGTAACCTTACTGCCGGCGTCAAACCTTTGTAGTTCAAATTTTACTTTACTGTAGAAAATGTGGACATCGGGGTGATGATCCATTTCCTGGAAGTATGCCACCATGCGGTTGATAAAGCTAAGCGAACCGACAAAGTCCGCAAATTCAAATTGCTTGGCAATCTTGTCTTCGGCATAGGTCCACCCAAGCAGACCCACAAGCGCTTTGGTTATTTCTTCTTCGGTTAAAATTTGTGGTGTTTCCATATAATTAAAATACTATCTTCCTTTTCGCAAGTAAATTGTCGAAATAAATAGTTTTGTTAGGCCCCGAGGTGCTTGAGTAGTCCGTAGACCAAAAATGCCGGCCAGACTATGGCCTTGAGAAACCCGAGTATGCCCATACCAAACGATCCGGCTGTCTGCACGAAGTATACGAGCGCTCCGAGAAAACCTAATCCATACGTTCCGCTTGAAACACCTTTATGCATAGATTTGGAAGTTAATTCTATGCTTCAATCATAACATAATCTTCTATCTAAACGAAGATCTGGGTGAGGGCCAACCATACGGCAAAAAAAATTCCAAAAAGCTGTCTCAGATGATCTCACAAAAATTTTCAACAAATTTTTATAAATAGTCCAGCTTACTAACGCTTTAAGTTCTGATAAAGTTTGTTTGGGGATCACAAAACGACGGAGGGCCAATGGAGCAAATAAAAGGAATGGAACTATCACCCGAAAATGGAAAAATCATTTTCGCGGTGCTGACTCATCCGCGCATGATCAATCTGCGCAAACAGTTTCGCCGCGACCTACTGAAAACTCTGGCAGATCGGCAGGCTGTGGAAAAGGTGGCGAATATCGCCCGCGTTCAGGAAAAGGAGATGGCGGATAAAGGCTGGGGGCTCGCCCGCGTGCTTCCGGAAATCGATGCCACCTGGCAAGATTCAGTCGAACAGCATGCCGGAACGGCGCTGGCATTCTGCCTGAGCCAGAATTTCATGAGTTTCTGGGGGCACTTTACCTCGAGCCTATCCAAGCTCATCCGGGACGACAGATTCCTCGGCGATATTTCGGTCTGCTGTGGCAAGGCTTGCCCACCAGACCAGGTCCTGCGGGCAATCCGTGAGTTCAGCGATCCCAGTAAGATGCCCATTGGGAAAGCTGGGGTCTAGTTCCACCTGAAATTTCGACAGCGTAAGTTTAAACCTACGCTGTCCTTTTTTTCAGGCACATAAACTGCTAATTAGTAAAGATTATATTCTCTATCGGCTTGAGCGCGTCGATCACAAACTGAATGTGTGTGTCTTTGTCGATCCCGAGCTCCGAGATTCCAAGATCGATATCCTCGCGGCTGACCTTGGCCGCAAATTTCCTGTCCTTAAGTTTTTTCTTCACCGAATCGACGCCAAGCGTTGCAAGCTTTTCCGGCCGCGTGTATGCGCAGGCGATTATAAATCCACAAAGTTCATCACAGGCAAATAAGCATTTGGCCATCTGTGACTCTCGCGGAACACCGGAATATAAAGCATGACCGAGGATAGCTGTGATAATTTCTTCGGGGTAACCTTCTTCTTTCAATTTTTTGATGCCCTCATACGGGTGGCCGGCCTGGTTTGCCGCGTCGTATGTGGGAAATTTTTCGTAATCAAAGTCGTGAAGCAAGCCGCAGATACGCCAAACTTCCTCATCCCCTGCGTATTTTTGAGCATAAGCGGCCATGGCCGTTTCCACACAATACATATGCTTGCGCAGGCTTTCTGACTGGACCCACTCCTGCATGAGCTTCAAAGCATCTTCTCTGGTTTTCATAAGTCTTAGCATAACAAAAAACGCTAGCAGGGGCTAGCGTGGAAACGATTGCAATTCGTGTATGGCATTGGCGGTCGCGAAATTATACGATTGCCAGGGAGCCGAAGAGCTCTTCCATCGCTTTAGATTGGCACGGATAATCCCCTCTGCTGTATTTTTATCTAAATCATTGAGCTTATCGTACACCGCAATCACTTGCGGGACCGCGTCGGGTGAAAGATTTGTCAAATAACTAACGTCGATCTTACCGGTTTCATTGAACCGAGCGATATTATTTTTGGCAATAAACGCATCGGGGTTGATAAGGTTTACTCCTGCTAAAAACCCAATCATCGCCAACAAGACGGCGAAAGTGAAAAAGCTTTCCTTCTTTTCGAGAATAAATTTAATAGCGAGCGTTGCAAACGCGACTCCGAGGAATAGGATAAACACGGCGACATAGAATCTCAGTGTAGTCATACCGTAGGTGTTTTGGTAGAGCATTAGGCGTTTGAACGACGAAGTCATAATTCCCATGGTCTCCAAAATAATAATGCACGCCGGGACAGTGAACCAAACCTTTCGGCTGATTTCTCGGCGAGTCGATTTGTCTGTAAAGAATAAGATCACCAAAGTTGCAAACGAGACAACAAGTAGTTCCCAGAAACCATGTCTGGCATATTCGGCATAAGTAATCCCGCGATTGATGATGTTCGCTTCCCCGCCGAACAGGTAAGTTATCTGGAAAATAATGAATATCAGAAATAACCCGGCAATTAGCGACAAGAACACTCCAGTCTCGACTTCCCGGCCCTGTGTTGTAGTTTCTGGCGGTGCGAATACCGGCACGATGGGTTCGTTGGTTGTGGGTCTAAAAATATATTCCATAGTGCCAAGCAAAATCACAGAGATAACCGTAATTACAAAAGCATGGCCAAAAAATACATCCGGGAGATTGACTGAGATTATGGACTCGATAAATTGCCGAAAGGCAAGGTCAGCCGAACTAAACAGCAGAGTAAACACGACCAGAACCGGCAAGGCCATGACCACTCCGATAACTACCCGTCTCCACTTGCCGCTCGAAGATTGGCGGAAAGCATTGATCGCGTACTTCAAAGGCCGAAGCGAAGCGAGCAATAGCCCAAACGGCATTATGAAAATCGTCTGGAAATATTCTTGGAGCCGGAACTTCCGAATAGGTTCTCGCAAAATTTCTTTGGTGGTCAAAAGCAATAAGCCAATGATTGCCAAGACATTCAGAAAATTCAAAAACATATTGGCACGAATAGCCGGCATGAGGGCAAAAAATATCACAGGCGTTGCAAGCCACAGGGACGAACGATAATCATACTTGAATTTTGCACATAACCAATAGAGTACGGCGAGAAGCGTAGTTGTAAAAACCAGGACCGAAACCCCTATCGCCTTTTCGAAAAATAAATAATCAAAAATTACGCCCAAGGCGAGCGCCAGTAAAATGATCGTCAAGACATTACGAATTTTTAGATAGTCATTCATCTTTGATACTCCAAAATGTCCGCTGGCTGGCATTCCAAAGCTTTGCAAATCGCTTCCAAAGTTGAGAGCCTGATTGCTCTTGCTTTTCCATTTTTGAGAATGGAAATATTGGCCATGGTAATCCCGACCCTCTCGGCAAGTTCCGTGACGCTCATCTTCCTCTTGGCCAGCATGACATCGATGCTAATAATGATTGCCATAATTATTCTTTCTTAGACAGTTAAATCGTTCTCAGACTTGATATCAACAGCATTTTGAAAAAGCTTTTGGAGTAAAGCCGCGAAAACTGCAATTACTGTCGAAGTAAAAATGACGACAAGACTCATGACCACAAGCGGCGGAGCCTCTTCTGCTACGAAAAATGCGTATGGTATGAGTGCTGATACTAGTCCCACAATTATGAGAGCGCAGTACTTGATGTTTCGTAGAGCTCTCACGGAATCCTGGGAAAACGTTTTATTCTGCTCTACATATCTTAGTAACTTAAAGGCTTGATAAAGCGCAAAGAAAAAAGGAATAGTACCTAAGTAAATATATACTAAGAACGGATCATAGAAATAAATAGTTATAAAACCAGCATTTGTGTTCCTGCCCTCGAGATGCGGCTCCCAAAGAACACCCGTAAGTACCGCTAGCCCCATGAGAATTAGGACTATTTTTAAGAATAATGTTGAATTTGGCTTCATAATAGATAAGCAACTTAATGTTTTTACTATATTCATAGTATCTTACTATTTATCGTTTGTCAATAAATAGATATTGTAAATCAATCATAATAACAAAAACCGCCTGTGTGGCGATTCTTGGTTTTGTAATCGTAATTACTGGAAAACCTCTGGCGGATCCCCCCAATTGATGAAGAAAGTTAAGGCATTGGAAGTACCGTTTGAGTTACTGACCGTAATTAAGTTAGACCCGGGTTGTATAGAATTGGGAACTTTAAACGTTATTTTACCGTTAGTGGCAGAGTAGCCGGGATACGCAGAGTTGCTTCCGGTACCTATATGAACTGTATTCCCTGTCGTAGTAAAGCCGCTACCCGTAATCGTAATTACCGTACCATTGCGGCCGGTCGAGGGATCTAAATTTGAAATTTTGACTTCTATAGCGGACTTCGTCTTCGGATCGTTGGTGGTTTGATTCTGGACCGGTGGATTTTGAGTTTGGGTGTTTGTATCATTGGGCGTCTTAGGAGCCGTCTTGGTTACATTTGTGACTTGTTCACGGATACCATCCCAGTTTGCCGCGACGACAGTACCAGCACCAGCTAATAATATAACTATGATGAGGGCCTTTTTCATACGTTTAAAATTAATTAACCTAAGCATAGTCCTATTTCTATCTCGGGTCAATGAAAAACACCTAATCAGTCAAACTTTAGTTTTCTAAGAAACTGGGCGTTCAAGGCGACTACGATTGTGCTCACTGACATTAGCAGTGCCCCGATGGCCGCCGGTAAAATAATCCCAAACAATCCAGCGGCTAGAGGAATAGCCACAATGTTATATCCTGTTGCCCAAATTAGATTCTGCACCATCTTGCTGTAAGTTGCTCTTGAGAGTCTAATAATTTTTACTATATCTCTCGGATCGCTTTTTATGAGAATAATTCCCGCACTCTCAATTGCGACATCCGTACCGGCACCTATGGCGATACCTATATCTGCCCGGGCAAGCGCGGGAGCGTCATTTACCCCATCTCCGACCATAGCGACTTTACTTCCGTCTTTTTGTAACTCTCTGACTTTGTCTACTTTATGCTCGGGCAAGACTTGAGCGAAAAATTCTTCGATTCCAAGTTTAGCGGCAACTTTTTTGGCCACATCATTGCTATCGCCTGTAATCATTACGACCTTAATGCCCATCTGCTTCAAACTCTCCACAGTCTGCCTGGCCTCGGGGCGGATGACATCTTCCAAAATAATTTCTCCGATCAAACTCCCATTTTCTGTAACGCGTATGCCGGAACTGTTTTCTTGGCGCCCGACAAAATATTTTTTACCGTGGACTTCCGCTTCCACTCCCAGGCCCGGGATTGCTTTAAAATCTTTTACTTGCGGTATGAGTAATCCCATTTCCCGGGCACGGGCCACGATCGCGCGCGCCATAGGATGTTCTGAATTGGCTTCCACGGCCGCCGCTATAAGCATGAGGTCTTCTTTACTGCCAACTTTAGGCAAAATTTCCGCCACGCCATGATTACCCAAGGTCAGAGTCCCAGTCTTATCGAATAAAACAACATCAATGTTTCGAGCACTTTCCAAAGCTAAACGATTTTTGACCAACAGCCCGTTCCGCGCGGCCAGGCTCGTAGAAATTGCGGTAACCAACGGCACGGCCAGACCCAATGCATGCGGACACGCAATGATTAGGACAGTTACCGTTCTCTCAAGAGCAAAGCTACTGCCTCTACCCGAAAGAAGCCATGCAATCAATGTAATTGCTCCCGATACAATAGCAATCATAGTCAAATAAAATGCGGCTCTGTCAGCTAAAACCTGCGCCTTGGAGCGCGACGCCTGGGCTTCGGCCACCAGTCTCATAATCCCGGCCAGTGCCGTATTCTCGCCGACCTTGGTGACCTTCACTTTCAATGCTCCATTGCTATTTACAGTCCCGGCAATGACCTGGGCTCCAACAGACTTTTTAACCAATTCACTTTCGCCGGTAATCATACTTTCATTTACGGATGAATTACCTTCCACAACTTCCCCATCAGCAGGGATTTTGCCTCCCGGCCGAACCAAAACAAGGTCTCCGAGTTTGAGCTCGGAGACATTAACTTTATTGCCATTCTCAAGTTCTGCTGTATCCGGCAATAATCGCGCTAATTCCTTTAATGCTCCCTGAGCACTGCTTACCGATTTCATTTCCATCCAATGCCCAAATATCATGATGGTGATAAGCGTGGAAAGTTCCCAGAAAAACTCCGTGCCCTGGATAAAAAATGTTGTTGCCAAGCTGTATAAGAAGGCTGTCACAATTGCCAACGAAATCAGGGTCATCATTCCGGGCAACTTTGACCGTATCTCTGCAATAGCTCCTCTTATAAAAACTATGCCGGAATAAAAAAATAAAACTGTCCCAAATACAAGCGGAATGTATTTTGCAAAATCGGCTCCGCCGGCCGGCGGAGAAAAATGCAGCCAGTTCTGCACCATTTCCGAATATAATAAAGTTGGTATTGTCAATAAAAGACTGTACCAACTTTTCTCACGAAACATTTGAACTGAGTGCCCCTCGTGCTTGTCGTGAGTATGACCTTGATGATGATTGTGATCCACTTTATTTGTTATTTAAAAAATAAATTTCAGAAAGTTCTTTGATGGCCTGTTTCTCTTTGCCGGACGTGAACTGATGAGAGACGTGTTCGTGTAAATGATTTTCCAGCATTGTCTTATTGAAGCTCTGCAATGATTTCTGAATGGCCAAAGACAAACGGATAATATCAATACAGTATTTGTTCTGGTCGACCATCTTTTCCAGTCCCTTAAGCTGGCCCTGGATAATATGTAAGCGGCTTATAGCCTTCTTTTGATTGGGTTTAAACATCATTGTTGTTTAGCAACAGTCCTTAAATTTGTCGGCCTGTGGCACTCCTTTCCTAGGATTAAGTGTAGTATTAAAATAAATACTCGGCAAAACGATCAGCCCTAAAAATATGGCGGCTGTGCCTGGCTGATCTTTGGTGACATACCAGACCGCAGGAACAGAAAGTATGACCATTAGAGTTTTCCAGATCATATTTTGACCATACTTTGTGCCAATCGCCCCAGCACTCATTCCCATGAGAATGGCTAATATGGTCTTATCCACATTGTGACCCGTCCACATCCAGATCAGCATAGCGGTCCAAGTTATCACCACTACTGCACAGATCGGGCAGATCTTTTTTAAGTTCATATATATAAGATTAAGATTGCTAATAATATCATAGCGATACCGGCACCAACCTTCATCGCTTTTTTATTCTGCTGATGTAGCTGTTTCGTTTTCTCTACCAATTTTGGACTGCTGGCTGTAAGTAGTATTAGGACTAACGGAACAACAAAAATTAGATTATACAAAATTAAATACCCGGCTCCTTGCCAATAAGTTCTTACGTCGTGCAGTAGACCGATGACCATGAGGTAAGGGCCGCCAGTGCATGGAAATTCACAAAGCCCCACAAGTGCGCCCAATAAAAACATGCCCGGAATACTGACCCTTTCTAAGAGCTGGTTCATCTTTTGATGAGCACTGTGTGGCACCCCAAGTTTTATGGGAAAAGATGGGATTAAAACTTCCAATATGCTTAAAGTACCAAAGATAACGAGCATGAACGCACCAAGTTTCGACATAAAATGTGGGATGTCGAATATATGCAGGGCTTGCAGTATTCCCAAGCCTATAAGGAAATATGCAACAAAGATTCCGAGGATGTAGATCAGCCCATATTTAACAATTTTTGATGTGCTTGATCCTAGACTGAATAGAAAAATTAGACTAACAATCAAAATAGAAAACGCACACGGATTAATGCTATCAATAACGGCCGAAACAATCAGTAACGGTAAGAACCAAGTCCCTTGGTGGCTGACCTGCCACAGCCATTGCGTTGCTCCCGAATAATTACTAAGCAGAATTGCAGCACCAAAGAAAATAGCCAGAAAGATTAATAGCGTTGTAAAACTTTTGTTCATTAAGGGGTTACGGTAGCTTTAATATTTATGCTTGCGATTTCACCGCTATCGGACTTCAGACTGACGGTACGCTCAATCACTCCTATACCGGATGGTCCGTGAGCATTCGGGTCAAAAGTCACTTCCAGCTGTGCTTCTTGGCCCGGGGCAAGTGCTTGGTTCAGCATCTTCATAGCCCCATGACCAAGCATCCCAAAAGGCCCATATTCAGTCAGCCCTATTTTTAATTTGGCTGAAGTGCACATACACGAGGTGTATAATTCAAATAATTCCACTGCTTCAGTCTGTTCGTTTTTAACGTTAAAAGTTTTAGTAACTAACCCATTTTTCATTGAGATCGTGCCAAAATCATAATTAGCTGGATCTAAGTTCAGATTTAACGATGCTCCGTTTGCGACTTGGTTCATGTTACTATGATCCTCGTCCCCGGGTTGGGCATAAAAAAGCACACCCCCCAAAGCCATAACCCCGACAGCCACACCAATTATCCACATTAGTTGTTTTGGCATATTTACTCCTCGATTTCAGGATATACCCCCGGGGGGTATATGTCAAGACGAAATAAAACACCTCTTACCGGATGTCATTATTTTTGATAGTTCTGTCGACTTCTGTTTAAGAATCCAGGGTCAGTTGAAAATGATAGCCAAGTTAAAAATTATGGTCCTCTTTCTGCAATTCATAATATCTGTAAAGGAGATATATAGTTGAAGAGGTAAGTACATGAAACAGGGACCTACCATTGATAATATTTTTTGGGTCACACCACAACCCTATTGCGTCGGGCAACCAAATAATGAACCCCAATAAAAACATTCCTAGGCCGGTCATCCAGAGGACTATATTCTCTGTCTTATTTGCACGCCATAGTAAAAATTCCAGCAAAATCAGAAAAGATATAAATATCCCAAAAACAAATTCACCAGAAAATGATTGGAAAAAGATTATAGCAAACAGCCCCAAAGTTACCAAAGCAAGCTGGATTAGAATAATCTTTGTGGTGCGAATATTGAATAATCTTTTTACGCTTAAGTAAATTAACAAATTTACGAAAACCAACATCCCGACCAAATCTAACAACTGCGATAGGTAGGTATAACTCGCGTCATATGCAAACGAGAGTAGACCTATAGTGATTGCTGTATAACCAAATGCTTTTGAATATCTTGTTTTCTTACTCAGAATAATTAAGCCAGTTAAAATATATGCCAGATTACTCAGGGCATAAAATGGACGTTTGATAATCCCATTCCCCGCTTTTTCACAAAACTCTACGGTAGGTTTTCCTAATAAATTCATAACCTAAGCATAACAAAAAATCGCCTTTTGAGCGATTCTTTATTCTCGGTCGCATCGTGTGCGAGGTTAGAACTAAAAAGAAGGTTATTTGGTGAATTTAAAAGTCGAGAGAATTTGCTTAGTGAAATCATCACTAACATCCACGCTGTTCTCAAATCTATATATTTGCACATTATGTTGTATCTCGAAATTTGAAGCACTAATATTTTGACCACCTCTATAATGCTGGAATGTGTTGTCACCTATCTTAACATCTTCAACTGGTGATAATATCTCTGGAGCGCGTCCAATATCAAAAAATAAATCTGCGCCCTGCTCGTTATTATCTTGTTGGCTGTTGTTGTATTGATGAGCTTCTTCTAATATTGACAAGTAATCAGATGAAGTAAAGGCAATCTTCCCAAAAGCTGGGTTTTCATCTACAACCCAATCTGATGGAATTTTTATTTGAAATCCATATTTAGTACTGGTGTAAGTCTTCCAATTTGCTGTGCTTGTCGAACTTGTCGATTTTGGATTCTGCGCAGGTTCTGCAACATTGGATTGCCTATTACAAGCAGCGGAAAGTAAGATTACAGATACTGCGACTATCAATAGTTTTTTCATAAATACAGTATAACAAAAAACACTAGCCTAAGCTAGCGTTTTTATGGGGTGGGTTACGGGGAACGATCCCGCAGCCTCCGCTGCCACAGAGCGGCGCTCTACCATTGAGCTAAACCCACCATGATAAATTAATTAACTTCTAACTCATCGTAGCCTGTCGTGGCATCAGGCGGTCTTAGATATTCTGTATCTTCAAAATTTAATATAACTATCTCGGCCGTAGTGTTAATAATACAACCTTCTTTCAAGTGGCCGCCGACTACCATTCCATCAGTATCAGAAAGTGAAACGTGAATATGACAACCATTTACCGAAACTGTTCCTGTGATTGAAACAATCTCAAATTTCTTATCCCAAGTCTTTACTGTTTTGCCATCGGCTATTC
Source organism: Candidatus Doudnabacteria bacterium (assembly GCA_019659055.1). Taxonomy (GTDB): domain Bacteria; phylum Patescibacteriota; class Doudnabacteria; order UBA920; family O2-02-FULL-48-8; genus JAIFWV01. The sequence continues at coordinate 18,945 of JAIFWV010000013.1, forward strand.
GCAGAGTCGCTTTATCAATACATCCGACTGCAGAAACAATTACACCAGCCTTAACATTATTTTCTTTGACAATAGCAACAATACCTTCTTTCAAATCTTGCCCTCGCTTTAATCTAATAGTAATTTGCTTCATAAATTTATTCACCATAGTGGCTACAGCCCAGGAGCTTAATTTGCTTCCACATAGGAAGGTCATTGCTCAAGCGGAATCGGACCCGCGTAGCCGCTGCCACAGAGCGGTGCTCTACCATTGAGCTACACCCACCACACGACCATGATTTCATTTTTTTATACAACCACTTTAAATCTTATTTTATTATTATTTATTCCAATTGGGGTTGAAGCTGTCACTTGTGCTCAGAGTTGTCCCATCGAGATTGGCCACCACATACTGTTGGCCGAAGGTAACACCGCTCGAATCCAGTTTTGCCTGGACGTACATAAATTTCCTGAGTCCGGGAGAGAGCGTAATCGAATAAATATTCTCCAAAGCGACATCTTGCCGCAACGGGTACTCAAACATTTCGGATTGGATATTGTAGATATTAATACTGGCGTTGCGGTAAAACTTTTTGTCGGCGTCGAAATTTTGAAGTTCTGAAAACAATATCCTCTTGCCGTCGAGCCAGACATAATCCAGTTTCGCGGCGGCGGCCAGTACTCTGGCGGAATTTGGAAAACTTTGGTTCACGACATCGGCAATACGCGCGGTATTCAGCAGAGACGCCCCGGTATAGTCAGCATCCGGTACGGTATAGATAAAGGCTAGTGTCTGGCCGTCTCCGGACCAGGTAAGTTTGGTAACTTTCGAATAATTTCCTGCCGGACGGAAATTGTATTCAGTGCCGGTCTCAAGATCTACAATTTTGGGAAACGGAGTCGTGTTCTTGATGTAGTACTTAGTATCTGCAGAGACCACTCCTTGCGATTGGAGTTTGGCCAGCTCTGTGTCGCTGACGACAAGCTTCTTAGGCTCGCCGGTCGCAGTATCGGAATTGCCAGTGGTATCACTCTGACTCTGATCCTGAGAATTATGATTTGGAGTTTGCGAAGATCCCGACCTAAATTTGAGGACGACAACTCCGAAGCATACTGCAACAACTATAATTGTGACTAGAAAAAGTTTTTTCATTTTATTGGTGCCCTCGGAGGGAATCGAACCCCCATCAACGGCTTAGAAGTCCGCGGCTTTATCCATTAAGCTACGAGGGCATAAAAAAATCTCCACACAGATGGAGACAGAAGTGCCATATTTTGCTGTGTCAAAATAGGCTTATCTAGTCCTTATTATACTCCTTTTTCGCCCAAAAGTCAATAGATGCTATAATACCGAAGCAATGAATGCCGCAGTTTATTCTATCCTGAGCGTGGTCGCCGTCAGTCTCATTTCTTTCGTCGGCGTGCTGACCCTCATCACCCGCCTCAAAGCCGAAAGCCGATTTCTGGCTTTTTTGGTGAGCTTCGCCGCCGGGGCTCTGCTTGGCGATGTCTTTATCCACTTACTGCCGGAGCTGTCGGCAAAGCAGAAATTCAACCAAACCACCTCAGCTTACGTTCTTGGCGCTATCATTCTGCTGTTTATTATCGAAAAATACATCCATTGGCATCATCACGGCAATGAGGACGACCACGCCATGCATGCCAAACCATTTGTCTTCACCAATCTTTTTGGCGACGGCCTGCACAACATGATCGATGGCATGGTCATCACCGGAGCCTACCTGCTCGATATCCGCCTGGGACTAGCCACAACGGTCGCGGTCATCCTGCACGAAATTCCGCAAGAGTTCGCCGACTTCGGCGTGCTTATCTATGGCGGCCTCACCACGCGCAAAGCTTTGTTCTATAATTTCCTCTCGGCACTCGCCGCACTAATTGGCGCTGTGGTGGTGCTCATTTTCGGCTCCAATCAAAATATCGAATCAATTCTCGTCGCACTCGGCGCAGGCACATTTATTTATATCGCCGTTGCTGACCTCATCCCTGAGATTCACCGTGAAGAAAAAAATACCGGGACCCAGCTCATAAGCTTCGGCCTCGGTATCTTCGTCATGTATTTATTGCTGTTTTTGGAATAACTTCAATCTCGGGACGATCCAGATATAGATCACCAACAGTAAACCATAGTTGAGCGCCATAAACACTGGGTGGGCCCAGGAGATGGCGTAAGCATTATGATAATTGGATAACGGAAACAGAAAAAAAAAAAAAAAAAAAAA
>JAIFWV010000039.1:0-967 GCA_019659055.1 Candidatus Doudnabacteria bacterium
GAAAAAGGCGTCCGCCAAGCTCTCTGGCTTGCCACTGACCGCGAAAAATTAATAAACGACGTCTATCTTGGGTTTGCCAAACCATCGTATGGCCCAATCCTGGAGGGAAATTTGGGCTACAATCCGGCCGTTGCCCAAATCACTCACCTAAGTTTGGACGAAGCCAACCAAATCTTGGATAAAGCCGGTTGGATTATGGATCCCCAAACCAATACGCGCTACAAAACGATTACTTCTGGCACTGGTGCCACGCAAACGTCAACCCGCAAGAATCTCGAGTTCAATCTCGCGACCAATGTCTCCCCGCTAAACGTCAAAACCGCCGAAGTTTTGGAACAGCAATGGGCCAAACTTGGAATTACCATTCATCTTATAATTGTTTCGTCATCCGACCTCCAGGATAATTACATCAAACCCAGAAATTTTGATGCCCTGCTCTTTTCCGAAAACACTGGGGCAGACCCGGACCCGTTTCCATTCTGGCATTCATCGCAATCACACGATCCCGGTCTCAATCTTTCGGGATTCTCAAACCCAACAGTCGACAAACTCCTCACCGATGCCCGCCAAACCAACGACACTAATGTCCGGACCAAAAATTACGCGCAATTCCAAGACATAATCACACAAGAAATCCCGGCTATCTTCCTCGACAGCGCGGTCTACGTCTATACTCTCCCCAAAAAAGAAAAAGGATTCGACCTCGATACGATTATCTATCCTTCCGAGCGCTTCCTCGACGTCAGCCACTGGTATATTAATACGAAAAGAGATTAAAAAAGTCCCCGTCCAACCAAGGACAGAGACTTGCGACCGATTTAGCGGAAAATCACTTGCTTGAATTCGCCATCATTCTCCAGGAGAATTGTAGCTCCTTCTGATTGCGCATCGTCCAGGAGAGCATGATTGACAATCGCCGATCTAAGCTCGTCTCCTTCGGTGACCCGATTTTCTCTGGTCTTTCTCC
>JAIFWV010000039.1:972-5022 GCA_019659055.1 Candidatus Doudnabacteria bacterium
TCTCTGGCCATCTTCTCCAATAGCCGCAGCTCTTTCCGCGTGAGCGTCATCTTACATTTCACATATTCCATTGCAACCTCCAATTGTGATTCTAAATTAAATGAACAATCCTAAGGATTCTTCACTTCGTTCAGAATGACATTCTGGTGCCGAATCGTGGAGGATGTTGAAACTGCTAATAATCTACCGAATCGTTAACCAAGCAACAATCAGCAATATAAAAAATTGAAACCAAAATATTTTAAAATCTCTTATATTATCAGGGGCCAAAATCTGTTTTCTTACAAGAGTATGAACAAGGTACCAAAATAAAATTATTATATAAGCAATTATACAAGGAATATAAAAAAATATACCTGCAACAAAAGCGAGGCCGCCCCGATCATCTCCAGATGGAGTCATGGAAATATAAGTCGTAACAGCGATAAATAGCAACTCTAAAATTAACAGTATCCAAAATAAACTTTTATTTAATTTCATAGATCGTTTTAATACTTAATATCATCAGGGGACTTTTTGGTGCCGCGGAGAGGACTTGAACCTCCATGACCTTGCGGTCGTACGCACCTGAAGCGTATGCGTCTGCCAGTTTCGCCACCGCGGCCTGGTCCTTATTATATCTAAAGTAGACTTTTTCTTCCAGATTCCTAAATTCCTAGATTCCCAGCTTCCAGGGCTAGTATTGACAGATTCCCCTTTTGGGTATATACTTACTCTACGTTAGAAAGCAGTATTTGAGACAAAAAAGCCCTTAAACAAGCCTAATTTGCACAGATAAGCCAATAAACGTTTATTGATTTGACTGTGTTAATTAAGCCGCTGGTGCCCTAAGGCCTGCCTTAGCCCAAGCTTACAAAACTAATTATTTTAATTTCCCGCAGACACACGGGGAAAGGATCTTTTTTGCGTATGATAATGAAACGCAATAACCCGCCTGGAATCAGCAGGCAGGGTGCGAGCACGGCTGTCCGGGAAAAACCACAGACTGCAAATGCCTCGCAAAAACCCGATTCCAAAAATACTCTCAAGGTAATACCTTTGGGCGGTATCGAAGAAGTCGGTGAAAACATGACCATCATGGAGTACGGTGATGACATCTTGGTCATAGACATGGGACTCGGCTTCCCCGACGAAACCATGCCCGGGATTGATTACATCATCCCGAACACCAAATACCTCGAGGAAAACAAGAAGCGAATTAAAGGCGTGATCATCACTCACGGCCACTTGGACCACATCGGCGCCATCCCCTATATCTTGCCTAAGATCGGTGATCCGCCAATTTACACCATGAAGCTCACAGGCGAACTTATCAAAAAGCGCCTGGAAGAATTTCATCTTTTGGGACGTTCCCAGATTCATGAGTTAAATAAAGATGATGTCTTAACCCTCGGCAACTTCCGCATCCGCTTCTTCCGCATCAACCACAACATCCCCGATGGTGTGGGCCTTGCGATCAACACCCCGGCAGGTTTGCTGGTTTACGCGACAGACTGGAAATTCGATCATACTCCTGTAGATGGACGACCCACTGAATTCGATAAACTGGCTAAATTCGGCGGCGAAGGCGTAGCATTGCTAATGTCCGACTCGACCAACGCCGAAAAACCAGGATACTCTGTCTCCGAAAAGACTCTCGGCGACACCATCGACCGCATTATGGTCGATGCCCCCGGCCGGGTAATTTTTGCCACCTTCTCAACTTTGATTTCTCGTGTTCAGCAAGTTATAAACGCTGCGTACAAGACGAATCGAAAGATTGTTGTTACTGGACGTTCACTTGTAAACAACGTTGAGATTTGTTTGGCAACCAATTACCTGAAAATGCCGGCCAAGGGCATGATTATCAAAATGGAACAGGCCCGCAAACTCCCCGACAACCAAGTCGTGATCCTCACGACCGGGTCTCAGGGTGAGGAAGCTTCGGCGCTGGCGCGAATTGCGCGCCAAGAGCACAAGACGATAGAAATTAAGAAAGGAGATACCTGTGTGGTAAGTGCTTCGCCCATTCCCGGAAACGAACGCGCGATCTCTTCTATTCTATCTTCTCTGGCTCGCCAAGGCGCCAAAGTCCTCTATCAAAAGATTTTGGACATTCACACCTCGGGCCACGCCTATCAGGAAGATCTGAAATTGATGATCTCTCTGACCAAGCCGGGAAACTTTATGCCAATCCACGGCGAGCATCACATGTTGCTGGCCCACGCGGATCTGGCCAAAGCCGTGGGCGTGCCGGATGCAAACATCTTCACTCTCGACAACGGGCAACAGCTCGAAATGTCGGACAAAGGTGTGAGAGTCTCTGATGCCAAAATCCCCACCGGGTACGTCTTTGTGGACGGCCTGGGTGTGGGCGATGTCGGCGAAGTCGTACTGCGGGATCGCCAGGTTATGAGTAAGGACGGTATGTTTGTCATCATTATGACTATCGATAAAAGAACCGGAAAACTTAACTCACCACCTGATATTATCTCGCGCGGCTTCATCTACATGAAGGGCTCGGAAGACCTCCTTAAGGAAGTCAAACACGAAGTCCGCAAAGTTGTGGAAACCAAAGGCAAGGGTCCGCAAGAACCAAACTGGGCGTTTATCCGCTCAGAGGTCCGCGATTCTGTCGGCGAATTCTTGTTCCAACGAACAGAACGCCGGCCCATGATCCTGCCTGTGATAATCGAGGTCTAAGCGGAAATTCCAAACCTCAAACTTCAATAATCAACAAAGCTCCAAATTCTAAATTTGGAGCTTTTTGGTTTCTGTAACACTCTAGCATTTGCCACGTTTATATTGCCCCTAGCATTAAACAGGAGTTAATATGGGAAAACAATGCTGTGTCTGCCAAAATGAGCAGGTCATGCTTTACTCCCAAGAGCTAGATATGGCCTGGTGCGATAAACACATGCCAGACAAAGATGATCTGGAGCTGGCCCTCAGAGGATTCAAGGATCCGAGAGAACTTCGTACTCCTAAACTGAACTGAAAATAAAGAGCCGCCAGTCATCGTGACCTGGCGGCTTTTGCGAGCGCCTCCTTTTCGGGTATATAGCACAATACGAAGCATTCCTCTCCGTCCTCGTCGCAGGCCGGATCCTCACAATCAGAACATCTTTCGGAAATGCATGAGGCATATCGGCCATCCGCAAGCTTCACGATATGCTCAGGATCATGATGCTCCTCCCGAATGCACTCCAAATTTTCATCTTCAGCGTCGCCCCGACGGAGGACATGATCGAAGGACGGCACCAACCAATTACATTTAGACATCCAACCTCCATGGATTGCACCTATGCTAGCGGGTGGCAAGTCATACACTGGCACGGAATCTCCTGGCGCTCCACGCGGTCGTTGTCGTGATTTGCAGGATCATACATCATCGTGATACTGAGAGCCTTACCCGTACATTCGTGATCACCATTTGGTTGACAGTGCTCACAAATTTGAAGCATGTTCTGCGGCAGCTCTCGTCGCGGGTGCGAGAATCGATTCTGCACGAACAGCCTTTCTAAAGCACGGGTCGAACTATGAACCTTGGACATGCCCTCTCCTGTACTAAACTAGAACGGTTCGGCTTCGGTAACGTCCTTGGCCGGCTGTTCGGCGACATTGCACCTGTAGCACTCACAAGGGATAGCCCCGGTCTTTTTGACAGCTGGCTTACCCTGGGGATCAAACGAATAAAGCTGGACTGTTTTCGCACACTCGTGCCTGCCTTGATGGCAACTTGCACAAATGTGTCTACTCGAGATCGGCTGACGGAACAACGGACGCAAGCGGCTTGGATCCGTGACGCCAAAACATGTACCCTCATCACTGAGGCCGTAAGATCGCTTGAACCCAACAACAGTCGCGATCTGCTTAGGTGTAAGCATGATTCCTCCATTTCCCTGATTGTAGCACAAAGCAATATAAACGTTGTATAATAACACAGCTATGAAAGAAAGAATTGTATCGGGAATTCAGCCCACAGGTGATCTGCACATCGGCAACTACCTGGGGTCGCTCAAAAACTTCGTCGAACTGCAAGACAAATTCGACTGCTATTTTTTTGTCGCC
>JAIFWV010000014.1 GCA_019659055.1 Candidatus Doudnabacteria bacterium
TTGGCGGTAAGGGCCTTGAGATCGTCTTGTGATTTAGTTTCGAATTCTTTTTCGAGTGCGTTAATCCGGTCAACAGTTTTACTGTGCTTGGCAACGACCTGCTGATTGGATTGGCTAAAAAGATTGGTGAGAAAAGACATAGGGGTAATATAAAATTGAAAGTAAAAAGTGCAAAACAGAAGCTATTTTCCATTTTTTACTTTGCATTTTTCCTTTTTACAGCCTGCTTATTATACTAAAATTAGCCCAAAAAATAAAGGGCCCTGGTTTCAGTTTGAAACCAGGGTTTTTTCTAATTTGTCTTTACGAAACCAGTTATAGATCCCGTAAATCATGTTTACCGTGTACACGATTGTGAGGGCAAAAACACCCCACTGACGATTGACCGCTGAGGTAATAAACCAGAAGGGCTCGCTTGCAAGGATGACGACCAAGCCCCACTTGTTCTTTCGGGCGATCAGGAACATCCCGACAACGCTTAGAAACACTCCGAATTGAGAGAGCTGGTCCCAGAACTTTGGATCCCTCCAATTCATACACTCCTCCTTGAATGCCTTAGGATACCAAAAACCAGCCTCTTTGGAAAGGCTGGATCATAGGGCAATCTTAGATCTTTCGTTTGGCAGAACGGGCGCCGCGGCGCTCGAGAGTTGTCCGTTTATCCTTGAATTTGGAGATTTGTTCTTTGAGTTTGGGAATTACCAAATCAATTGCCGCATACACATCGGTAGCCTCAACATCGGCCCGCATGAGTTTGCCGCCCACCATAAGCATGACTTCCGCTCGATAAACATCGCCAGTGCGATGATGTTTATCTTTGGCTAATTCAACTTCAGCTTCTGTAGCTTTGATAAATTTGCCCAGATTGTTCACTTTTTCTTCGACATAATCCCGGATAGACGGTGTAAGTTTCAAATTCGTTGCTTTTATCTGGATATTCATGCTGTGCTTTATTAATTGCTAGCGTTTATAGTATCAATATAAACTATTTCCTCGGTAAGCTCAATACCAAATTTATCCAAAACCCGATGCCGTATATGATTAGCGGTAAATTTGATGTCTTCGGCCGTGGCACCATCCGGATTTATTATTGCCAGCGGCTGGAAAGGCGAAATCTGCGCCTTACCGATCATCTGGCCCTTGCTGAATCCCGCCTGGGTTATGAGGCAAGCGGCAGAAACTTTGATATCCGGCCCTTCGGCCCAATGCCAAGGATCCGGGCATGAGATCATATGGAGGATTTCCTCAAATTTCTTTTTTGTGACGATAGGATTTTTGAAATAAGATCCAGCACTTTTGAGGACTTCGTACCCTGGGAGTATAACCATGCCTTTCTCAGCGCGGATGTCTATGACTGCCTGCCGAACTTCTGTGATAGGCGGGCGAGCTGTGCCCTCGAATCGCTTGGCTACCGACGGGTACGTAATATCCGGAATACCGCCGTAATTCAGTTTCAGTGTGAGTTTGGTCACGCAGTATTTACCGGGATTTTTTTTGAAGATGCTATTGCGGTACTCAAACTCGCACTCATCTTTCTTGAAGACTTTGGTTTCGAGAGTATCTAAATCTATTACCTCCACCAACTCCACGACACGAGCCAAGGTCTGGCCATAGGCCCCGATGTTCTGGACGACTGCTCCACCCACGGTCCCCGGGATACCCGATAGGCACTCTATGCCCTGAAGATCGTTTTCGAGACAGCGCGCGAGGCTTGTGTCCCAGATCTCCCCGGCGCCTATCTCGACTTCCCGGCCATGGATTTCGAATCCCAGGATTTCGTTTTTGATCACCACGCCCGGAAAGCCTTCGTCTGAGACCAAAATATTGCTCCCGCCGCCGAGGATAAAGACAGGCAAATTCTTCTCCCGGGCCATGGTCAACGCCTCAGACACGTCTGAGCCGTTGATGGCTACTACAAAAAACTTGGCATCCCCGCCAATACCAAATGTTGTATAGAATTTAAGATTTACATTTTCTCTAACTGTCATGCACTAATTTTCTAGCCATTAAGTCTATGTCGCCGGCGCCCATGCAGAGGACGGCGTCAAAATCTTTAATCTTATTTTTGATCAATTCCGCGGCAGAGTCGAGATCCGGAGTAAATTCCGCGCCTTCTTTTTGCTTAGTAAGCTCGGCTACTAAATCCTTCGAGCTAATCTCTTCGCCATGTTCGCGTCCCGCGACATCAAAAATCTCCGGCAATATTACATAATCTGCATCGATAAGACTCTCCACAAATTGCCCAAACAATGCTTTGGTACGGTTTCGATGATGCGGCTGGAACACGACAAGGATTTTTTTGCCTGGATAGAATTCTTTGGCAGCTTGTATGGTGCCTGCTACCCCAGCCGGATGATGCGCATAATCAGAGATAACCGGCTTACCTTCGAGCATACCCACAACTTCGAATCTGCGCCAGATGCCCGCAAAATTTTCCAGAGCTGTTTTGATAACATCAAAACTTACCCCAAGTTTCAAAGCCGCCAGGGTCGCCCCAAGGGCGTTTGAGACATTGAATTTGCCTGGCACGCGCAATTCCACTCGGCCAATGAGTTCATCATTGAGGTGTAGATCAAGCGTCTGCCGGCCAGCCTCTGCTTTGAGGTTTATCGCCTGCAGGTCGGCATAATGGTCTATGCCAAAAGTGAATTTGTGGCAAAGTGCAGTACGGCCAACTTCCACAGCATTGTGATCATCCGCGTTATAGATGATTATTCCGTCTTTAGGCAGACCATGGACATATTCTTCAAAAGCCGAGCGGATGTCTTCTAAATCTTTATAATAATCTAAGTGATCCTCGGCAATATTGGTGATAACGATCATCTTGGGGTGAGCCTCAAGCATATGCCTATGGTATTCATCGGCCTCAGCGACAAAGATGTTACCAGCCCCGAGTCTGGCATTGGCTTTGAATTTATCGGATTCGTTTTTGGGCGAAAGTTTGGACCCCACAATCACACTCGGGTCCAATCCGGCCTGCTCGAGGATGAGGCCAAGCAGAGCGGTGGTTGTAGATTTGCCATTGGTCCCGGTAACCCCGATTCCAAATTTTGTGTCCATAAGCTTTCCCAAAGCCTGAGCATAAGTCATTTTGGTAATCCCGAGCTTGTCGGCCTCTTGGAGTTCTATAAACCCGGCCGAATCCGGGCTTATATCTTCAGAATAGATAACCAGGTCTGGTTTGCCTGAAAGATTTGCAAGATCGTGGCCGATGAAAACTTGAACACCCAGTTTCTTAAGCTCTTGGACTGTAGCCGAGTCCCGCATGTCGGAACCCGAAATCTCGAGTCCTTGCGCTTGGAACATCCGAGCGAGTGCAGAAACTCCTATGCCGCCAATTCCGACAAAATATATTTTCTTGTAATCAGTAATTTCCATTTTTTAATCCTTTATAAGGTTCTGAATTTCCTGTCCGATTTTCTCCAGTACCGGCGGCTTATAATTTTCTATAAGTTTTTTTATGTGCGGGATCGCGAGCTTGGCCGCGCGGCGCCCTTCTTCATAAATAAAATCGAGTTTATCGAACTCCGCCTTACCCAAATGCTTCACTCGCGGTTCAATCATCCAGTCGCAAGCCAGTTCCGACTCAGTCCATTGCTCCGACCGGAGCAAGGCATGATCCAAAGCTTTGGTGAGGACCGAAAGCATTCCCGGAATTTTTATGTCTTCCTCTTCCAGAGTGTCTGACTGGGAATCAAACTGAAACAAAATTCGCGAGGACAGCATGGGCAGTATCTTCTCGCGGATAAACTGCAGGCCCAGCATGCGCGTGACAAATCTATACCCGCGCCAGATGGGAAGACGCTTTTCGTAGATAAATTTGCTTGAGGCGATATTGACGCCGATAACGATGTCTGCGCCCATGCTTTTGGCCGCTTTGGTCGGGACAACATTCGATAATCCGCCATCAACCAAAATGCGGCCGTTCATGATGACTGGTTCAAACAAACCCGGTGCGGCACAGCTGGCCTTAATCGCAGGAAGCAAGTCGCCCTCGGTAATGTTTACGATATCTCCACTATCCAAATCAGTGGCTACAAACCCAAGGCGTGGGTTTGCGACCTCATGGAAACTGAGGCCCTTGGTATATTTCTGAAAAACATCTGCGGCATTGTAATCAAAAATCGCCCCGCGCGCCCGAAACGACCAGGTGTTGAGCAGTTTGCGGATTGTCAGCGTATGCAATTCTTCTTTGAGTAATTCCAATGTGTCAGTAGCGAAACTTGCTGAAATAAGCGCCCCCGACGAACAGCCCACCATATAATCTATGGGGATATCGTTTTCGCGCAAAACCTCGAGCACACCTATATGAGCTATGGCGCGACCCGAAGCTCCGGACAAAGCAACCCCGATCTTTGGTCTATTTGACATCAAATTTCTCAATAATGATTTTGGCGATGCGTTCGGCAGAATCGTGAGGCATTATATTCCTTATGTTGTTCTGCAGGAGCTCCAATCGCTTCTGATTGAATTTAAGACTCACAATCACGCGGGCAAATGTTTCGGCAGTGAATTCATCTTTGGACAGGACCACAGCGGCGTTGGCATCTTTGAGAATCTGAGCGTTTTCTTCCTGATGTGAGTCCGGCATGGGAACCAGTACTGCGATTTTGCCAAGAGCCGAAAGTTCGGCTATGGTTGAAAGTCCCGCCCGCGAAACGACAATGTCGGCAACCTTCATGGCCACAGGCATTTCTTTGCTCAAAAATTCATATTGATGGTAATTTGGGTCCCGATAATCAATCCTTTTGCCGCGGCCGGTAATATGTATGATCTGGTGAGCCTTCAGAAGTTCGGGCAGGGCCTCGTAAGTAACAGTATTGATCTGCTCCGCTCCTGTCGCCCCGCCGAAAATAAGGAGAATGGGAAGATCCCCGTGCAATTGGAAAAACTCGCGCCCGGTCGTATCGTTATTCAAAAACTCTCGCCGCACGGGATTACCCACCCATTCGGTGCGGACTTTCGGATTTTTCTCAAACCCGGTGCCGGCGTAGAATTCTTTGGCGGTTTTTTCAAACGCGGTGGTGATGCAGTGAGCAAACGGCGCGGTGAGTTTGTTGGCGAGGCCAATCCGGGCATCCTGCTGATGAATAAGTATTTTGATCTTGAGCTTCCGGGCGGCGTAAATCACGGGCACGGCCACGAAACTTCCCACCGAGAAAACTAAATCTGGTTGGAATTCACGCAGGATTTTTTTTGCCTGAAAATATCCCTTGAGCGTGCGGAAAAAATCCGCGGCATTGGAGAAAGAAAAATATCGGCGCAGCTTACCGGCTGATATCGGCACAAATTTGATCCCGGCTTCTTCCACTAACTGGCGCTCGGGGCCTGCGAGTGTGCCTATAAACAAAAATTGGGCATCCGGACGCATCTGGGTAAGTGCTGAGGCCACAGCCAAAAGCGGACTGGTTGGTCCACCCGTGCCTCCCCCGGCTAGGATTATTTTTAAGGGTTTAGTCATTTGTTCAAAACCTTGCTATAAACAGTTAATGTTTCCTGGGCACTTTTGGTCCAGGAAAAAAGACTGGCGCGCTTAAGTCCCAAATTTGCCAATTCTTCGCCGCGTTCCGGGCGCTTGAGGATCGATTGGATGACGTCAGCCATATTTCCAACATTATGAGGGTCAAAGTACTCTGCCCCCTGCCCCATAACTTCGCGCAGGGTAGGAATATCGGAACAAGCGATGGGCACACCAGTTGCCGCCGCTTCCAAAGCCGTGAGGCCAAATCCTTCGGCCAGGCTTGGCAGTACGAAAATCGAACAAGCATTATAAAGATAATTTAATTCCTCATCCGTCACCCGTCCAAGCAAGCGGATATCATCATGATGTTTGGCATTCATGACATCGCCTTTGATCTCCGGATAAAACGGGTCTTCTTCCCCGGCCAGTACAAGTTGGGCATCTACACCTGCCTCTTTGATCCGGTCAAAAGCCGCGGCTAGATTCGGAAGATTTTTATAGCGCCGCCAAACCCCCACATAGAGTATATACGGCTTATTTATTTTAAATCTATTGGTTACAAATTCAAAGGCGCGGTCCTTATCCAAAACGCCGTACGATTTGTTTGCTCCTTCATAGACAACATGGATCTTCTCCGGTTCTACACTGAAGTATTCCAAAATTTCTTTCTTGGTGGATTCGGAAACCGCGACGATGGCTGTGGATTTGCGGATCGCCCAGGCCAAAACCGCATTGTACGCCAGACGGTGGAAAACCCGCGATTTTTTCCGGCCTGGAAATTTGGTGTGTGTAAGATCGTGAATCGTGACTACAAACTTTCCGCGGTAAAGGATTGGGACATTGAAATGCGGAAAGTGGACGAGATCTAATTTTTCTTTGCGCAAAATCCGGGAGAACTTCAGCTGTTCGGCCAAAGAATAATGCGCAATATCGGCAATGATGATTTTCCGACCAAAGCGCTCGTAGGGCTTGGCATCTTGGGCATTGCGAAAAAACAAGACATATTTGTTGGTCTTATCTGTTTCCAAAACGGCTTGTGAGATTTCCGAAATGTATCTTGAGATCCCGGAGCCGCCGCCGAGCATGCGCAAGTCTAAGCCGATTGTCATTTATTCATGTACTCCCTATATTTTTCTTCCACGAAGTCCCTAATCTGAGCTTGGAATTTCTGTTTACTGAACCGCAGGGCATTGTTACGCAAATCTTCTCGGCTATAATGGCTGGCATCAAAGTTCTGCAGGGCGGTAATGAGCGACTCGGGCGTCTGATCGTAGAAAAATTCTCCCGTTTTGTCGGCGATAACACTTTCCAATGCGCCGCCTTTGCCGTAAGCCACCACTGGCGTGCCGGCTGACTGAGCCTCAAGGAGGGCGATCCCAGCGTCTTCTTCGGTGGCATACACAAAAGCCTTGGCTTCGGCATAGTATCGCTTGAGATCGGTCTCCGGTATGCGGCCCAGGAATTCTACGTTACCTTGAGCGATTTTTTTGAGGTCGTCGATGATGGTGCCGCTACCTACAATCTTAAGCGGCCAGCCCAATCGGTTGAAGGCTTCGATAATGATGTCGACTTTCTTATACGGCTCAAGCCTGGTGACGATGAGGAAATAATCTTTCTTTATACCCATGGTCTGATAAAACAAAGTATCCACCGGCGGCGGGATAACCACAGACTCACGATGGTAAAAATTCTTGATCCGATCTTGGACGGTGACAGAGTTGGCAATGAGAAAATTCGGCCGCTGGGCGGCTTTATAGTCTTTGCGTCTCAGCCAGGGCAAAGTGAATTTCCCAGCCAACCGGAACAAGTACGGATATCTTTGCTTATCCAGATACTCGGGTTCGATCCACAAAAATCTCGTCGGAGTATGAATGTAGCTGATGTGGAGCTTATTTTTTGGTTTGGCGAATTTGGCAAACGCCGAGGAATCCGAAATCACAACATCGAAATCGTTGAAATTAAAACTTTCAAACGCCCATGGCAAAAGTGTTACAAACAATCGCGGGTGGATGTGGGATAACGGCAAGTTATTCAGGAAGCTGACCTTCTTGGTGAATCTGGCGAATTGGCCTTGGGTTTTCTGCTCATCGTAAAAAGCCGTGAAGATCGTGGCATCCGGCCAGATTTCAAGGAAGTTGGCCAAAACCCGCTCAGCTCCGCCCAATTGGTTTAGGACATCGTGTACTAAGGCTACTCTCATAAAATTTTCTTATACTGCAATACGAGAAAGTATTATAGTTTTACAGATAAATGTTTCTTTGCTGATTTTCTACGAGTTTGCCGCTGCAATAGTTCAGCTGTCTTTCCTATTCCCGCTCCCATTAATTTTATAAATCCTAAATCACCCTTATATTTAGGCGTTCTTCTACGTTCCAGATATTTTTGGTAATTTGTTCGATTCTTCAGAAGTGTTTTCTCCAGTGCAAGCAATCTTTGGTGGGCAATCCTTAAACCTGATCCATCGCGTTCCAAAGTATTGCTGATCGCCGCGATCGTATGCGGAGTAACTTTCAAATTATCCGAGATTTCATCATAAGTCTGTCCCTCTAGTAATCTCCGGGCGATTTCCAATCGTTTAGCGAGCATCTTATGTTCAGTGTGTGTATATAAATCACGAAAAACAGCTCTTATTTGGTCTTTAGTATCTAACAAAATAAAAACTGACCACAAATTATTTATGTAATTTCCCATATGTTTAGGGTCGATGGGTCTCTTCGAAAGTTTAGTCATATCTTTTAATATTATAGCTACCGTTTAAAATACTGCAATACGAGAAAGTATTGCAGTATTAATAATCGACTTTCGGACGATGACCTAAAAGAATTAATACAGTTTTGAAAATAATATATATATCAAGCCAGATGGACCAATTCTCAATATAAAATTCGTCAAGCCGGATTTCTTCGGCCCAGGAAATTTCGGGGTTGTCTGTCGCCTGGACGATTTGCGTGAGGCCTGTGGCTCCCGGTTTGAGTACAAATAGCCGCTTGTAATCGTTGCGGAAATGATCGACTTCCTTCACCATATGCACGCGCGGACCGACCAAGCTCATCTTGCCAGTGAGGATATGCCACAGCTGGGGCAATTCATCGAGTTTGGTGCGGCGGATAAATCGGCCCACAGATGTCACGCGCGGATCATTTTTGATTTTGACAAACGGACCCTGGCGGGCATTCTGCTTCTCGAGCTCTTGACGCAGGCGATCGCCTTCGGCCGTGCCTTCGCTCATCTGATGATGCATCGAACGGAATTTATAAAATTCAAACTCACCCAAACCTGCTGCACGCGGCTGATGGAAAAACACCGGGCCTTTGGAATTGAGCTTAATCGCGATGGCAACCAGCACGAACAATGGACTGGCAAGGATTAGGCCGAGCAAGGAAATTATTATATCCATCAACCGTTTGACGACCTTGCCCCAGCCTTCAAGCGGCGTGCCCTTGAGAGTGATTACTGGAATTCCAGAAATAGTTTCCACGGCGACATTGGTCCGCGCCGTTTCGAAAGTATTGGGCACAAAATTATACAAAATCCCATAGTCCCGGCAGAAGCGCAAAATCGAAGTACTTGCGGACTGATTGAGATTGGGATCGGCTTGCAATAATTCGTCAATTCCGGAATTCATACGCATGGCCTCGAGATCGGCCATCATAATCTCTATCGGGGCGCTCGATTTGATTGTCCCAACCGTCTGGAACCCGAGCTCCGGCCGGCTTCGGATTTCTTGGATGATCTCGCTTTCTTGATTTTGCTCGTCTATTACCACTACCAATTTATGTAAGCCCACGCCTTTTTTGAGCATCTGGACCTGGACAAAACGCAGGATCATGCGCCCAAGGCTGATGAGAACGATAGTGAGCATCCAGCTGAACAGAATTATAAGCCTCGAGGGAAAAACTGTTTCGTTGAAGAAGAATAAAATCACCACGATCAATAGCCCGGATGAGATCGACAAGGCGATTCTTACGATTTCAGAACTCAGCCTCCGAGTGCCTTTGAGGTTATAAAGACCCGCCAGAGCCAAAAGCAGCAGAATTATCGGGCTCACCAGGATAAGGATCTTGAAATATTCCTCAAACCGGAGCTGGTAGAGAACCGGGCGAAGATTGGAAATGCGGAAACGCAAATAAAAAGCGGCAATTCCTGCCACGATGACCATTGCTTCGTCCACAAATATCGAGATTAGGTTAAATAGGAGTTCTGACTTCTTCATTGGCCATTATTATACCATTTTTGCTCCCGTTTTTCAAACTTTTGACATACCTTACTATTCTGATATATTGGAAAGGCCAAGGAGGATGGATGAAACCGAAAAAGATAGGTTACCGTAATTCCCTGCTTGCGTTGTGTAATGAAATAATTCTCAACGCATCGCCTCATCGTGGCGCGCCGCCGCCGCAACTCCACACCGACCGGCGCGAAGAGCGGCCGCACCATACTCCGGAGTTTTTGCCGGACGTGGTGATTATTAAAGCCCGACTCAAAAAAGCGGCAGGGCTTCCGATCAGCAACAAGGAATGCCGGACCGAGCTCAATCGCTTGATTGGGGAAATACTGAAAGAAGCGATGGAGCGTGCACCCGCGGCTCCCGCCTATTTTGAGCTCGCGCTCGATATAACCGAACAGCTCAAGTTATGCGTGATCCGCGATTGGCTGACCGCTCGCCCCGATTTCTCAAAATGGCATCCCTATCTTGTATCCAAAATTGAAAGATTGTTTTCTACTCCGCATCGTTCCTAACCTCGGGCGATGCGGTCTTTTTTTTGCAACAAAAAACCCCGCCAACGGCGAGGTAATTTTGCGAGAGATTAGTAATTGTCTCTTCGTGGGCCGCGAGGACCTTCGGTCTTCGGGCGGGCTTCGTTGACTGCCAATTGGCGGCCACCGAAGTCCTGGCCATTGAACATATCAATGGCTTTTTGGGCCTCTTCTGGAGAACCCATTTCGACGAATCCAAAACCTTTGGATCGGCCGGAGAATTTGTCGATGATGATTTGCGCTGAGACAACATTGCCAGCTGAGGCAAAGTGCTGTTGCAATTCATCCTGGGTAGTCTTGAAAGGCAACCCACCGACGAATAACTTCGTATTCATTTATAAACCTTAAACAAAGGAAAATTTACCTAAACGGAAACTTGAACCCTTGTTTTAAATATATTTTCCTTCGACTAAGGAAACATTGCGGGCAGTATACACCAAAAGACCTGTTTTGTCAACACCTAAACCTCAAGCACCAAGAAGGGTTTTCCAGTGGTTTTCTTGAGAACCTCAAGGCTCACATTATAGACTGGGATGCCGGTTTTGGTCCGTCCCTCGTGCGCGGCATTGTGAGCATGACCATGGACGACAAACTCTATTTTTTCGAAGCGATCCACAACCTCGGCAAACCTCGAGGCTCCCAAAAACGGGTAGATTTCCTTGGGCTCGCCTTCGATGGTGGCCGCAATCGGAGCATAGTGCAGGACGACGATTTTTTTCCGCAAATCCTGCTGGTCGAGCTGTTTTAGAGCATTCTCAAGTTTCAGCGCTTCGTTTACTGCCTCGGTCACAAACGCCTTGCTCGCTTCTTCGCCAAAGAATCCCAGCATGAATTTATCGAATCCCCCGCCAAAACCCTTGACCCCGGCAAACCCAATGTCGCCCAAGACGAAAGTTTCGTCAGCAAGAAATTTGAATTTCGCCTGCGAAAGGATATTTTTGATCTCATCAACTCTTCCGGCATGATGATCGTGATTACCCAAAACTCCAATCACCGGGATTTTGCATTGAGAGAGACTGAAAGCCAGATTCTCAGCCTCGCGCGGGTTGCCAGTATTGGTAAGATCGCCGCAGAGCAGGAGGATATCCGCCTGGTCGCTTGCCGCCAAAAACAAATCCCGGTGCGGCTGATACGAATGCTCAGCCACATGCAGATCACCCACTGCCGCGATACGGAGTTTATTTTCCGGCATGCGGCGCCTCCCCGATAAGATCGGCAAACCCCCATTGAGCAACGTCGATCTCGAAATCTTCAGTAGAATAGAGCCGGCCCCGACAAATTTTGGTTTTGGATGTGGGGAGATTTTCCTGATCCTTGAGCCGGGACAACAGTTCGTCCAGGAGCCAGCGCGGCACCAATTCCCGCTCGGACGGGTAGATAAACCGGAAGTTAAGCAGATGAATAAGCAAGACTTCCCAATACTGATCCATGTAGTTGAGGATTCTCTGCCAGTCGATATCTTTGTATTTCTTCAAGATCAGGTGAGCGACATCGTTGCCATCGTATTTGAGCCGGTGCTCGACAAAAACTTTGGACCAAAGCAGTTCCGTCGGCGGTAACAATTTTACTTCCACTCCAAAAATCTTTTCGGTCGGAGCTTTGGCGAACCACTCGTCTGTTACCGGCACCAGGGCGTTGCGCGAATTGAAAATGACGTCGAAAAACGCTCGGGCTTTGAGAACTTTGCCGAGCCACCGCTCGTCTGTGGTCTGGACTTTGAACCCGAGTTCCGAAAAAATTTGCACGATTTTTGGGAAATCCGAAGCCTTGCAAAAAATATCCATGTCTTTGGTCACGCGGCTCATGCCAACATATGGATTGAAGGCCAAGGTCCCGCCAACCAAAAACGGGATCCGGCTTTTGTTTAAGATCTTGAGGCTTTCGGCATAGAACTCTTCGGCCTGCTCAGTCATAAATTTTTGGGCTTAATTATGCCGTTAAATTATAAGCAATAAACAAATCCCGAAATTGTACAAAGCTCTAAGGATTTAAGTCTTGACAAAAAAGCGATTTTGGCCTAAACTATACCTGCTTCCTAAGTAAGCACGGCAATCGCGCCCCTTCAAACGGGGTGAGGAAAGTCCGAACACGTTGATTGGATGAAGTCTCATGAGTTCATGCAATCGCAGGTAGCGGGTAATGCCCGTCTGAAGTAATTCACGTGATGCGAACAGTGACGCCTGATCAGAAATGAAAAGGCATCCAGCCCCAGTTCGCAAGAACTGGAGCTGGATGAAGCCAGTGGTGACATTGGATTGAAACGGCTAAATTCATACTTGTTAGTGCAATGTTAAATAGGCGCTCAAAACGCGCGGGTTGACAGCTTGAGTTAATCAGCAATGATTGACCTAGAGAGATGGTTGCCTCTCCGCCGAAGCTTACAAGCGAAGGCGGAACAGACAGAATTCGGCTTACAACTTACTTAGGAAGCATAAAGAAAAACCGCACTGCGAACGTGCGGTTTTTCTTATGTGGACAATGAAATTTAGAACAGCGACATGATGAACAAAAGTACGACTGCTCCCAAGACCGCAACCACGAAGCTTCGGATATCGAAGCCTGTGGTGGCCGGGCCGCCGAAGAACCTGGTAGAAATCCAGCCGCCCAACATGGCCCCGACTATACCAACAATAATGTTACCCAAAATCCCAAACTGAGCACCTTTACCCGTAAGCAAAGTTGCAACCCATCCGGCCAAACCTCCAAAGATAATCCATGCTAACCAACTCATAGCGTTGTCCTTCTTTAAGTTTAATTACTTCTTCATTCTATAGCTTGAGCTAATTGCTTACAACTGTAAATTGATACAAAGAAAAGAGACTGGCACGATAGTAGCACCAGCCTCTTATAGTTCTAGTTTCCGTAATACATCTGCGGAAACAATAGTTCGAGCTCCCGCTCGAAGCTTTCAGGGGAATCCGACCCATGCATGGCGTTCCGCGGACCGCCGTCGGGTGTGCCGAACCGTCTGCGAATAGTGCCGTCTGCGGCCTTTGCCGGATTGGTCGCGCCGTTGAGGTCACGAAGCCGCTGGATGGCGTTCTCACCCCGAAGTACCAGGGCAACGGATGGGCCTGAATCCATGAATTCGATAAGGCCATCGAAGAACGACTTCCCTACATGTTCGGCGTAAAACTTTTCCCAGATGTGTGAATAGAGCCAGGTCACTGTCATTTGATCGATCTGCAGGCCCGATTCTTCGATCATCGTGATCACGGCACCGATTTTCCCTTTCGAAACCACGTCCGGCTTGATAATTGCCAGAGTTCTCTCACTCATCGCTATCCTCCTAACCGATTTTCCTGACTCACAAGTCTAGCAAAACAGAAGTTCCTAGTCAAGGAACGTCTGACGTTCCAAGGCAAAAGAAAAAGCCCGACGAGAGATCGCAGAGCTTACTTTGAACTTTTCACTATCAACTTTTAACTATTTCTACACCTCCTTAGTGTTTAGGCGGGACCAGCCTAAGTCAATTGACTCAGGCCGGCCCCTTTGAGAACGAGAGAACGATGGACCGATGAACATTGGCTGTCCGCGGAAAGACCAATCAACTCCGCGGGGTGCCACCGGCGGCATCGGCGGGCTTTGAAGCCGCCAACCGCCGAACGACGCAACATGGTTTATGCTCGACCGTGTTCCTGTTCACGGTGTCTTCTCCCATAGGTAGGAGAAGCGCACTCACCTTCGGGCTACGGGCTCCGTGCCGGAGTTTATAGGGCGGTATCCAGATTTAGCCCCATCATCTCGCCTATTTAAGGAAACCACCTCGAGATGCCTCTTATTATATCTTGGGACTCGCAATCCTATCAGGAAATAGGACCACGCGTCTTGCACCGCTTTTCAAATTACCTCGGGGAGGAGCGGATCCCACTCGGTCTCAACTGCAGGCTCTGGAAAGCCTCATGGCCTTAGCGAACAAAGACCATGGTACCGATTCCCTATTCGGCCGTGCGTGCGGCCGAATTACTCCGGTGCCCAGCATCTGACTCGCGGAAGGAGTCAACGCGACACGGGTCTACGAGACGCCGGGCACCGAACTTTAGAAAAAACTGGTACTGACCGCCGATCCAAGGCAACACAGCCGATCCCGGAATTGGGAGCAGGTATGTATATCAGTACCATGCTTGTAAAGAACTTTCTAAAACTGTACTGGTAAATATATACCAATTCGGCCGAACTGTCAAGCTTGACCCTGTTGACAAAAGGCCTGAAAAGGTGTATAATTACTCTTGTCTACAAAGGCCGAAAGGCCCTATTTTTTATGAACACTCGATCTGACATCCGCAATATCGCTATCATCGCCCACGTTGACCATGGCAAAACCACACTCGTGGACGCCATGCTCAAACAAACTCATGTCCAGCGCAACATGGAAGATCTTGGCGAGCGCATCATGGACTCCATGGATCTGGAACGTGAGCGCGGCATTACCATCAAGGCCAAGAACGCTTCGGTGGTTTTTCATGATGTCAAAATCAATATTGTTGATACTCCCGGCCACGCGGACTTTGGCGGCGAAGTCGAACGCACTCTGCGCATGGTGGATGGCGTTTTGCTTCTCGTGGATGCCAAAGAAGGCCCTATGCCTCAGACTAAATTCGTACTCAAGAAGGCTTTGGAGCTCGGCCACAAAGCGATTGTCGTCATCAACAAAATCGACGCACCGAATGCCCGCATTGACGATGTCGTCAACAAAACTTTTGATTTGTTTGTAAACCTGCATGCCTCAGACGAGCAACTCGACTTCCCAATCGTCTATACCTCAGCTTTGGCCGGGACTGCTACCCTCGATACCCAAAAGCCGGGGACAGACCTGACTCCCCTGTTTCAGACTATTGTCGAAAAGATTCCTGCTCCGACGATTTTTGAAAACGAACCTCTCCAGATACTGGTTTTGGCTTTGGCTTATGATTCCTACAAAGGTAAGCTTGGCATTGGCAAAATTTACTCCGGCTCACTCAAGAAAAATCAGCCCATCATGGAAATCGCTCCCGACGGGACCAGGTTCAATGGCCGGGCCGCGGATATCGCAGTCTTTGCCGGTTTGCAAAAACTTTCCGTCGAGGAAGCCACTGCTGGCGAGATTGTGAGTGTCGCCGGCCTTCCGGAAATCACGATCGGCTCCACTATCACTGATCCCGCCAACCCCAAGCAGATTGACCCGGTAACTGTCGACGAACCGACGGTCCAAATGACTTTTGCCGTGAATAACTCACCCTTTGCCGGACGCGAAGGTAAATTTGTGACATCCCGCAATTTGCGCGATAGGCTTTACAAAGAATTAGAAACCAATGTCGCACTCAAAGTTACCGACACCAGCTCGCCCGACACTATGCTCGTAGCCGGCCGCGGCGAACTGCATTTGGCCGTGCTGATCGAAACCATGCGGCGCGAAGGTTACGAACTCCAAGTCTCACAGCCGGAGGTTATCTTCCGCGAAGGAGAGGGCGTCAGAAAAGAACCGTTTGAACGTCTCTCTATCATCGTCCCCAACAATTTCCAGGGCGCGGTAATCGAAGAAGTCGGCCGGCGCGGCGCAGACCTCATCACCATGAACCACACCGACAATGGCGAGGTCCATTTGGATTACCTCATCTCCACCCGCAACCTTATCGGTCTCAAGAGCAAACTCCTGACCCAGACCAAGGGCACAGTCATCCTTAACCATATTTTTGATTCATACCAGACTGCCACGGCAACCACAAGTAACTCCATGCCGCATGGCGCGCTCATCGCTTCCGAATCTGGCGTGAGCAATGCTTACGGCCTCAACAACGCCCAGGAGCGCGGCGATTTGTTCATCGGCCCGGCTGTGGAAGTTTACCAGGGCATGATCATCGGCGAGAATGCCAAAGCCGAAGACATTGAAATCAATGTCAACAAAACCAAGAAGCTCAGCAACATGCGCGCCTCCGGGTCCGATGAGGCTCTAATCCTCACCCCGCCCAAAGTCATGAGCTTAGAGGAATCACTCGAATTCCTGGCCCCGGACGAGCTGCTCGAGGTAACCCCGCAATCCCTGCGCCTCCGCAAGAAAATCTTAGATCCCACCAAACGCAAACGCGAAGCCAAAAATCAAGCCAATTAAAAAATCCTCCACTGTGGAGGATTTTTTAATACGCTAGTTACAGCCGGTTTTGGGAGCAACATAATTAGTTGTCCGAGGAACCACTGTAGTCTCCGTACCACTCACGATTTGGTCGTTCTGCGGAAACTGGTTGACGGTCCGCGTAGAGACAGGCGCTCCACCAGCGGCTGCGTTCTCACAGCCGGGCAGATAGGTCTTCACGAAATACATTTGGTCCCCGATCCGGATAATCTGCCCGCCTTCGGGCGGAAACGCAAACTCGGTGTGGTAGATAGGTACCCGGCACGGCTCCCCCGCCAGGAAATTGCCGATGTTGGTCAGGACACCATTTTCCGCCGAAGTGAACTTCGGGAAAATTGCGACCATGAGTCCCGCGATAATAATTACAGTTTTCATAAATTGCTTCTCCTTATACCAAAACACCTTCTGCTAGAGAAGGCGTTTTGATTTCGTTGACTCTTGTTCAGACCGAAGCTTCTTCGTCGGTTTCTGCCTGATACGATCGATCAGTCTTTTGTTCCTGATCTTGCGTATTCATGTCATTTTGATCTGCCATAAGAGATCCTCCACGTTTAATAATACATAAGTATTAAATAGCATATTGCTTTGCTTTGAAATAATTGAATATGTCCAAAAAATATTCTGCTCAATTTCTTTCTTTGTGTAAATTCATAGCATGTGTTTATAAATCAAAAAAGCAGGTTACTGCTTTTTTGAGGGATTGGAAATCCTATTCTCCACCTTCATCCTGAGCATCCCGGCTTGAAGTTGAAGCCGCCTCATCCGAAGTTCCCAAATCGGCGAAGCCTCGTTTCTTCTTGTCATCTGCCATAAAGTCTCCTCCGAATTAATCATTATTCTTCACTTGAGGAACTACCGCTTTCCGAAGATCCTCCAGATCCAGAACCGGACCGCGACCTGCTGCTCTTGTTCTTTGCGCCTTTTGTTCGTGTCATATGTATCACCTCCCGACATGATTAATGTTTATGCAACAATTTAATACTATATCTGCTGTGTCCGATATAAGGCAAAAACACTACGCTCGAAATCAAATTGGCATTATATCCTTCTACATCCCTGTATCAATAGCTAACCTTTGTTTATAATTTGTGCGAATAATTCGAGGCACAAAAAAACAGCCCTGAAGTTAGGGCTGTTTTTTTAATTACTCGCTGGTACTGCCACTGCGACTGCCGCCGGATGACTGCCCGCCCTTGCGTGCGGCATCTCTTGTTGCCTCATCACCCTTCTCAAACTTCCCTGATTCTGTATCTGCCATATATTTCTCCCTTTGTCCGCCAAAGCTTTATGCGTAGGCGGATTGGTTAATTATGTGTTAATTAAACCCCAAAATTAGTAACATTGAAATCAGCCAAATCGACAGCGTGCGCCCTAATTTTTGCTGGTTTAGATTGGCCAAACTACCAGGACCGATTGAAATGGTCGATTTCCTTGCTGTTTTTTGTGGATCGCATGGTCTTGCCAGCACCGGAAGCCAGTCTTCCCATTTTGGCAATTCGCCTCTGCATCCAGCACCGGAAGCCAGTCTTCCCATTTTGGCAATTCGCCTCTGCATCCTTGGGGCGATATTGGTATTATTATGATTTTTCTTAGTCATAAGAGGTCCTTTGTTTAATTTCTATGATCATAACTTATACGTTACTTTTTTGGCAGCAAAAAAGTAACCAAAAAACTGGCGACCAGAAAAAATTTACCGGAATACTTAGCTCGCTTAGCTTAGGACATTGCGAAGAAAACCAGTCGCAACTCATAGGCTCGCGTCGTATTCCGACTAAATGTTTTTCAACGGTCGCATTAAACCAATACCAGGCTGCAGCCTGGTTTCACCGACACTCGGAAAAATTTTGTCGGAATTTCAATCGAGCATATGGGTTTGCGAAAAATGTTATTTCTTTCGCAAATAATAAGGCAGTTTGCGAGCTATGAATTACGAAAATTTTTCCCTGTGTTATACCTCTGTCCTGCCGAGAGCCGTCGCCGACTTTTGGCGCTACCTTTTGTTCGGCACAAAAGGTAGCAAAATATGCTATACCAGTATGATTATTGGAATAATAAAAAGCCACCTATACCTCACGGTGCAAGTGGCATGCGCCAGGCTACCTGGCGGAAAACGAAAACGAGTTCGTGCCCAGACCCAATCCTCCTTGCCAAATTTCGAACCCTGCCTCGACATCTATGAGGTACCATCCTGGCTCTACCGAACCACGGCTGACCGCGTCGTCAGTGAAAGCCTTGAGATCGAGATTTGCAACCGACAAAACATTGCCATCGGCTCGGACGTAGGCGATGTAGTTCCAGTCAGGCATGCGCGTGGTCCACACTTCCCATCGAGTACCGCTAATGGTGACAATAGCCAGACG
>JAIFWV010000015.1 GCA_019659055.1 Candidatus Doudnabacteria bacterium
GGTTTCAAACTGAAACCAGGGCCCTTTATTTTTTGGGCTAATTTTAGTATAATAAGCAGGCTGTAAAAAGGAAAAATGCAAAGTAAAAAATGGAAAATAACTCCTGTTTTGCACTTTTTGTTTTCAATTTTATATTTCCCTTATGTCTTTCCTCACCAATCTTTTCAGCCAATCCAATCAGCAGGTCGTTGCCAAGCACAGTAAAACTGTTGACCGGATTAACGCACTCGAAAAAGAATTCGAAACTAAATCACAAGACGATCTCAAGGCCCTTACAGCTAAATGGAAAGAACAATTAGCCGGCAAAGACTGGGACGAGCAAAAAGGGATTTTGGTTGAGATTTTACCCGAAGCATTTGCCGCCGTGCGCGAATCAGCCAAACGGACGATTGGTCAGCGCCACTACGACGTCCAGCTGATCGGCGGTATAGTCTTGCACAATGGAGAAATCGCTGAAATGCGCACCGGAGAAGGTAAGACCTTGGTTGCGACTTTGCCGATTTACCTCAATGCTCTGGCTGGCCGCGGCGTACACCTTATCACTGTCAACGATTACCTGGCGCGCTGGCAAGCGTCGTGGATGGGCCAGATCTATCATTACCTGGGCCTCTCGGTCGCATCTATCCAGCACGACCAGGCTTTTCTCTATGATCCAGCGTTCAAACCCGAAGAAGCGGAAATCAAACAGATAGAATCCGAAGTCCAAGGCCTGGTGCTGGACGTCAAGGACATGCGCCCGATCCCGCGCCGAAATGCTTATGCCGCCGATATTACGTATGGCACCAACAACGAGTATGGTTTTGATTATCTCCGCGACAACATGGTTTATAGCCTGGACCAAATGGTCCAGCGCGAACTTCACTATGCCATAGTCGATGAAGTCGATTCCATCCTCATCGACGAGGCGCGTACGCCTCTGATTATCTCCGCCCCCGACACCGACCCTACGGATAAATATTATGATTATGCCAAAGCCGTACAGAAGCTGGTCGAAAAAGAAGATTACGAAGTTGATGAAAAGCACAAAGCCGCGACCCTCACAGATTCCGGTATCACCAAACTCGAAAAGATTCTGGACATGCCCAATCTCTATAACGACATCACTGCGGTCCACCACATCGAAAACGCTCTACGCGCAAAGACTTTGTTTAAGCGCGACGTTAACTATGTCGTCAAAAACAATGAAATTATAATCGTCGACGAATTCACTGGGCGCCTCATGTATGGCCGCAGATATAGTGAAGGATTGCACCAGGCCATAGAAGCCAAGGAGAGCGTCAAAGTCCAACAAGAATCCAAGACCCTGGCTACCATCACCTTCCAAAATTATTTCCGCATCTACCACAAACTCGCCGGCATGACGGGAACCGCCGAAACCGAAGCCGAAGAATTCCACAAAATCTACAACCTCGAAGTCGTGCAGATTCCGACCAACAAGCCTATGATCCGTAAGGACTTAGCGGATTTCGTTTTCAAAAATGTCCAAGGCAAGACCGAGGCGATTATCCGCACGATTAAAGAAATCCACGAAACTGGCCAGCCAATTTTGGTGGGTACCATCTCTATTGAAAAAAACGAACTTTTGTCGCAGCTACTTACCAAAGCTGGTGTGCCACACGAAATTCTAAATGCCAAAAACAACGAACGTGAAGCGCACATCATTGCTCAGGCCGGAAGACTCGGCGCCGTAACACTTGCGACCAACATTGCTGGCCGCGGAGTAGATATTTTGCTTGGCGGCAACCCGGTGGATCCGGAGGAACACTCGCAGGTCAAAGAGCTGGGAGGATTGGCTGTTATAGGTACTGAGCGGCATGAATCCCGCCGCATAGATAACCAGTTGCGCGGCCGGGCCGGACGCCAAGGCGATCCCGGATCTTCGCAATTCTTTATCGCGCTCGACGATGACCTCATGCGTCTCTTTGGCGGCGATAGAGTCGCGCGCATGATGGAAACGCTAGGTATTCCGGATGATCAGCCCATAGAGCACGGACTTGTGTCCAAATCCATAGAATCGGCACAGAGAAAAATCGAAGGATTTAACTTCGACACGAGAAAACACGTGCTTGAGTACGATGACGTCATGAACAAACAGCGTACGAGCATCTACAACAGACGCAGGCAGATTCTAAATAACCAAGAGGGATTGTCCGAAGAAATTTTGGGCATGGTGGAAAAAGAAATTACGAATTTGGTGAATTTCCACTTTGCGCAGGAAGAACTAAATATTCAGGAAATCTACAAAGCAGCCGGGGGCATTATCCCGATCCCGCCGGATCAGGTCAAAGAGATTAAAGACCCAATCGAACTCACTAATCATCTTATAGAAATTGCCGAGAGCGCTTACAAAGCTAAGAAAGAAAAATTGACTGATGCCATGATGACCAGCATGGAAAAGTTTGTTTACTTGCGCGCTATCGACCAACTCTGGCAGGAGCACCTGGATACTATGGAGCATCTGCGCGACTCCGTGCGCCTGCGGGGCTATGGCCAGCGCGATCCTTTGCTTGAATTCAAAAACGAAGGGTTCCAACTTTTTGAGGCTTTGCAAAATGAAATCGAACACACGATTGTGAATATGATATATAAAGTGGACGTCGCTCCCGCTCCAATTACCAATGTTCAAATTCCAATTTCCAATGAAATCGGCCGCAACGACCCATGTCCATGCAGAAGTGGGAAGAAATATAAGAAGTGCGGATTGCTTAATACCCAAGAACATAGGGAATTAATGGCTAAATTGGCATAAATAAAGGGCCTAGCTTGCGCTTGGCCCTTGAGGGGGAATTATGTCTCTGAGGGGACCTGTACAGAGCTTTCTTCGATCTCTATCCCGAGGTTTGGGTGTTCCAATAGGAACGTATGCAGAGCCCAAGCCTGATCGGGACCGAATGACTGATCCTGTCCATCCTCGGATTTTGCACGCCATTCGCCATCTTCTGTAGGATTCAGGTATATTTTCATCTAGTCCCTCCTTCAGGACCCAATAGCTTACCACGAAACGCGGGCTTAGTCAATAGTCTCATGCGGATCAGGAAAGAAATATAAGAAGTGTGGGTTGTTAAACACGCAAGAACATCAACAATTGATGGCGAAAAAGGCATAAGAAAATGGGCGGCCACATAAGTAGTCGCCCAAGAACCCTCTCGGCTATTTGTTCCGATCCGCGGCGAGAGTTTCTGCCAGCCTTTCCAGCCCACGAGATGTGATCTGGACGGCCTCCTCCACTGCAGCTTGGCAGGCTTGGCAGGAGTCCAGATGGGACTGGAATTCTGGAGAAGACTCGCCGGCTGTCACAAATCGGATGAATTCAGTCCGTTGTTCGGGCTCAACCTTTTCTGCGAGCTTTTCAGCCCATTTGTCGTCGCTCATCAGTCCTCCTAAGTAGACCTATTATATTGGCCGGAACGATCCCTGTCCATGCGGCAGTGGGAAGAAATATAAGAAGTGTGGGTTGTTAAACACGCAAGAACATCAGCAACTGATGGCTGAATTGGCATAAAAAAACCGGCCATGTCCATGTGGACTAAGGCCGGAATATCAGATCATAGCAGCCAAACGCTACAGCAATTGTAGCCAAAACGATCGCACTTTTTTTCTTCCCTAACCAGTTGGCGATTAAGCCTAAACCGGCCAGATACATCGCAGTTACTGCAAAAGTTGATGGCATGTCTCCTCCAATTACGGCTAGTGTATTCTTTTTCTTAGTCTCTGTCCATGCGGGACCGGCAAGGACTACTGACATAAAAAACAGGCAACGAGCCTGTTTTTGTATTGACTCACGACACAAAGGGTGTTAGGATTTGATATCGACAACGGAGGAGATGATGAAAGTAATCGCGCTGAAAGGCGATCTGACCGAGCAGTTGATTTCACAGCTTCGAGAGGCTTTGCTGGATCGTACGGACATCGAACTCCGTATCGATTCACCAGGCGGCAGTAAGGAGCTGAAAGATGAAGCTCTCTCCATAATGGAAAAGATTACGGATGACGAGTTCACGATTACTGGAGTTGTTATGGGTGAAGCTTCATCCTCGGCGTTCATGATGCTTCAGTGCTGTACGATCCGGAAGGCCCTGCCTTCAGCCACACTCATGTTTCACCCTTTACAGGTTTCCGTACCTCAAGGGGTCTATGTGATGGGTGGGGAGACTGCGGCAGATCCCTACGAACCTGAATACTTGGCTTTTCTCGGCGAACTGTCCGCAAGAACAAATTTGCCCGAGGACACTCTCTGGCGGTGGGGATCTGATGAACGAATCTTCACAGCCGAAGAGGCGCTACAACATCACTTCATCGACGAGATCGTCAGGCCATAGTGCCACACGATCCCTACTATTACCGTGGGTTCCTGAAAACAGGGGCTCACGGTTTTTTTGCTTAAATATATTTGGACTGCGATGGGGTTTCGGCCGTTTTTGTATTGCCTCGACATCTTTAGCCGACTATGGTAATATGGGTAGTCCCATTGAGGGATATATAGCCGGCGCCATAGGCGTGGGCGAAATACGTTAGGAGGACAGAATGGCTGAACACACGGTTTCGGTGGACATCTCGAACATTCAGGAGTTTACTGAAGCTTGGAAAAGAACCGGCTATTGCGACATCCGGGAAAGCATGCTGCATGCTCTGAAGAAGACGCATCGTATCGGACATCCCGAGAAGATGCAATTCTTTTTCGGCGTTTTACAGAACGTCGTCAACATGGCGAGATCCATGGGCAAAGAAAGAAAACTCATGGATGGCGACTTCGCTCAGGCACATTTCGCTTTAGGCTATGTGTTGGAGCACATCTTCAAGAACAACGACAACGAACAACACGATCCGACGAATTACCGCGATCGTTTCAACAAAGAAAAAGTCGCCGGTATGCCGTACTGGATTTTAGTAATGTTGACGGACTGGAGTCTGTACGATCCAGAGGTGTGTCCGTACACCGTTCTGGATGCGAGAGTCTACGGTAAGGAGCCACTCAAGCGGTTGATCGCAAACTTCCTTCAGCTGTACCCGGGGATGATGAAGGAAGAAGTCACGGACACCTGGTACGACGCCGCCATCTACACCGACAATCTGAGCTTGTGTAAAGATGTTCGATTCCATGAGTACTTTGGCGTAATTCCACGACTGCAGTTCTTCGTAGGAGCGCGGCTTCGCGAATACCTGAAAGACCCTGCGAGTATTTTCGAAATCCGCAAGCCGATCTTTCTCTCGAGTTGCTTCCAAGATGCTTGGCGATCGAGTCAGTATCCTCTTGAACGTTATGCCGCTGATCTGGCGGTTCGACTCGCTGCTTCGGGAGCTTTCGACAAAACCGTTAAGTTGTAGGTAACAGTCCTGCACTGGATCTTCGGATCTGGTGCAGGCTTTTTTATATTTTTATTGTGGGCGGATGCGGGAACTGCCGGATTCGTCCTGTTTGTCTATTTTGGGATCACCTTTGTATAGAATCGAGCTGGCACCAGAAGCCTCAGCACTCAAAGTTTTGGTTGCATAAATTTGGGCATGAGAGGCGCCGCTGGCATCCGCTGTGGCCTCTTCGCTTACAAAGTTTGTTCCGTCGAACCTCGATGCGCCAGACAAATCTAGATTTATAAGCTTTGACTTACCCGAAACAGTTGTAGATGACGCGCCGGATAATTCTATGGTGGTGGAGCTTTCTGTAAGGCTTTCTATAACAGCCTTGCTGGCACCGGAGAGGTCGATGCTAAAGTTTGCCCCGCTAAAACTTCCTACCGCATAGTCCACGGCACCAGTACCTTTGATGCTATCGAGTGCCGGGGTGGTGATGGTAACAGTGACGGCGTCATTCCAGCAGAAGAAACAAATTTTTCCTTTATGGTTGAGTTTGAGCGTGCCATCTTCTACCGCGAAATTGGACTCATCCAAATCGCGGGTGTGGCCCACAACTTTTACCGCATAATCTTTGCCAGAGGTGATGTTGATGCGGTAAGCAGAAGACGCATCAACTTTGGTAAATCCGGAAACTTGCAGGGTCCTGGTTTCGACGTTGCCGCGATAGTCGTTTACCGCCGCTTGTATAGCTGGCGCTTTGTGGATGGCAAAGACTCCGGTGCCAATGCTTGCGGCTACCCAAACTATGGAAAGAACGGCCGCGACAGTACCATTAACCGGAGGTTTCTTGAGCCGGATGAGGGTGAGACCGCCGAGGGCGAGGAAAATAAGCGGGATGACTACGGTAATGTAAGCCAAGATGAGCGCAAAGAAATACTCAGCACCATGGAAGACAGATGCAATAGGGAACTCGGCAAAGACAGAAGATTTATTGAAGTGCAAATTGGCAAATCCGAATGTGACCCCGAGAGCCGCAACAGCCGAGCCAAAGGTGAGCACCGCGCCGATGATGATGAGAATTACTTTCGCAAAAATTTTAATGGCACGCCCAAAGAAATTAATGAGTCTGCGCCCGGCACCAGAGCCCCTGACCTCGGAGATTTTCTCCTTTGCAGTCTGCTCAATTTGCTTGATAGTAACCGGGGATCCCTTCATCTCCAGTTTCTGCCCGGCAGTTTTGGCCTCGGGCAGGATAAGCCAGAGCAAAAGATAAAGTAATATACCCCAGCCGCCGGCGAGCACAGTCACAAACAGTATTACGCGCACTAGTGTCGGATCGATGCCAAAGTAAGCCGCCAGGCCAGAGCCAACGCCTGCGATAATGACGTCATCGGTATTACGATAAAGTTTCTTGGCGCCAGGTGCGGCAGTGGTTTTGCCGGAGGTTTGTGTTTCTGCAAAATCCTCGACCGAGCCTATAGCCTTGAGAACTTCCTCGACATCCACATCGGTAATCGCTCTTTGCGCATTGCCGGAAATTTTTGAATTGAACTGCTCGGCAATCCGGGCTTCGATATCGGCTATGACTTCTCCGCCATAAGATAGTGTCTGGAAATGGCTCTTGAGTGATTCAAGATAGTCGTGCAGGCGAGTGTAGCCGTCTTCTTCGATCGAGAACACCAACCCGCCTACGGTTACGTTAATTGTTTTCTTCATACGTTTTTAATTAATTGATTAATCGACTTATTGATATTCGACCAGGTTTCTTTCATTTGTCCCAAAGCTTCTTTGCCGCGAGGAGTGAGTTTGTAATACTTGCGCGGCGGACCGTCTTTGGATTCGACCCATGTATAGGTCACAAGCTCGGCGTCCTTGAGCCGCGACAGGATAGGATAGAGAGTGCCTTCGACCACCAGAAGATCGTAAGCCTTGAGCTTAGTAATGATATCGGAAGCATAAACCTCATCGTCTGATATCACAAGCAGGACAGAGAGTTCCAGGGTACCTTTACGCATTTGGGCGGCAGAGTTGTCTGTATAGTTTTTGAGTTCGTTGCTCATAGATTAATTGTTAATGATTGCCTAGGTAACTAGATCGTATCACCTAGTACTATATAATGCAAGGTACTATGTGTGGATAAGTTAGTCTAGGAGACCGGAGACAAGACAAACACCCGACACCCCGTCCCGGGTGTTCGCAGGGCCCTTGGCGGGGGACTTGATAGCTTCCGCTGTCCGGGTGTATAATGCTCTGGTTGAAACGAAAGGGGGGAAGTGCATGACGAGACTGGTCTCGGTACTGGTCATTTCAGCCGTTGTGGCTGGTGGCCTGTACTACGCTCGGGCAAATCCGCCGCCAAAGGCTCGCGGAACCCACGCGACAGTCGCCGCAGTCGTGCTCACAGTCGTCCCGGCAATCTACATCGTGCAGATGCCGGCCCACATGAGATACGACATGTCGATGATCGGAGAGGGAGTCCCTCCGACGGATTCACCGCCCCAGAAACTGATCCAGCCGGTTTATTTTGAAAGTCAGCGACCAGGCGATCATGGGCGGCGATCGACGGCGACTGCGCCAATGTATACACGAGCGAGTGCTTCGCGAGCCGCGATGCGCATGACGAAACTCAAGGACGGAGCGTACGTGCAGTACTTTGCACGGGCGCGGTCCGGCCCGATCGTGCTGTAAGCCTCACCGGCGTCACGGGTGGAGAGAAGATCAAAGAAAAAAGATCCTCCTCCACCCGTTTTTATTTTGTCTGTTTTTTAACCCCAAGCAGTGTTATACTAAGCTTATGAAAAAACTTGTTACTATTATCTTTTTGGGCCTGATTCTAGCCCAGACCAGTGCTGCCCAAACCGGGACTGAGCAGATACAATCTTTCGATGCGGTCTACACCATAAACCCTGATAGCTCTCTCGATGTTGCTGAGACGATTGTCTATGACTTCAGATCTACTTCGCATCATGGAATCTTCCGCGACATCCCGTACAAATACACTCGGAACGGGGTTAATTATAACCTGCGCGTCTCGAATGTTTTGGTGAACGATTCGTCCGGCACCGGGCTTAGCTTTACCACTTCCAAAAAAAGCGGTTTGCTGGATATCAAAATCGGCGATCCGGATGTTTTGGTCTCGGGTGTCAAAACGTATGTTGTGCATTATCATGTCGAGCGCGCGATTAATTATTTCGATGATCACGACGAGCTTTATTGGAACGCTACAGGAAACGATTGGCAAGTGCCTATAGGCGGAGCGACAGCGACTGTGATTTTGCCTGGCACCAACAGAAATTTTACAAACACAGCATGCTTTGCCGGTCCGCCCGGATCTACGGCCAGTTGTTCAAATGGTACGATCAACGATCGCGGCGCCCAGTTTACACAGGGTCCTTTGGCTCCAGGGGAAGGGCTCACGTTTGTCGTCTCGATTCCCAAAGGTCTGGTCCATCAACCCAGTACATTTACCAAATTCCTTGATATCATCCGCGACAACCTTGTTTTCCTCCTGCCGATATTTGCCCTCCTGGGAATGTGGTATTTGTGGAATAAATATGGCCGCGATCCCAAACCTTCGATTCCGCGTGTGGCCCAGTACGAAGCGCCAGACAATCTCACTCCCGCTGAAGCCGGATTCTTGGCCGCCGAGCGTACGAGTAATTCGCTTATAACAGCTGAGATAATTTATCTTGCCACCAAAGGCTATCTTAAGATTGAGCGCATTCCCAAACAGGGGATCTTTGGCTCAGAGGATTATAAGTTTACTCGGCTCAAAGAAGCGGGCGACAGCTTGGGTGATCTTGATAAGAAAATCATGTCTGCTTTGTTTAACTTAGGCCCAAGCGAAGTAATGCTTTCAAGCCTCAAAGGGAAAGGCAAGGCTACCTCCAATACTTTTGGCTTGAACTCTGTCCCGAAGAGAATGACTACACTTGGGTATTTCATCCAGGAACCACATGTGGCGCGCATGAAATACATTGGCTCAGCGGCTATATTGCTTGGAATTATGGTTTATTTCTTCACGGGATTCTTATCAATACCAGTGCTGTTTGCGATTGCGGCAAGTTTGATCATAGTCATCTTGTTTGGATACTTTATGCCCAAGAAAACTCAGAAGGGTGCCGATACTCAAGCTGTGGTCTTGGGACTCAGAGACTATATGTCTGTGGCAGAGAAAGATCGCCTGGATTTTCATAATGATCCGGCCAAGGACCCGCAAATTTTCGAAAAGCTTCTGCCTTATGCCATAGCCTTAGGCGTGTCCAGTGCATGGGCCCAGAAATTCGAAGGGCTGTTTCAGTATCAGCCCCGTTGGTTTTACGATCCGACTCACACGTACTTTAATTTTGTGGTGTTTAACGATTCAATTTCACATTTCAACAAAGGATTTGCCGGAGTCCTGGTTGCAAACGCGGCTTCTGCGGCCGGCGGCGGCCGATCGGGATTTGGCGGCGGAGGATTTTCTGGCGGCGGCTTTGGCGGTGGAGGCGGCGGTTCTTGGTAAAAGTAAAAGGCGATCTAAAGAGGATCGCCTTTTTGCTGGGATTAGATTCAGTAGCCTGACTCCATTTCGAGTTTGTACCCGAAGATGCTGTAGACAGTTTTGACACCCAGGTAGAGCAGAAGGACAAGTAGTGCCGCTATCCCGCCCAGGATGTTGAGCGTGTTCGCTCCGAGTTTACCCATGGAACCCTCCGTAGAAACTATACAAAACATTATACGCCGTTTTGCATTTGTATACCAGAGCGAGTAGAATAGAAATATACACAAGGGGGACGCCGATGGACGACATCTGCAACAAACTCGCAAAGGAAATATCCGTAGCAATCGGCGATCTCGTTGAAAAAAGCGCCGAGATTGAAAGGATTCGGGAACGTGCGAGAAAGGAAGGCTTTGAGATCAAGCTCTCACTCGAGGCAGAGATTGGATTCATAACCTACACGAGGGTGCAAAAAGACCCTCTGGGTGCCAAAGCGGGGCAGAAATGCCTGCCTCCCGCCAGCTCCTCTGACAGCTCCTCTGAGTTCAATGCACCTGACAAAAAATGGCTTAGATCACTGCGGATCTCCTCAGGCGACGATTCTCCCGTCATCGACACGTGATTTCCAGGCGAGGCACAACTCCTACACGTTGTGATCTCGCCTTTTTTATTCTATGGACCAAAGAACCTATTCAATTATTCTGGGGATTATACTTTTGGTTTTCGCGATTTATTCCGACAACCACAAGATCAACTCGCCCAAAGAACAGGTGAGTAGTGCCCAGACTATTCATTACGATAAATCGATCAAAACCGAACCCGGGAAACCGATCAAAGTTGTGCGTGTCATCGACGGTGATACCATAGAGCTCATAAACGGAGAACATTTGCGCTATATCGGGATCGATACGCCGGAAGAGTTTGATCAAAGAAAGCCGGTGCAGTGTTTTGCCGTGGAAGCCGCGGCACGAAACCGCGAGTTGGTTGAGGGGCAGATGATTACTTTCCAAAAAGATGTTACAACTTACGACAAATACGGCCGATGGCTGGGATTTGTCTATCTCGGCGACAGGACACTTGTAAACAAGAAATTGATCGAGGAGGGATATGCCTTTGCTTACGACTATCCTCCAGATATTTCTAAGTCAGAAGAATTCCGCCTGGCGGAAAGGCACGCCCGGGAAAAAAAGCTGGGGCTTTGGGCCGGATGTGACGTGAGTACGTTGAGCACGGGCCGGGAGCAGACGAATCCCGCACGGTAGTTCAAGTGTCACTGTCTTTGCGAGCGACGAACAATGCTTTGTTCAGAGTCGCGAAGCAATCTCTGAGCTTTGAGAAAAGAGATTGCCGCGTCGCCGCGGATTTAATGCTTAAGAGTTGCGGCTCCTCGCAATGGAATATACAAACCTAGTA
The DNA here is from genome assembly GCA_019659055.1 of Candidatus Doudnabacteria bacterium. Lineage (GTDB taxonomy): Bacteria > Patescibacteriota > Doudnabacteria > UBA920 > O2-02-FULL-48-8 > JAIFWV01. The sequence goes on from JAIFWV010000015.1 coordinate 11,186, forward strand.
GAAATTACAATTGCGGGCAAAAAGATTGCTTATTATGCTGGGGGCATGTGGATTATAGCGGCTTTAATTTTCTTGGTTATAGGTTTGCATAAACTTCTGGCTGGAGCGTTTTTCGGATTTTTGGTTATGGTTTGCTTTGCAGGGTTTGCCGTGTTCCTCAACAAGAGTGGCTTGGATTTGAGCTAGCTTGTCTAAGCTTGCGTTTATACGCTAAACTAAAGTTATGAAAAAATACTGGTTAATAAAATCCGAGCCAGACAGCTATTCGATCGATGATCTGAAAAAAGACAAAAGCACTCTCTGGGAGAATATCCGGAATTACCGCGCGCGCAATATCATGCGAGACGAGATGCAACCCGGAGATTTGGTATTTTTCTATCACTCAATGGCCAAGCTTACCGGAATCGCGGGGATTGGCAAGGTTGTGCAAGTGGGCCTACCCGACGACTCGGCGCTAGATAAAAAAAGCGAGTACTACGACCCAAAGGCCACCAAGGACAAAAATCCTTGGGTTGCTCCGAAAATCGGATTCGTGTCCAAGTTCAAGCAAGTCGTAACTCTCGAGCAGATTAAAAATAATAAAAAATTATCCGGCATGAGTTTATTTAGGGTCCCGCGATTGTCCGTGCACCCGATAACCAAAAGCGAATTTGAGATAATTAAGAATTTAGGAGAAAAATAATATGGCAGATATGAAAATTGATGAAGATGAGCTCAAAGAAAAACTGACCCCTGAGCAATACAAGATTTTACGCGAAGGCGATACAGAACCAGCGTTTACAGGAGAGTATGTAGATAATCACGACAAAGGTGTGTTTAAATGTCGGGTCTGCGGCCAGGAATTATTTTCTTCTGAGACAAAGTTCGATTCCGGCACTGGTTGGCCGTCATTTACAGATCCCATGAACCTTGAGCACGTGGAACTACGAGACGACTCAAGCTTCGGCATGAAGCGGACCGAAGTTATTTGTAAAAAATGCGGCTCGCACTTGGGACATCTCTTTGACGACGGGCCGGCGGAAAAAGGTGGCAAGCGCTACTGCATTAATTCCGCGTGCTTGATTTTGGACAAAAAATGAGGCCCATCGTTCAAAGAAGAACGTGGGCCTGGGTGAACAAAGATGAGAGTAGACAGAATGCGCCGATCCAGGTGAGGATTGCCGCTGTGATAGCGAGATATTCTTCCAGCAGGCCTTCATCTTTTCTTAAGATTCCAGCGAATACTCCTGCCGGAACTGCGAGGAGTGCAACTGGGAAAATCATCATCAAAGGCAGGACCGCAGCGAGTGCATAAGTGTATTTTTCTCCGAAACCTAACCTTGAAAGAGAATTCATAGCTCCTCCTTTCACGAATGATAACTTAATTAGTAAACTCAAGCAAATGTCCAACAACCTAGAAACCGCCGTCTTTGGGGGAGGTTGCTTCTGGTGCACAGAGGCGATTTTTACACGTCTACGAGGTGTAGAATCTGTCGAGTCGGGCTACGCTGGAGGCTCCACAGCCAATCCCACTTACGAACAAGTCTCAAGCGGTGACACTGGCCATGCAGAATCCATAAAGATAGAATTTGATCCATCGCAGATAAAATATGAAGACTTGCTGAATGTTTTTTTCACCATGCATGATCCGACCACTCTCAATCGACAGGGGCATGATATCGGGCCGCAGTATCGCTCGGCAGTTTTTTACATCAGTGATGAGCAGAAAGTAACAGCTGAGAATTTTATTAAGCAACTTGCAACGGACAAGGTTTACGATGACCCGATTGTTACCGAAGTTACGAAACTCGATAAATTCTGGCCGGCGGAAAGTTATCATCAGAGATATTATGAGACCAATCAGGATAAGCCTTATTGTAGTTTCGTGATTAGCCCCAAAATTGCTAAGCTGAGACAAAAATTCGCCCCCTTGCTGCAGCCCGAAGCATAAGCCCATCGGCGAGCGCCGTTTATTCTAAGCTCAGGACTGGTAGGCGCGCGGCGATCTTGTCCGAGATTGCCGCGTCGTCCCGCTTTTGAATTTTAACTTTATTTGCGGGACTCCTCGCAATGGTAGTAATTTATGCTCAAAGAACTTTTAGCAGAAATCAAGAAAGACGCGAGGCCTGCGCGGGCCCGCGTCTCGCAGTGGTTTTTCAAAACCAAACCGGGCCAGTATGGGCACGGCGATGTTTTTGTCGGTCTGACAGTCCCGCAGATGCGGAAACTCGCCAAGAAATACGAAGACCTTAAATTACCAGACATCCAGAAACTCCTCAAATCCAAAGTCCATGAACATCGATTTATCGCACTTACGATTTTGGTTTTCAGGTTTGTAAAATCAGACAGTGCGGAAAAAAATAAAATCGCCGGTTTTTATCTGGGTAACACCAAGAACATCAACAACTGGGATTTGGTGGACACGTCTGCGCCTTACATTTTGGGGGAATACCTTTTGGACAAGTCCAGGCAGATCCTCTACACTCTCGCCCGATCACAGGATCTGTGGGAAAGGAGGATATCCATAGTTTCAACCTTGCGGTTTATCAAAAATAATCAATACGAGGACACCTTGAAGATTTCGGAAATCCTGCTCGAGGATAAACACGATCTCATACACAAAGCCGTTGGGTGGATGCTCCGCGAAGCCGGAAAAAAGGACGAAAAAGTCCTTGTTAAATTTTTAAACACTCACTATAAATCCATGCCGCGGACGGCTTTACGTTACGCTATAGAGAGGCTGCCTATAAAACAGAAAAAATTTTTTATGGCCAAGTGATTGACAGGGAGTTTTTGCTGGCGTTATAATTATAGTGAAAGGAAACGTGATGAAACACAAATCATATATGCAACTGACCACCGCCATCTTTCTGGTAGTGGGTGTTGTACATCTGTATCGTGCGTTCAAGGGTTTGGATCTGGTGTTCGGAAGCAGTCACATCGCTCCAGTATGGAGCTGGGTTGGCGCTGTGGTCGGCCTGTACTTGGCCTACAGCGGTTACAAACTTTCGAATCGATCATAATGAAAACTCCCCGTTTGGGGAGTTTTTTTATAAGCTGGACGCGCTATAGTGCTTGTGTTATGTTGATTTATAAGCTTAACTAGGTAACGACATGCAGACAATTTGCCAATTGGCTTTTAATCTCATGACCACCGAAGAATCCCGCAATGCCGAAGCGATAGTACGGGAATATTTACTGCGCGTCTCAGAACAAGTCCATATGTCCCGCTCCGGGTCGAGCTACTTGTCGTTATTCCACTTTCCCCACCCCATAAAAAATCGGCAATTCGAAAGCCTGCTTAAAGAAGGCGACGTGGCGTCTATAGATAATAAGCACGAAACTTTCAATCTCACCGAAAATATCAAAGAGCTCCTCAACCATGCCACACTTTTTCTCAACGGTCCGAGGAGTATTTTTTATGGGCTTACTGACCCTAAATTTTTCAAAGCCGGCCAGGAAATCGCGTCTATGATTAGCAATGAAAAAATTCTAACTTTGCATATCCCCGATACGGATAAGGCCGAGATGGCAAATAAAGGCGTCTACATGGACAGCCCGGAACTTTAAAGTTTAATGATAAAATTTAGAAACGAAACATGAAAAAAATAATGACGCTCTGCCTGGTGCGGGCCAATTCGCAAATACTTTTGGGCTTCAAAAAACGCGGCTTCGGTGCGGGCCGTTGGAACGGTTTTGGCGGGAAGCTTAAACCCGGAGAAGATTTGCTTACCGCCTGCAGGCGCGAGCTTTTGGAAGAGAGCGGCCTTACAGCGATTGAATGCGAAAAGAAAGCCATCATGCATTTCCGGTTCATGGACGATACTGATGAAATCGAAGTGCACCTGTTTGAAGTCAAAGAATTCACGGGCGAGCCTGTCGAAACCGAAGAGATGAGACCCCAGTGGTTTTATAAAAACGAAATTCCCTTCGATAAGATGTGGCCGGATGACCGATTTTGGTTTCCGTATTTTTTGGAAGGGAAGAATTTTGAAGGGCAATTCTTTTTCCGTGATCAAAATAAGCTCGTGGACTGCAAAATCACTGAAGTCGCGAATGTGTTATAATTGAGGAATGGAACGTAAGGAAAATGTCTATAGACAAGGCTTAGCGGCACTGGCGATTGTACTCATCGCTGGCGGCCTGCTGTGGTGGAATTCCGCCCGCCATAAAACCAATTCGTCTGACTCCGGTATCACCGCCGAAGCGCGGCTTGTCGCGGCCAAATCAGCTGAGCAAATCCATACCGAATGCGAAGCCCGAGGGCAGTCTTCGGATATTTTTGATTGCTATGCCGATGTTTTTAAAATTTACATAGTCGCCAAAGACGCGCGGCAGACGCTCCAACTTTTGGATCAGCTCAATAATCTCGGCGGATATTCGCAAACCAATTGCCATCCGCTCTCGCATAAAATAGGAAATATCGCACTGCATGTTTATGGCAGTCCTTTGGCGGCGTCGCCTTATTATCTCCCGACCTGCTACTCGGGTTTCTACCACGGCTTGCTTGAGGAATATATTTCCACAGAGCCGGACCTAAAGACGGCTGTCACCACCGCTTGCGGCACGTATGACCAGAGTAAGGTTTATTTTGATTGGTTTCAATGCACTCACGGGCTCGGGCACGGGGTCATGCAGTACGAGCAGGACGACGTTTTGGTTTCGGTCAAAGACTGCGACCTTCTTGATGCGTCCAATTTGGCGCGGGAAATTTGTTATGGCGGAGTGTTTATGGAAAATATTACCACAGATGCCAAGACCGGACATGTCTCCAAATACATCAAGGCCGAGGATCCCATCTATCCTTGCAATATCGTGGAGCGGCAATACAAAAACGCCTGCTACTTCCTGTCGTCGTCTATGATCCTGCGTCTCAACGGTTATAATTTCCAGGCCGGGTTTAAATCATGCGATACGGCTGAGAAGGATTATGTTTTCTTGTGCTACCAAAGTATGGGCCGGGATATCTCCGGGACCTATCAGAACAACATTGCCAAGGTCAACGAACTCTGCCCGCTCGGGAGCGCTTCCTACATTGGTCACTGTTACTATGGTGCGGTACGCGATTTTATAAACAAAGATGGCCAGTTTGAGACTGCTCTGCCGATGTGCCAAGCCACGCCCGAAGCTTATAAATCCAATTGCTATAGTGCCATGATTTACGATCTGGGTCTGCTCAAAAAAGGGCAGGACTATGTAAACATTTGCAATCAAATGCCAGAAAGTTATAAACAACAATGTCTCGGTTTAAAAAGAGCCTAACTCCGCAAAGCCAATGGACCCTCATACTTCTGGGTGGTCTGGCTTTTATATATCTTGGTTTTCATTGGCAGGAATTCACTCACCCCAAAGCCAAGCAGGCGGCGGTCTCGTCTTCTTCGGTGCAGACTTTGGAATCATCGAGACTCGATATCCCAAATCTCAAAATTAGCGTACCTATTGTTTACTCAAGCTCAAGCAAGGCCTCGGATGTTGAAGCCGAGCTTAAATCCGGAGTCGTGCACTTGGGTGGTACCGCCAATCCCGGCGAAGTCGGGAATTCCTATATTGTGGGGCACTCTTCTAATTACAAGAATTCGCAAGGGGAGTACAATGAGGTCTTTTTCGAACTACCGAATATACATGTCGGGGATAAAGTCTATATCAAAAAAGGAAAAGAGATTTTGACGTTCGTAGTCTATGAGACGCGCGTCGTGGAACCGACTGAGCTTTGGGTGATGTCGCAGGAAACTGCCGGTGATAGGATTTTGACTTTGCAGACCTCGTATCCGGTGGGGACAGCGGATCGGCGATTCATCGCTGTAGCAAGATTTGAGCCATGAACATCCGCCGGCTTGCAGACCGTCCGGGGTGTTCCCGACACCCCTTGTCATCCTGAACTAGTTATCAGGATCTTTTTATTGGCTTATATTTCTTGTTTGCCACCTTTTGTGCCAAACAAAAGGTGGCACCAAAAATTGGCGACACGGGAAAAATTTTCGTAATTCATAGCTCGCCAACTGCCTATAGTTTGCGAAAGAAAGAACATTTTTCGCAAACCCGGATGCTCGCGTCGAATTACGATAAAATTTTTCCGAGTGTCGGGAGGACCAGACCGCAGCCTGGTTTTGGTTTCATGGGAGCGTTGGGTCCATTTCGAGTGGAGCGAGAAATCGCTTTTAAAGAGGGATCTCTCCCTTCGGTCGAGATGGGAAAACGGTAGCCAGTTTTTTGCCTTACGGAGTCACCTCGTTGCTGCCGAGAGCCGCTGCCAAAAAAGTAACAACACTCTAGGGGTTGAATTTGGGGCAACTCCCTTCCCC
>JAIFWV010000016.1 GCA_019659055.1 Candidatus Doudnabacteria bacterium
GGAGGAATCCGAGACCACCGCGGACACAATCAAGCTCGGATCAGTTATGAGTGTGACTTGCGCTGAGTGCGGGTTAAGCGAAGTTACCTTGCCCACCAGGAGTCCTGGCGAGACAATCACGGCATTGTTGAGGCCTACACCTTCTTCTTGCCCTTTGTCCACGGTGATTACTTGCGAAAACCCACTCGGGTCCGCCCCTATCACCTCCAATGGCAGCAGCTCGAGGTTGGAATTAGTTTTAAAGTTCAAAGATTTTCTCAGAGCGGTGTTTTCGTCGCGGCTGGATTGCAAGCGGGCGTTTTCAAACGACAGCTCGTCGATTTGTTGGTTGAGCTGGGCGTTTTCTCGGACGAGTTTCCGGATAGTAAACAAAGTCTGAAAAACTTCCTTGGTTGCTCCGACTCCTGTGGAGACCGTGCCCGAAGTCCGGCCATAAAGCCTGCCGAATCCGTCCCGTGCCAGTCCCAAGTAGCCCTTGGCATCAAAAATAATCAGCAGAGCTATCCCTACAAAAATCGAGAATGCTACGCTAAAAGTTCGAGTGTAAATAAAGCGCATGGTCATGAACCGTGAATCGTAAAACGTGAATCGCGATTAATCTCACGCTCCACGCCTCACGTTCCACGGCTACCTTGGAATTTGTCCGAACTCTGTCGGTACCAGGACGTCTTTGAGGGCTTCGATATCCTCGAGAATCACGCCAGTGCCGCGCACGACGGCTGTAAGCGGATCATCGGCGATAGTAATCGGCATTTGAGTCTCTTCGGCTAAAAGCTTGTCCAAACCGCGCAGGAGCGCCCCGCCGCCGGCAAGCGTAATCCCGCGGTCCATGATATCGGCCACGAGCTCAGGCGGACTTTCCTCCACCGCAAGCTTAATGTTGTTGACGATTTGCTTCACCGATCGCGACAGCGCGCGGCGAATCTGTTCGTCGGTGACTATAACTTCTTTGGGTAAGCCTGTGAGGATATCGCGGCCGCGGATTGGGTACTTCTGCTTTTCTTTGAGTGGGTAAGCCGAACCGATTTTGATCTTGGCATCTTCGGCCATGCGCTCACCAATCAGCAAATTGTATTCGTCGCGGGCAAATTGGATAATATTTTCGTTCATCTCATCTCCGGCAACACGGATGCTCTTGCTGACCACGATACCGCCCAGGGAAATAACTGCAATCTCAGACGTCCCCCCGCCAATGTCCACGATAAAGCAGCCTTGCGGGTCCTGCACCGGCAATCTGGCACCTATGGCCGCGGCCATGGGCTCTTCGATCAGAAATGCCGCCCGGGCACCGGCATTGAGCGTGGCGTCTTGAACCGCGCGTTTTTCGACCTCCGTGACCCCCGAAGGAATCCCCACCACCACCCGCGGCCGGGACAAAAATCCGAATGCCGCCTGGCTAACTTTTTCGATAAAATAGCGCAACATTTGCTCGGTCACGTCAAAGTCCGAAATCACGCCGTCGGTAAGCGGCCGGTGTGCCACGATATGCGCTGGGGTCCGGCCGACCATGCGCTTGGCGTCGTTGCCAATCGCCAAAATCTGTTTGGTTTTCTGATTGATAGCCACGACCGAGGGTTCATTAATAACAATACCCTTGCCTTTGACATAGACAAGAGTATTGGCAGTGCCCAAATCAATTCCTATATCTTTGCTGAATTTATCGTATACAAAGTCAAACAGCGCCATGGATGTTTATCTTAATTCGGAACTGATTTTTTGTTTTAGGTTTTAAGTTTTTACAGCTCTCTTATTTTTCTGTTTAATTCTATTTCAATAAGCGTACTGATGAGCAAATATTAAAAAATTTAAACTGCTTTGTAAAGACTAGTAACTCTGGGCAAACAGCCAATGTCGATCGGCCTTTTCCCCGCAAGCAAAGCATTTTCCGCCGATTGCCTCATTGAGGTCTTTAAGTTCGCATACCCTCGCTGTAGCTTTGGTTTCAGCCTTAATTTTGGCTTCGCACTCTACAGACTCGCACCAAAGCACTCGGACAAAAGATCTTTTGTTAGTAATAATCTCCTTAAAGTCATCGTAGTTTTCAGCCTCTGCCGTTTGTGTTTCCTTAGCTAATTTGGATTTAGCAAGCAAATCAGCCTGAATCTGCTCAAGTAGTTTTTTAGTACTTTCAACAACATTTCCAAAACTAATTTCTTCGTTGTTGCTTTCAAAGTTATCGCGTCTAACGTAATGGACTTTCTCCTTCTGCCGTTCTTTTGTTCCGATTTCAAATCGAACTGGGACACCTTGCAATTCCCATTTATTAATTTTTTGGCCGAGTGAGGATTTAAAGTCAGAATCGACAAAAACGCGAATACCAGCCAAATTAAGTTTCCCTGCAATTTCCTTCGATACCGCCAGCGCTTTCTGTTCAGTTTCAGGCTCTTTATTGTTTACGGGCAAAATTACAACCTGGATTCTAGACACTTCAGGAGGGACAACTAATCCTGAATCATCCCCATGTGTGAGCACAAGACCACCAATGGCTCGGGTTGAAAAACCCCACGATGTTTGGTGGACATTTTGCTTGTTCCCTTCCGAGTCCAGGAATTGAACATTGAAGGCTTTGGCGAAATGCTCGCCTAAGTAATGCGAAGTGGCGGCTTGTAAGGCTTTCCCATCGGGCATGACCAATTCTATGGAATAAGTTTCGTCGGCGCCGGCGAAAGTTTCGCCTCGACTCTTAAGACCGACGTAAGTTGAGATAGCAAAATATTCTTCGTAAAATTTACGATACCACTCGAGAGCCTCGAGAACCATCTTCGCGGCATCTACGCGATCAGCATGTGCGGTATGACCCTCTTGCCACAAAAACTCTGAAGTGCGCATGAAAGGATAAGTGCGCTTTTCCCATCGCACTACATTACACCATTGGTTGAGTTTCATCGGCAAATCACGATGGCTTTGGATCCAGTCAGCAAATTTTTGGGTGATAACAGTTTCCGAAGTCGGACGCACAGCCAAGGGTTCCGCAAGTTCTTCACCACCGGCGTGCGTGACCACCGCGAGCTCCGGGGAAAAACCTTCGACATGCTCTTTCTCTTTCTCAAACATGCTCATCGGGATAAAGATCGGGAAATACACGTTTTGAATCCCACCCTGCTTAAACCAGGAATCAAGAACAGCCTGAGCTTTTTCCCAGATTGCGTAGCCATTTGGTCGGATGATCATACACCCTTTTACATCCGAATATTCAGCCAATTCTGCACGCAAAACCACGTCATGATACCATTCCGAGATATTATCCGATTTCTTGGTTAGACCCTTTTTTTCAAAAGTTTTACTCATGTGGCAATTATAGCATAAACCGGATATTTCCCTAGCGAGGCACGAGCGTAGCCTTGACAAAATGGCCAAAAAGGAGTATAATAACTCTTGTATTCGCATGCAAATTCAGGAGGACAGATGCCCGAACTCGTCGCAAACCACGAGGAATTGGCCAAGAAAGTCAGGTACCTGGGAGAGGGACAATCGCAGACGTTCATGCTCCCTTGGAGTCCCACCAAGCAAGACCTCCGGGCACTTGAGCTCCGGCTGGCGCGGCTCTTCAGCGGCTCAACCCTCAAGATCGAAAAGACCGGGCCCACGGAAGTGAACATCACCCACTGCGCCGCGGCTCGTGGGTTCACGATCACCGGCGGCGGCTCAGGTGACCTGAAATACTTGGAGAGCCCCTACCACAGGCGACGCATCTGAATTCCCAAAAGGGACGAATCGAGTAAATCGATTCGTCCCTTTTCTATTTCTATCTATTAAAATATATTGCCAAACAATCGCTTGAACCCTTCGGAGTAATGACTGACGTCCTTCACAGTCACAAAAACCATAAGTAGTATCAGCAAACTAAACCCAATAGCATTGGCCAAACTTTCCGCTTTCGGATTGAGTTTGCGTCTGCGGAGTTTTTCTATGACCAAAAACAGCACTCGGCCGCCGTCTAGCGCCGGAAACGGGATAGCATTTATAATCGCGAGATTGATCGAAAGAATCGCGGTAAACTGAATAAGATAGATGAGCCCGAGTTGCGCGACGTCGCGTGTAAGCACGGCAATCCCGACCGGTCCCGACAAGGCGGCCCCGACCGGCTGGTGATGCACAGCTTGGACGATGAGACCCCAGAACGCCGACAGCGTCGCCCAGATGAGTCCCAGCGTCGTGAGCAGGCCTTTCCAGATGGATTCATACCAAGGATAAGAGACTTTGGCGATTGATGACAGCGAGACTCCCAACGCACCCTCGCCTTCCGGCGGATTGACGCGCGGGACTATGGATTTAGAAAATTCGGTGTTGCCGCGTCTGAGTTCAAAGGTAGTTGCCTTACCAGCATTGTCTTTGATCAAAGTTTGAGCTTGAGTGATTGACGTAATTTCAGTGCTATTGATTTTATAAATGCTGTCGCCGAGTTTGAGTCCGGCATCAAAGGCCGGACTTTTTGACCCGACTTCGACTATAGAGACTTGGGCTATGCCCACATGCGCTGAGGTGCCGACATTGTCGCCTTCGCCGATGACAGTGGGCAGACCCGAGGTCATGCCAATACTTATGAGTAGCCAGGCAAAAATCACATTCATGGTCACACCCGCGATGAGTACGGCAAACCGCGGCCAAAAAGGTTTACTGCCAAAACTGCCCGGCTCCTCGGAATCACCGTTTTCCCCGACAATTTTGACAAAGCCACCAAGCGGAATAAGGTTGATCGAGTAAATTGTGTCGCCTTTTTTGATGCCAAAAATCCGCGGCGGGAAGCCAAAGCCAAATTCATCGACTTTCATGCCGGCGCGCTTGGCCATTATAAAATGCCCGAGTTCATGCACGAACACGAGCAAACCCAAAATTATGGCAAAAATTAGTATAGTAAGTAAAATCATTTTTGTTATTCTAGAACTACAACCTACTCCCTACCACCTACAACCTGCTTTATATTGTCATGACTTCTTTTTCTTTGGCGTCGGCAAGTTTTTTTATTTCTTCGTTGAATTTATCTATGACTTCCTGCAACTCTTCTTTTGCGGAAATCTTGTCGTCTTCAGTGATCTTGCCCTCGGTTTCGAGTTTCTGGATTTCTTTCCAAATTTCTTCACGGACATTGCGCACAGACACCCGGGCCTTCTCCGTCATCTGACCGACAACTTTGACCAACTCCTTGCGGCGCTCTTCCGTCATGGCCGGGATGTTGAGCCGAATAAAATTGCCGTCATTGACCGGAGTGATGCCGATGTTTGATTGCTGGACCGCCTTTTCTATGTCTTTGAGAGCGTTTTTATCGTAGGGCTGGATAGCGATCACGCGCGGCTCCGGGACTGTAATTTGGGCAATCTGAATCAGCGGCGTCTGGGCACCATAGTACTCGACATTGAGGTATTCCACCAAGGCAGCATTGGCGCGGCCGGTACGCAATGTCGAAAGCTCCGATTTAAGATAATCAATAACTTTTTGGAACTCAGCCTGTTTTTGTTCGAGAATTTGTAGATTCATAAAAAAGTTAAAAATTAAAAATGCAAAACGTAAAAGAACTTTAACCTTTTCGTTTTTAGCTTTACACTACTTCCTCACTCCCAGTCCTAAGTAAATCACATTTGGCGAGGAGGCGTCAATTAGAATCTGGCGCACCTCTTGTCCGGACGGCAAAGGTTTGGTTTCCCAGGTGACCCCGCCATTAATGCTTTTAAACAAAGTGCTCCCGACCACCGCATAAAGATTGTTAGAATCTTTGGGATTGACCCCGATGGCAGAAGTCCGCAAGACCGAATTCCGCACCGGCATGCTCATATACGACCACTCCGCGCCGTCGTTGATAGTGCGGAGCAAGCCGACATCAGTCGCCAAATACAGGACGCCGGTCTGCTTGACGTCGAAAGCCAAATCCAAAAAATTTGAGACTGCCGAAAAATTGGAATTAAAATTAACTAAACCATTGGTGAGTGTGCCGGTGAGATTCGTAAAATTGGAACTGCCGTCCTTGGATTCATAGAGACCGTAATTATATGCAAGTACGTACGGCCGCTTGTTGACTCCATACCGGACGCGGGAAACTTGGTCGTGGAGATCGGCCGCAACTTGCCATGTGGTCCCGGCATCGAGGGATTGAATAATCTCCCCAGCCTTAAGGCCAGCCAAAAGGTGCATATGATTGGTTGGGTCCACGGCAATGCTCATAACGCTATCGCCAGTAGTCGGCTCGGTATAAATATCTTTCCACGATCCTCCGCCATCTGTGGTCTTTACTATCTTCCCGTGGTTATCGGATGAGCCGACCACATAAATGGTACTTGTATCCTGTGCGTCTATACTTAGGTCGGCCACCAAAATATTAGTAAGCAAAATTTTCCAGGATTGACCGGCATCGGTGGATTTGAATGCGCCAGCGGCCGAGGCCAAATACAAATTCTGGGAATTGCCGGGTTCAAATACCAAATCATTCACCGAGACTGAATTGAGATTGGTTTTGTTGTCGATAGAATTGCGAGGCGAAAAATTACCGCCGGAGTCTTCCGAACGAAGCACGCCCATAGCACCGCTTGCGCCCGTAAGCCAATTACAGCTTGCGGCAACGAAGACCAGCGATAATACTAAGATAAGATTTTTTTTCATGTTTGAAGATTGAGCATCAGATTCGTCAAAAGGAGTTTGCTGTTGACGTTTTGGTCCAAAAATTTACGCGACAGGTTTATCTGTACGATATTCTTGGCGTTTGCAAGCGTAGGTTTCTGGTTGAGTAACTGCTCGTATCCCATGAGCCAAAAATCCAAAACCTGCTTCAGGTCAGCAGTCTCAAGATCGGCCAGGTCGTAGGCGAGCTTGAGTTTTTCCGAAATGTCTTGGGTTTGAATTATATTAAACGAGCTTTCTATGCCCTTGATCTTCTCCACCAACTCCGGATCAGCTGTAATCCGGCGAGCCAGGCCCGGACGACCGGCCGATAAGGTCAGAAGAGTTTGTTCATCCTCAGGGTTTTCGGACAGGAGTTTTTGGTATTCTTCCGGTGGGACCAAACCAAAATTTATTTTCTGCGTCCGCGAAGAGATAGTTCGCAGTAATTTGCCGGGATTAGACGTGACCAAAATGAGAATCGTATAAATTTTTGGCTCTTCCAGTATTTTGAGCAAGGCATTTTGCGCCTCGATTGTCATACTGTCGGCGTTATCGATAATGGCGACTTTGTATTTGGCCTGATACGGCCGGAGCGCAAGCTTGTATGCCAGGTCCCGGATCTGTTCAATTTTGATCGGCTCTTCTGATAATTCCAAAAGGTCTGGATGAAAATCATTCCGGCTGTGTTCGAGCAGAGTTCTGGCAAAAATCTTGGCTACCTCATGCTTGCCCACGAAACTTGGACCGGTAAACAAAAAAGCATGGGCTATTTTTCCAGATTGCATGGATTTTGTTAGGAGTGCTATTTGTTTCTGATGGCCGTAAATTCCTGTAAACATAGGTGAATTATACCATCTCAAGCATAGTTTTACAAAACAAAAAAACCGATAGATAATCGATCCTGCGCATATCCTTGGGTTTGGTTGCAAAGTTTGTGACCAGATCCAAAGCGTCGTGAGGCAAAGTTTCGATTATTTCTTCTATCGGTTTTTTATTCTAGATTCGTGCGCGTACGTTAGGTCCAGTATATCAACTTTGATAAATGGTCTTTTACTTTTGTCTTTGAAGCATAATAAATCACTCGATTTTACTTCTTAGATGATGCGACTAGATCTGGTCGACCATTTGAAGACAAAAGTACCAAAGTTGTATTACTGGATAGGCTTAACCTCAAACATTATGCGGCATGCCAAAATTTGCGTCAAAAATAAATCCAAAGTTGTAAAATGCTCAGGTTTTCACACAAAAATTTCTTTACTGTGTACAACTTGTAGAAAAGCTCAGGACAACGAAGGGTTAGACTATAACAGAATAATTTATTTTTGAGCTAGGATGCTTTTTTTGTAGCTTTCCAAATTATCGAGCGCGACCCCGGTGCCTTTGGCCACGCACAGCAGAGCATCTTCGGCGACATACGCCGGCACGCCTGTCGATTGACCCATATATTTGTCGAGGTTGCGCAACAGAGAGGATCCGCCTGTGAGGACCATGCCTTTGTCGATGATATCGGCCGCCAATTCCGGCGGAGTTTCTTGCAGTACCGACCGGACGGCTTTGATAATTTCTTTTAGCTCTTCGCTTATAGCCTCGACAATCTCATTGGTTTTAACCTGAATAGTTTTGGGTAAACCGTGGACCAGGTCGCGGCCGCGGATTTCCAAAGCGGTTTCTTTCTCTACGGGAATAGCCGAGCCGATTTTGATCTTGATTTCTTCGGCCGTCCTGTCTCCGACAGACAGCCCATGCTTGCGGCGGATGTATTCGGCAATGGCGGCATCCAGGCGATTGCCTGCCACGCGGACGGAAGTCTGAGTAACAATGCCACCCAAGGACAAAACTGCGGCATCGGTAGTGCCGCCGCCGATGTCGATGATCATATTTCCCGCCGGTGCTCCGATATCGATCCCCGCCCCAATGGCCGCGGCGACAGTTTCTTTGATCACATAAGCGTTCTTGGCACCGGCGGCAGTGGCGGCATCAATCACAGCACGCCGCTCGGTCGAGGTAATCCCGCCCGGAACGGAGATCATGACTTCGGGCCGGAAAAACCTCACCGACCCTGTGGCTTTATTTATAAAGTATCTCAGCATGGCTTCGGTCACGCGGTAGTCAGCGATTACACCATCTTTCATTGGCCGATGCGCGATTATACTATCCGGCGTGCGGCCGATCATTTCTTTGGCTTCAGCCCCCACGGCCAAAATACGGTTGTCCCCAACCGAAATCGCCACGACTGTAGGTTCATTGATAATAATCCCCCGCTTGGGGACATAAACCAAAGTGTTGGCTGTTCCTAAATCTATTCCTATGCGGCTGGTAAACATAAGTCGTGAATCCTGTATCGTGGAGCGTGAGACGTTTCAAGTTTTACGCTTCACGTTTCAAGTCTCTTAATATCTGCTCCCAATTTCTTTAGTCGTTTTTCGAAATGCTCGTAGCCGCGATCGATGTGGTGGATGTCGATAATTTCCGAACGGCCCTCGGCTATGAGGGCGGCAATCACCAATGTTACACCCATCCTAAGATCGCTCGAATTGAGATTAGCGCCTCGAAGCGGGGTCGGACCGCTAATCCTAACCTTATGCGGATCCAAGACTTCGGCCGTAGCCCCCATCTTTACCAATTCTGGGACATAACCAGTCCGATTTTCATAGAGCCAGTCGTATATAAGCGTATCACCGACAGCTTGCGTTGCCAGGACGGACATGGGTGGAATAAAATCCGAATTAAGCTTGGGATAAAATCCGACTTGGAGCTTTGTGGCGTGGTATTCGCCTGCAGGAGCATGGATATGGACGAAATCTGATCCGACTTCAAACTGCACGTTCATTTTTTTGAGCTTGAGCAAATAATCTTCCAAAAATTCCGGGTTGAGCCTGCTGACTTTGACGTCACTTCTCGTGGCCGCCGCCAGGGTTATCAAGCTTGCGGCTTCTTCGGAATCCGGTATAACCTTGATCTTAGCGCCGTGGAGGCGGCTTACGCCGATAATGGTAATAGTCGGCGTGCCAATACCTTTAATCTTGGCGCCCATTTTTTTAAGGAAGATGCCGAGTTGCTGGACGTGCGGTTCCATGGCTGCAAGTTTAATCACAGTCGTCCCGGAAGCTAGAGTCGCAGCCATCATAATATTCTCGGTGGCTGTCACGGAAGTTTCCTCCAGAACCACTTTGGCCCCGATCAGACCCGGAGTGGCAATTTTGAGAGTGCCTGAGGAAGTATCGGCGGCGGCTCCCAAGATTTTGAACGCCTCGAGGTGAGCATCGATCGGGCGCTTACCGATAAGGTCCCCGCCGGGAAAAGGAAAATCGGCATTTTTGGCCCGGGCCAAAAGCGGACCCAAACACAAAATCGAGCCGCGCAATTTGCTGGCCCATTCGCCAGACGGCTTGGTGTTTTTTATTTCTGAGGCCCGGATGACCAATTTATGGCGATCAAGCTTAACCTCGACGCCCAAAGCTTTCAGAATTTCGGCCATACTTCGGACATCATCGATTTCGGGGACATTGGCTAAGGTGCATTCGTCTTCTGTCAAAAGGCAGGCGGCCATGAGGGCCAGAACTGCGTTTTTTGAGCCTGAGACTTTGATCTCACCTGATAATTTTTTGCCGCCGCTGATAAGAAATTTCGCCATATTTTGTGATCTAAGTTTGCCAACCCATTCTAGCATAAAAGTTGCCCATATTGTATAGTATTCTTATGAAATTACGTAACAGATTTCTTTTGGTTGGATTTGGCGTCGTAGTCTTCCTCGTTGCCACTCCGATTCTAGTCTTATTTACCCGCGGATACCAGGTCGATTGGGCCAATCACCGGTTTGTGAAAACCGGGGTCTTTGTAGTTAAGACCTTGCCGACTAAGGCAGTCGTCTATCTCGACAACAAAAAGATCAAAGGCAATACCCCGGAAACCATTAGGTTTGTCCTGCCCGGCGACTACGATGTCCGCGTCGAAAAAGACGGGTATCAGTCGTGGACCAAAAGACTCCATATCCAAGCTCAACTCGCGACCTGGATTAATTTTGACCGTGATTTTATCACTTTATTTAAATCACAGACTCAAAGTTTAGAATCTGCATCCGCCAATTTTTCGAGCATTTCCAAAAACGGCGGCGAGCTAGCTTATGTCCATAATGATCTGCTTTATATATACAATGTCTCAAATCAAACAACACAGAATTTAGGAGATATTTCAGGAAATAGTCTCCCTTATACATTTAGTTCAAATCTCGAGTGGACCAATGCCACCCAAGTCCTAGCATTGTTTAGCCAGAACAAACCCCCGATTACATTTGACCCCAAAACGATCCAAAAAGTTATTTCCGATGGAAAATATTTGCTCATTGTGTCGAACGGGCAGATTTTCACCTCCAAAGATAATAATCTCAAATTCATAGACAAACAAATCACAGGTGCGGCTCTTGATGGCGAAAATCTCTGGTATATCCAAAATCGAACCCTGAAACAATATAACCTGCGCACTGAAAGCGTCGCCACGGTTCTAGAAAATCTGTCTCCCTCAAGCATTGCTTCTATTACACGCGGCGATGGAAATACTTTTCTGATCCTCGATAACTCGCTCTATACCATCAATGATGGTTTAGAAAAGATTTACGACGGCGTCAATTTTGCCAACTATGATACCTCGGCCCATAAATTGCTTTTTGCAAATAACAACGAGGTACTCGTCTATAACCCGGCGCAAAAAAATACAGAGCTTATTGTGCGCTCAATAAGCCCGGTGACTCATCCTCTGCTCAATTCTTATACTGGATACGTTTTCTTTGTGAATGAAAATAAAATAAAAGCCATCGAACTCGACGGCCGAGACCACCGCAATGTTTATACGATTCAAAATCTTACCGATAGCAACTCCAATTTTACCCTTAATTCCGAAGGCTCAGTGCTCACGATCTTTAGCGACAGCAAAGTCGAAAGCTTCAGCATAAGGTAATTATTTTCCTGCTTCTTTATCCAAAGCGTCATTAACTAGCGCATCAGCTAGTTTATTTTTTTCTCGCGGTACGTGTTTGAATTCTACTTGCTCAAAATTGTTTTTGGCGCGGATGACATCCATAGCTAATTCCTGTAAACCGGCTTCCCGGATTTTATATAATCCGGTAACTTGTTTGACTACAAGTTCGGAATCCAAAAAGCATACAATATGCTTAGCTCCTAAATCTTTGGCCAGATCTAATCCCGCCAGCAAGGCACGGTACTCCGCTTGGTTGTTGGTCGTTTCTCCCAAATACTTGCCATAAGTTTTGATTGGATCGTGAGTATTGGCGATATCAAAAATAGCCACACCTATCGCAGCCGGACCGGGATTCCCCCTCGCCCCACCGTCAGTATAAATTACGAGTTTATCCATTTGGTTTGAGATCTATGACTTTTAATTCTAAATTGCGCTGGTTGTTCCACTCATTACAAGACAGCTCATATACTATATCAACTTTTTGCCCGATCTTTAAGCTTTGCATCCAGAACGCCTGATTAAACGCAATGGCTTCCAAGACCTTATCTTGGAGCCGTACGCGCAATTTGAGGTGCCGGCCAACTGCTCCCACCAGCCGCATGTCCATAACTTCAAATCCAAAAGTCACGAGCTTGGGCCTATGATTTCCGTACCCAAACGGCTCAAATTTGGAAAGTAGGTCATAGGTCTCAAAAGTCAGGTCAGGGCTTCCCGCTTCCGCATCAATTTCGATGATCGGACCCAAGGCTTCCTCATCCAAAGTCTCGGCATATTCCAAAAGTTTTGAATGCAGTGCCGGGATGTTTTCCGTAATAAGCGTAAACCCAGCCGCTTGGGTATGGCCGCCGTATTTGGTAAGCAGTTCCTTGGCAGAGTTAAGTGCCGCGACAATATCAAAATTGTGGACCGACCGTGCGGAGCCAGTGGCCACCAATTCACCTTTGTCCATGACCAGCACTGGCCGGCCATACTCCTCTACCAATTTCCCGGCCACCAGTCCCACGACCCCTTTTGGCCAATCAGATCCGGCGGCCAGCAAGACTTTCTTATCCGAGATAAGTTGGATTTGATCACGTGCTTCCGACAGGACTTGTTCGGTGAGCTGTTGACGGTGAGTATTGAGAGCGTTGAGTTCCAGGGCAAGCTTCTCGGCCTCGGCCTGATCTTCGCAGATGAGTAATTTAAACGCAATATCGGCATGTTTGATTCTCCCTGCGGCATTGATACGCGGCGCGATAATAAATCCCAAAGTATAAGTATCAGAAATTTTTCCATCCACGCCGGCAAGCTTGAGAATCGCTTTGAGGCCCGGCCATTTGGTTCGGTGCAGAACCTTGAGGCCAAAACTTGTAATGATCCGGTTTTCATCAGTAAGCGGCTGAAGATCGGCCACGGTACCGATCGCCACCAAATCAAGCAGCCATTTCTCCCACCCGGGAGACATCGTGATACCTGATACGTGCTGCGTGTTACGTGATAGTGCTTGAACCACCTTAAATGCCACCCCTACACCGGTAAGATATTTAAACGGATATTGGTCTTCCGGATTTTTGGGATTAATAACCGCAAACGCTTGCGGCAGTTCCCCGGTCAGTTCGTGGTGATCAGTGATTATGACATCAACTCCAAATGATTTGGCTGTTACCACTTCTTCCACGGCGTTAATTCCGCAATCAACAGTGATAATCAGCTTGGCGCCGTCCTCGCAAAGTTTCCGCACAGCTTCCGGGTTCATCCCATAGCCTTCGGTAAACCGATCGGGGATATAATAACCCAAATCTTTGGCGCCCAACTGTGACAAAGCCTTATACATCACCGCGAGTGCAGTGATTGCATCCGCGTCGTAGTCCGAATAGATGATGATTTTTTCGTTGTCTTTAATGGCCTGCCAAATCCGGTCGCAGGCTTTCTCCATATGTACAAACAAAAACGGGTCATGGAGCTTGATGTAATCTATATTGAGATACTCTTTGGCTTTCCCGGCATCGGTAAAACCGCGGAGAGCGAGCAAATTTAAAATGAACGCCGGGTATTCCGGCAAGTTGGGGAGTTCTTTTGCCTTATCTCTCAGCACCCATTTTTTTTTCATTTAGACATCTCAATTAATGCTCCAAAGGCTTCCGGGAGCTCTTTAATACCAGCTTCGTCATCGAAATGGCTTTTATTTTCTGCCATCACTACTTCTGACCCAAGGATTTCTGACGCTTCTTTCCAGTTTGGTTGCGAAATAAATGGATCGTTGGTCGAAAATATGCTTATAAATTTTTTGCAGTGATTTTTAATCTTTTCATAATCCTTGGGAACATCAAACCAATCCTTGACTACTTTTATTTCTTCTTCGGTTCTGCCTTCCCATCGCGGATCATTGATCCAACCCGCAACCAAAACAGCTCCTCCAATAATCTTATCGTCGGATAAAGTCTCTAAATATCTTTGAATAGCCTGGCAACCCATGCTGTGGCCGACCAAAAATGTTTCCTCGTCCGGATTTAGAATGAGATCATGCAGAGTTGTGGTCCATTCCATTCTGTTTGGTGCTTCAGCATGGGGCATAGCAGGAGCTAATACCTCAAAACCCTGCTCTTCGAGTTTCGATTTCAACCAAGGAAACCAATTGTTTTTGGGGTTTCCTTCCCAGCCGTGAATTAAATATACTCTCTTCATGCCTGCATTTTAGCATAAAAAATGGCTCAAGTACTGAGCCATTGTCTTACTCCCTGATTATGAAGTTTATGTTATCTGTGGGCTAATCTGCGGGAGGAGGCTGACGCCGGTCATTTCGGCCGGTTTGGCGAGCCCTAGAAGTTCCAATATGGTCGGAGCGACATCCGACAGCACCCCGACCGGGATAATCCCCGCCAGGCCTTCGATCCCAGAACTTATTTCTTGTTTCTTAGCAAAGTCAGGAGAGATGATTATAAACGGCACCGGGTTTGACGAGTGCTCGGTTTCCACATTCCCGGATCGGTGATCGATAATCTCTTCGATATTACCGTGGTCTGCCGTGATGATCATGCAAATGTCGCTTTCGAGACATTTCTCCGCGAGTTTGCCCAGGCACGAATCCACAGCCTGCACGGCTTCAACACAAGCCATGGGGTTGCCTGTATGTCCGACCATGTCAGTGTTGGCAAAGTTAACTACCGAAAAAGCGTAATTCTGATCAAGTTTCCCAAGCAGCATTTCGGTAAGTTTAAACGCCGACATTTCCGGAGCGTTGGCATAATTCTGATAATTCGAAGCCGGAGAAGTTACGATTTCCCGGTCTTCACCGGGGAACGGGTGAATGCCGCCGTTGAAAAATATTGTGACGTGGGCATACTTTTCCGATTCCGCGCAGTGGAACTGGCGCAAACCCTGCTTGCTGACCATTTGGGCCAAGCCGTTGGTAAGGGGGGTAGGTGCAAAGGCAACTTTGACATTGAGGCCATCGATGTACTCAGTCATGGTCACCATGAGAATGTTCTTGAGTGGAGTATAGGGCTGGGTAAATTTATTGAGGTGTTCTTCGGTAAAGGCTTTGGTCAGCTGGATCGCGCGATCGGGACGGTAATTGAAATGAATCAGCGCGTCGCCATCGGAAATCCGAGCCGGCTGGCCGTTGGCTTGCAAAATCACGGTTGGCGGAATCATGTGGTCTTTGATATCTTGGTTGGCATATTCCTGCAGGGCATGTTCGGCCGACGCATCCTCTAAGCCTTCGCCAAAAACCATACAGCGGTAAGCTTGCTCAGTAAGATTCCAATGATCAGCGCGATCCATGCCATAAAACCGTCCCATGATCGTGGCGATTTTGCCGCCTTTGATCCGATCGATTCGCTTTTGCAATTTATCCAGCGCCTGCAGAGCGGTCTCCTTGCTATCCTCGCCATCCATAAACATGTGTATATAGATGCGGTCGCCTAAACCCTGCTCCTGCGCCAAGCCGATGAGGGCGTACAAATGCTCATCGAAGCTGTGCAAGCCCCCGGGGCTGGTCATACCCATGAGGTGCAAATTGGAATTGTTCTTTTTGGCGTGTTCGATAGCTTCCAGGAATGCCGGATTGGTAAAGAACGAACGATCTTCGATGGCCAGATTTATCCGGGGCATATCTTGGCCGACGATCCGGCCTGAGCCAATATTCAAGTGCCCCGCTTCCGAGTTGCCGTTCTCGCCCCACGGCAAACCCACGGCCGGACCGGATGCCTGCAGAGTAGTCGCAGCGTATTGGTTCACAAACTTATTGAGGTTTGCCGGATTGGCCATAGTGACGGCATTACCGTTGCTGTGTGTGGCCACGCCGAAACCGTCGAGGATAACCAGCAATATTTTTTTGTAAATTTTCTTTTCCATTTTATTTATCTAAAACTTCTATTCCTGGCAGTTTTTTGCCGGCCAGGTATTCGAGCATTGATCCCCCGCCTGTGGAAACATGATCTATGAATTCCGCAACCTTGGCCCGATCTATAACTTGAATAGTTTCGCCGCCGCCGATAACTCCAAAAGCCTGGCCTTTGGATTTGGCGGCAAATGCCGTGGCAATACCCGAGGATCCGAAGGAAAACTTTTTATCTTCAATAATGCCCATGGGGCCGTTCCAGACCAAAGTTTTGCCCTTATTTATATATTCTGCAAATTTTCTTACGCTTTTGGGTCCGATGTCATACATATTTTCGTTGGCCCGGACTTTGGAGACATCCACCGAGCGGACGTTTTTGTCGGTTTCGGATTTCGCGACCACAGCGTCCAACGGCAAGACAATTTTTGATTTATAATTCCGTAGGAGTTCGCGCGCCAGCGGGACATCGGCGACAGTGGATTTCCCGGTCTCGTATCCAGCCGCCTTGAGGAAACTGTTGCCAAGCGCACCACCGACCAAAATATGGTCGGCGTGTTTGGCCAAATGATGTATGGTCCCAGCTTTGTCCGCGACCTTGGCACCGCCCATTATGAGTACCATGGGGTGAGAAGGGTTGCGCAAGACTTTATTGAGTGACGCAATTTCGTGCATGAGCGAGACGCCAGCATAAGATGGAAGTTTCTTGGCAATGCCATAAGTCGAGGCTTCCTTTCTGTGTGCCACTGAGAAAGCATCGTTGATATATATATCTCCGAATGCGCTCAGGGCTTTGACGAATTTGGGGTCATTATCCTGTTCGCCCGGATAGAATCTCATATTCTCCAAAAACAAAATATCTCCGGGCTTGATTTTTTTGCTGTAAGACGAGTAATCTCTTTTGACTATATCACGGGTGAGAAAATAAATATGCGGCACACTATAGTCCGGAATCCGATCCGAGAATTTTACAGCTTTGTAGTTTATGATTCTCGCCAAATCCTGAGCCACCGGCCACATGGATTTACTAGTGTCCCAACCTTTGGGACGATCCAGATGCGAGACAATCACAATTTTTGCCTTTTGCTTGATGAGATACTTGAGCGTCGGCAAAATATCTCGGATCCGGGTATCGTCTACAACTTTCATTTCTGTACCCTGACCCCGAAACCCTGTACCCTCTTTTAACTGCACATCAAAACCAGCGCGTACGATCACACGCTTGCCAGAGACTTTCACTGATGTAATCACTTTAATCATTATTT
>JAIFWV010000017.1 GCA_019659055.1 Candidatus Doudnabacteria bacterium
TGTTGGCCATCTTTGGATCATGAGAAGTTCTTTGTGTTCCAGTTGCCAGATGGTTTCGGTTACAAACGGCATAAATGGATGGAGGAGCTTGAGACTTGTCTCAAGTATTGTCCGGAGCATGGTCTGCGCCGAAGCTTTCGTGGTGTCATTGGCGAGTTTGACTTTGGACTCTTCGATAATCTTGTCGGCAAACGTATGCCAGAAGTAATGATAGAGGTTCTCAGAGGCGTGGGCAAAGTCGTATGCTTCCATAAGCTTTGTGATTTCGGTGACTTGGGCCTCAAGCTCGTCGATGAGTTTTTGGTCATCCTCAGAAAGTTTTGCATCAGGGGGAGTATCGTGAGTATTTTGCGAGACGAAGCGGGAGGCATTCCAAATTTTGTTGGCGAAATTGCGGTAACCGCGGATTTTGTCATCCGAAATAGAATTATCAACACCGGGTAATATGCCTACTACTAAAGCCATGCGCAATGCATCATTGCCATATTTATCTATAACTGCCAAAGGATCAACGACATTTCCTTTGGACTTGCTCATTTTCTGGCGATTCTGGTCGCGCACCAGGCCATGGAGATAGACTGTCTCAAACGGGGCTTTGCCGGTAACGTATTTGCCGAGCATGATCATGCGCGCCACCCAGAAAAAGAGAATGTCCCAGCCGGTTTCCATAATCGTGGTCGGGTAGTAAGCAGTAAGGTCGTTTTCTGAAAAAGCTTTGAGAGTCGCATACGGCCATTGGCCGGAAGAAAACCAAGTGTCAAAAGTATCCGGGTCTTGTACCCAATCATCGCCGGGAGAATCGGCTGAGATTTTGATCTCATCCCCACGGTACCAGACGGGGATCGGGATGCCCCACCAAATTTGGCGCGAGATCGGCCAGTCTCTGAGGTTTTCAAGCCAGTGCATGTAGACTTTTTCCCGGGCCTCAGGCAGAATCGTCACCTCTTTGTTGGTCACGGCCTCAATGCCGAAGTCCTTGAGCGATTTGCCGTTGACCTGTTTGCTCATGGCGATATACCACTGGGGAACGATGAGCGGTTCGATAACACTATTGCATTTGTAACACAGCTGAACGTTGTGTTTATAACCCTCGTCGATTTTTTCAATCAGCCGGAGCGCATTTAAGCTCTCAACCACTAATTTTCGGGCTTCGGCGACTTTGAGTCCGTGGAATTTCTGGGCTTCGGGGTTGCCTTGGAAGTGGCTCAGGTCCATCCGTCCAAATTTATCGATGACCTGGATTGGACCCGGGATCTCGTCCTTATGTCGCTGCCATATTTCAAAGTCCACAGCATCGTGAGCCGGTGTGACTTTGACTATCCCGGTGCCAAACTCTTTATCGACGGCTTCATCGGCAATGACTTTGATTTTGAATTTGCCCAAGATGCCTTCAGCATCGATCTCTTGTCCGATATATTCTTGGTATCGCTCGTCTGTTGGGTTCACAGCTAGAGCGGTATCACCAAATTTGGTTTCGGGCCGGACTGTCGCCAGCACAAATGGTCCGTATTTGATGTAGTACAGAGGATCCTGGCGCTCTTCGTATTTGGTCTCGAGGTCCGAGAGTCCGGTTTGATGCTTGATACACCAATTGCTGATGCGGTTACCACGATAGATCAACTCATCGCGGTACATGCGTTCGAAGGTTTCGTAAACTATTGAGACGATCCGTGGATCGAGAGTGAAGATATTTCGCGACCAGTCGCAGGAAGCACCCATGCGGCGAATGGCCTGTTCGGTGAGGGATTTATTTTCCTGCACGAAATCCCAAGTCTCTTGGTAAAACTCCTGGCGCTGCATCTTGAATCGTGAGCGGCCCTCTTTTTCCAATTTTTTCTCAAATACGACCTGGGTTTCAAACCCGGCATGGTCGGTACCCGGCAGCCAGAGAGTTTTAAATCCCTTCATGCGATGAAAACGGATCATAATGTCCTGCAGTGTCATACCCAAAGCATGTCCGACGTGCGGAGCGGCATTGGCATTCAGCGGCGGCATGATTATGGTGTAAGGTTTGCCCTCGAGATTGTCGGGATTGAAGTAGCCCGAAAGCTCCCAGAGTTTGTAGATGTCTGGTTCTTTGGATTGATCGTAGAATTTTGGCAGGTCGTGAGACGTGGAGCGTGGAGCGTGAGACATATTTAAAGCTTATTAATTGTACCCCAAAGCATCTTCCCAATTTTATCAGCCATTTTGGAAAGTTCGATATAATCCGTTTCAGGGATATATTTTTCTACAAAACAGAATTCTATTAGGTAGCTTGACTCTTTTAACGATCCATATGCGATTTCTAAAAGGTTTTTATGGACCTTGTCTTTGTAACGCGCATAACCCTCGATATAGTTTAAGATGATGGATAATGCCGACCTTCTAAATTGAGAAATTACCCCATAAATTTCTTCTTTGGGAAATGTTCTAGAGACCCTGTAGACTAAATGAACATAGGTATCCATGAGTCTTTTTAGTTCTTGGTGAAAAGTTTCTTCTTGCATAGTCTTTTACGGAAATAAAAAAGCACTATCTAGTGCTCAAGATCCAGGTTCACGTTACACGCAACACGTATCACGGCTTGGAGGTACCATCTTGATTTTTTGTTTGACCTATGCTATTTTGGTCGAAACAAAGCTTGATTTTGCAAATCTCGGTTGCTGCCGGCAGGATCTACTAAAAGCTATTAAAAGCTTGGTTCTCCCTGCAGCGTCTAGCATTGAAGCTAGAAAAAGGGTGACGCCCTAGCGCTTATCTCAATTGATTGTAATATGCTCCCTTAACTCCTCGTATTATATAAAGGAAGCGTAATAGAGTCAATTAGGACTCTGGGACGGTGAATGACAATCCAAAAGGGGGATTATTATGGACCAGGATGACTCTGTCATCAGATTAGGTCTGGTTCAGGTCCCTCACGAGACCGAATCAGAATCCGAAAAGAATCTCTTAGAAGAGCTGGAGTTGTTCGAGGCTAAGCACATTTTGAATGTCCAGCCTGCGGGCCGGAGATCGTTCGAAGAGGATTTTGAAGAAATAAAGGCGTTGGCTCGGCTCACGGACTACGATCCAGTGACAAGGCTGCTCAACCGCCGCGCCGCGTGGAAGAAATATCTCGAGGCGATAGGGCGAGCCCGAAGGAACGATACCGGGATAATTTTTGCAGATGTTGATGACTTCAAGCTCGTCAATAAGCTTCATACACGGCCCGGGGGCGATCTCGTGCTGGGCGCAATCGGCAAAATCCTCGATCAGGCTCGGCGGGCTCACGACATCGTCATTGGCCGACTCGGAGACGGTGCCGACGAATTCATGGCCATCATCAGCGAATTCGAGCAGATCAGGGACTTCGAGAAGATTGTTTACCGATTCGCCGAAGCTCTCAACAACAAAGATGTGCAAAGGGCCGCTGGTTACACGTTTGACCAGCCACTCAGAATTTCGGTTGGGTGTGCTATCTTTTCTTGGCCCAGCATCAAAGAAGATCGGCGTCCTTACGCCGAGGAGTTGGGTAAGAAGATCTACAAACTCTTAAGCCAGGCTACCGATCGGGCTAAACACGAGCGGAAGGAAATGTCCGCCGCTGGAAACGGAGACGAGCTCCGGATTCCCATGCTCCGGATTACCTTGCGCAAGACTGAAACTCTGGTTACAGCTCAACAGTACTTGCGTAAACCTCTGAAGGAGGAAACTGTTTAGGTGCAGGTTCTTGGGCGCTGTCATGCAATTACGACAGCGCCTTTTTATTTCAATTCCAGATTTGAGTCGGCACGGAATGATTTAGGGTAATTGGCTTTACCCGATTGGATTTTATAGTAAGCGGCAAGCCCAATCATGGCCGCGTTGTCCGTACAGTACTCGAAGGCGGGAATACTAGGTTGTAGGTGGTAGGTTGTAGCAAGTAGTTTTATCTGCTTTCGTAATTCCTGGTTGGCGGCGACACCGCCGCCGAGCATGAGGGTTTTGGGTTTATATTGGACAATGGCTTTTTCTGTTTTGGCCACGAGACTTTCGATAATGGCCGCCTGAATCGAAGCCGCTAAATTAGATTTAAGTTTTAAGTTTAAAGATTTAAGTTCATTCACCGTATAAAGCACCGATGTTTTGAGCCCGGAGAAACTAAAATTATAATCTTTGGAATGAATCATCGGCCGCGGGAAATCGAAAGCTCCAGGATTGCCTGTTTCGGCAAGCTTCGACAGTGCCGGGCCGCCCGGATAACCAAGGCCTAGAAGCTTAGCGGTTTTGTCGAATGCTTCGCCCGCCGCATCATCCACTGTTTCCCCAAGAATTTTGTAATCTCCATGCTTTTTCATAAGCACCAGCATAGTGTGCCCACCAGAAACAATGAGCACTAGGGCAGGCAGAGGGGGAAGGGAGAAGGGAACTGCTTTCTGATTTCTCTTTGGTTTCCCTCCGCTCTTCTCCCTTACTGAGTTGGCGGAGATATGTGCTTCCCTGTGGTTGATGGGGAGCACAGGGATTCCCAGAGCCGCTCCGAGAGCTTGCGCTGTTTCGATCCCGACTAGCAGAGAAGTGATCAGGCCCGGTCCTTGTGTCACGGCAATCTCATCAATATCATTCAACTTGAGTTTGGCTTTTTTGAGCGCCAGATCGATCGCGGGGATGATAGCGGTAACGTGTTCGCGCGCGGCAACTTCCGGAACCACACCGCCAAATTTGGCGTGAAGGTCAGCCTGGGAGGCGATTATGGAGGATCTGATTTTGCCGTCGGTAATTACCGCAGCCGCAGTCTCGTCGCACGATGTTTCGATAGCGAGTATATTCATAAGCCTTGGCATTATACCCCAAACGAGGTTGTAGGTGGTAGTGGGTGGGTGGTATTAAAAAACCCGAGGAACTAAATCCTAGGGTTTTCTACCACCTAATATCTTGCCATTGGTCGGCTGACAGTGGCCAGGCGAACTATGGCCCATGCTACCAGCCAGTAAATGACCATGGCCAGGAGGGTGAACCACTCAAAGGTACTGCCGCCAGCCGAACTGGTCCGGATGACGCCCTGAAACGGTGCCACCAGTGGCGAGGTTACCGCATAAATGAAATTGGTGAATCCCGCGGCAGGGTTGGCGGCCAGAAGCTTGAGGATAAATCTGATCGCGAGCAGGGCGTTTATGATCCCCAGAATCGTCCATATAAATCTCGCAAGCGGTGAATAATAGGAGACATAGGATGGCTCATCGACCACCATGCGGTCTCCATCATCGGTAATTACTTCTCGTGCCATATGTTTAAATATTAATTATCTCAGGGTCATTTTCGTCATAAAAAAAGGGGATTGCAATCGTAAATTTCACCAAGAATTGCTAAACTCGAGGGCAATTTTTTGTCTTGAAAATCCTAGGGGATTCAGCTATAATAACCAGGTTCTTTAAGCACGAGGCTCCATCGTCTAATGCCAGCCAGAGGCTGGTCCGCCTCCGGCGGAGTTAGGCACGTATGTTTTATGTATATATAATCCAGAGTGAAATTAAGAATTGGAAATACATAGGTGTGACAGAAGATGTTCAGCATCGGCTATCATTACACAATTCTGGGGCAACAAAATCGACAAAGCCACATAGATCCTTGAGACTTATCTACTCGGAAAGCTTTCCAAATAAGACAAGTGCACTAAAACGGGAATTGTTTCTGAAGAAGAATTACAAAGCTAGAGAAGAGATATATAAAAAATTGGGTATAATCTAGTATATGGCTCCATCGTCTAATGGTTAGGACGCCAGGTTTTCATCCTGGTAATAGGGGTTCGATTCCCCTTGGAGCTGCCAACAAAGAATCTGATCTTACGATCAGGTTTTTTGTTTTGGCCTGCTTGGATAAAACTGTGGTTTTCAGATGCTGCTTGACCAACAGGATTTTGAAAACTTTTTCAAAATAAGGTGCTTTTAACGACAAGGAGCGCATCGGAGTAGGTGTTATCCTTCTCACAATGCGCTCTCTTGTTGACTGACCGCGACGAATTGCTACGCCGGAACGGGATCGAGACCCTTGACCTTCGAGCGATCGAGTTTGCTGCCGTCGGGCGGAAAGAGCGTCGTGCTCTCGTGATTGATCCAGCAGCTCAGATGAATCCGATTGCCGCCCGTTTCGCCAGGACCGATGTCGCTGGCCGAGTAGATCTCGAAGCTGGCCGCGTAGTTGAGTTCTTCGTCCTTGACCCACTCGTCGTCGCCCATCTTCGCCATCCACGCGAGCCGAACGTTGAGGCTCTTCTTCGCTTCGTCGACGCTGATCTCGGCGATCTCACCGCGGTACAGGTATCCTTCACTGTTGTTCTGCACCTCGATCTGACCACCGACGAATCGCGCCACATCTGCAGTCGTCAACTTCATGTTCTTGCCCCTCCTTGAGGCTAGCCAAGCGCCTGCTTGACACAACAAGATAACATAAAAACCTCGAGAAGTCAAGGCTAAAATTGAGGCTGAATTATTAAATTGTTATAGATTTCTTTAACTAAATAGAAAAAGTTTTCATCCTGTCTCGAACTGGTCTGCCATCAAAAAACTTCACCAATCCGGTGGAGTTTTTTGATTGTGGTTTAGGGAATAGAACGGGTGGAAGTGAGCTAGCCGCAGGACATTAGACTGCGGCGCAGCGAACGTCGACGAAACCGTTTCAATAGGTTTCGGCGCCACCCCTGACAACGAAGCGAGGCACGGACGTGCCGAGCGAGGCGTAATTCCCCTTGGAGCTGCCAATAAAAAATCTGACCTTTTGGTCGGATTTTTTATTTATGGTTACGTAAAAAAAGAACCCGACCATTACTGATCGGGTACCAACCAAGGGTTGGATTTTGCCTCACTACTGCAAGGACTTAGTCGTAATAGCTGTCGAAGCAGGAACCTTCCTGAGTTTCGCCCTCCTCGGAGGCTTCGAGCGCATCGAGATCGGCGTCCATGATCGACGATATATCCTCGTTGCTCTCCGTCTGCGATGAGTCGAGCTCGGCGGTGGTTGCGAGGAACTTCGAGTAGTTCTTCTTGACCCATCGTTTGAAAGGTTCAGCTTTGACCACGACCGTACTGAAATCGTTCCCGACATAACCCGGACGAGTCCTGCGGAACATCATCTCGAGCTTATCCTCATCAAGCTGGTGTGTGATCATGGCGTGATGGTTGCCGAGGACGTGGCAGACGAGACCAATGAGGTTCCCTTGCCAGAGACCGCGTCGGACTGGATGCCAGTAGCCGATGCGACCTCGAGTTGCTTCTCTGAAGATATTCTCGGGCGGACGCTGTGGTCCGTGGTAGTGCTCCAGTACCTCTACCACAAAGCCCTGATCAAAGTATTGAGGCTTTTCCTTGCCGTCGATCTTCACGTACAACAGCGGAGCGGTTCTCACGAAGTTGCCGTGATGACCGTAGCGCCGCTGAATCTTCAGAACGAGTCCTGTTTTTTCACGCTCTCCGGCTCCGAAAGTGTACTTGAAGTCCGCACGGATACGATCGCCGACAGAAACAGGGATCAACGAAGGGTCGCTGGTAATCTGGCGCTTGGCGCTCATTGACATGAGTTGTTCCTCCATTTGCGGAAGCCGGATTGCTCCCTTCTAAAATATTCAATTTATGAAGACTTTAGAAGAAAGATAAAAAGATTCTTACAACGAGTAATATTAGCACAAAAAAGGCCTTTTGTCAAGGCTTTTTGCTTCGTGCTAACGGCTCTCTTTATTCTACTATTTTGTCTTTGATCAGCTTTATGAGTTTGCGGTTGAGGAGAGTGTTAGCAATGTGTCTCCGATACTCAGGTTGCTTGAGGTCGTTGAGGACCTCAGGCCTTTGGGCAAAGTGCCGTCTTTGGGCTTCGATTTCCTCTTCGATCTCAGCCGTGTTGATTGTGAGTTTCTCGGCAACCGCCAATTCTTCCAAGACCAAAGACGACTTGATTCTTTCGAGGGCTTTGGGTTCGAAATCTTTTTTGATATCTTCCAGAGTTTTATTTGTCGTTTTCAGATACTGCTCCATGCTCATACCCTGGTGGGCAAGAGTGTGCTCAAAATCGTGGACAAGCTCCTTCACAGTATCGGCGACCATGACCGCAGGGATGGTCCCGATCTTGGACGTCTCCACCACCTGCTTGATCGCGGCAATTTCCAGCCGCTCGGCTTCTTGCTGATCTTTTTCGTGTTTGAGGTTTTCTCGAATTTTACTTTTGAGCTGATCCAGATTTTCCAAGCCTAATTTTTTGGCAAATTCTTCATCAATGGCGGGCTTGATGGTGGTCAGGATTTTTTTCACAGTGACAGTGAACTCCGCTTCCTTGCCGGCAAGCTCCGCGTGGTAGTCTTTGGGGAAGGACAGCTTGAACTCCAATTTCTGATTGGCCGTGGTGCCAATGAGTTTGTCCTCAAATCCCGGGATCATGCGGCCCTCGCCAATCACTAGCGGGAAATCAGTGGCGGTGCCGCCGTCGATAATCTTTCCCTCGACTTTGACTTCAAAATCGACCAGAACTTTATCATTCTTTTCTACGGCTCGGTCTGTGACTTCCGTTTCTTTACCAGACATCTGTGCGAGTTCTTCCATGGCCTTTGCCAGTTCGTCATCGTTTACCACAGACTCTTTGGCCCGAAGCTTATTTTTGGTCCAATCGCCCAAAGCGACCTCGGGCAGGAGAGTGAAGCTGGCTTTGTAAGCGGCGGCCTCATCCGGGCTTTGGCTTGGCAGGAGTTTAAATCCGACCTGGCCGTAGGGCCGCAACTTTTCGTCTTCCAAGATTTTGCCCAATGTCTCATCGACAATTTCTTCTAGAGCTTCGGCCAAAACGGCTTCCTCGCCGAACTCACGCTTTACAATTTCCAAAGGCGCCCGGCCAGGGCGGAAGCCCTTGATGGTTTTTTTAAGCGACATCCGGCTGGCGGCCTGAGTCAGCATAGGCACGGCTTCGGACTTGGCGACTCGTACAGTTAGTTCGATGGCTCCGTCTGGGAGGTTGTTTTTCTCGATTTTCACCTGGATTGTTCCTTAAATTATTAAATACAGCCGTAATATCATACCCGATATTGTTTAAATTGCCAATTGCTCAGTAGAGGCGTTGCTTTATGATACTCTTGAAAGGTCGCCATGAAAGGAGACTAAATTATGTTAGGATTTTTGGCTTTCTTGCTCCTTGCGTTTTGGATCATCGGTATTGCGGCGCATCTGTTCGGAGGAGCTGTGCATATTGCCTTGGTCTTGGCCATCATTTTGGCAATTGCGCATTTTGTGCGGGGTCGTCCGGCCACATCTATGCGTTAGGTCAGAAAAAATCCGCCTTGCGGCGGATTTTTGTTGTTAAATTTAAATTTTGGGTTTCTTGTTAGTGAAAAAATTAGTGATCCCATCGTAGATCACAATCAACCCGCTTAGGATAATATTGACAATACCGTCGAGGATGTCTTTCATGAGAGTATTATATAGTTCTTGACCCGGTAATACAACTTCGATTGGTTTTTTGATATACTGGGCTTGACTTTTACTGTTGCAAAAATTAAGCTACCCCTCTAAACTAGATTTATGGAACAAATCTCAGATACAATCAGACCGGTAACCACTCCCGAAGAAGCCATAGAACAGTTTGTCGGCGAGCAATTTATTGAATGGCTGCTCAACTACACAGCCACGACTGTAAATTCTTGGCCGGAAATTGCGGCCATCAGACAAGCTCAGCCGAAAATCGAAAAAATCCGTAAATTTATTCTCCAGCGATACATTGCCGCGGAGGCTTTTGCCGGCGGCCGGGAAGGGGAGCCCGGGTTTTTGGGGTTTGCTATTGCCAACCTTTCTGAAGCCTCCGACCCCGAGGCCGAGGCTGCGCTGGAAATTTTGGAAAAGAAACAAAGCGAGGAGCTCGAAGGCCAATCCGCCAAGCCCGGTTTGGGACAAAACCACCACAAGGAACTTTGGGTCAGGCTCCTGCGCGCTTTGGGCGCTAGTGACGAAGAAATTTCGCGCTCCGAGGCCAAAGAATGGACCAGGAATTATATAGCGGAGCTTGGTGACCTCTACTCCAATGGCGAGTGGCAAGAAGTCGCCGGGGCTTTTGCGGCTCATGAGCGGTCCATTCCTGAGGAGTACGGGGCTCTACTGGCCATGATCCGGGCCAATACCCAGGTTTCAGACGCGGACCTCGAGGTTTTGATCTGGCACACTGGCGTAGATCTCAAATACGTCGTGAATACCGGTCATATTTTGGAAAAGATTGTGTTTGATGTTGAGAACAAAAAGCTTATTTGGCAGGGGGTGACTCGCGAACTCCAGGTCCGGCAAGAGTTCTTGGGCGGGTTGCTCAAACATCTCGAAACTTGAACACCTCAGCTTAAGCTGAGGTGTTCTTTATTCGTCTTTTTGCAACCTCAGTTTTAATTTACCCGAACCAGAGGTACGGCCTTCATTTTGGGGATTTTGGTTATCCGATCCCTTACGGTGTTTGAGACTGCGAATCTTTTCTTGAGTGATGGTGGCGTCTTTGACGCTGTTTTCTAACTCCAGTTTGAGGTCGTCATCGTTGGCGGCCGCGCGGAGATTCTGAAGCGCCTGCTGGTGTTGTACTGACAAGCCTTCGAGGTCGCTCGTGATCTTGTCAGTTTCTTCGGTTTCATTATCCGGGACCAAAGCCGCGGCTTGGGCAATACTCTCTTGAGCTTCTCTGATCTCAGCGGATAGCATCGAAGGTTTGTTTGTGGGATGTTTTTGGATTTCGTCCAGCTCTCGCAAGCGCTTGGCGGCGATTTTGGTACCTATCTGGGCCTTGGTTGCGGCCGGCAGAGGAAGGCTCAGCACAACTCGGTTTTGGAGCTTCTGGACTGGGAATAAAACCTCTCCTGGTTTGGATTTGGTCGAGGCAAACGCCAGGCCGGTCGTGCTGACGACAACTAGCATCGCTAGGCTTGCGCCGAATGCGTACTTGGGCCAGGTCCTGGGGTTTAAGCTGAAATGGCGGACATCGTCTTTGGACAGATGACGGACGTTGACAGCGAGCATGATCCGGGCTTTGGTGCTTATGGAATCAAAACCAAAATCCTGACGCGATTGCCGCAGGAGGGTTTCTATTTTTCGATTTTTGGAATTGAATCCGAACATATATTTGGGTTCTAACCCTCTCCTCTTTAGGAGAGGGTGGACGGAGGCCGGGAGAGGTTATATCTTATTCATCGAGGTTAATTGTTCGCGCAAAGCTTTGATCGCGCGATGCTGGAGGACCCGAACGCCGACTTGGCTTTTGCCCATGATTTTCGCGGTCTCGATGACCGTGCGGTCCTGACGGAAGCGCAGATCAATAACGGTTTGGTAGTCATCGGGCAGTTGTCGGAGCGCTTCCCAGAGGTAGTCGTATTTTTCGTAAAGTGTGGGATTGAGAGCAAAGTCCGACAGGTTTTCGACCAGGCTGATGTCGGAAGTTTCTTTTCTGGTCCGCCAATAGTCGATGAGAGTGTAGTTGGCGATCTGGAACGCCCAGGTCGAGAATTTGGCGCGGGAGCTGGGCTTATAGGTCTCGAGATTGTGCCAAATTTTAAGGAAAACAGTTTGCAATAAATCTTCAGCCTGTTCTTTCTGACGCAGTCTTGCGAAAAGAAAGTTAAACAGCGGCTGAGACAGAGAGTCGTATATTTGTCCAAAGGCGTCGGTATTCCCGCGTTTTGCCTGGACAATCAATTCTTGGATCTCTTGTTCTTGCAACATATCAGGTAGTAGAAGTTCGATATCTTTTCCGCTTCGCGGAATAGATAAGATCTTTTAATCTATTCACAATCATTGAGATAATATAATATTCGATCGAGTATATGTCAGAAACAAACGTCAATCGAACTTTCACTACCTGACATATATGTATCGATTAGGCATGCGTTTTGTTACCATAGCATAAATTCCCGCTTTTGTTGAGAGCGACGAGATTAAATGCTAAGATATCTACACCTTATGAAAATAGTTGACGGTAAAAGCATAGCAAATAGCATCCTCGCAAGGCTTAGGCGCCAGGTTTCCGGAATGAAGCGCAAGCCAGTCTTGGCTGTGGTTTTGGTTGGGGAGGATAAACCTTCCGAGGTTTATGTGAAGCACAAACAAGCCGCGGCCCTAAGCGTCGGCATTAAGTTCTTGTTGTACAAATTTCCAGCTGGGATTTCGCAGGAACAGCTGATCAGTAAAATCCGAGGCATACAGAACCAAGCGCTTGATGGGATCATAGTCCAACTGCCTTTGCCGGCCAAGTTCGACAAAAAAAAGGTTCTCAACGAACTCAATCCCGATATCGATGTTGATTGTCTGTCCTGGGTCTCGCTGGGCAAGCTTGTGATTCATGACAATAATTTGGTTCCACCCTCACCAGGCGCGGTATTAGAAATTCTCAAGTACCACAAGATCAATCTCAAAGGTAAGCACGTCGTCTTGGTCGGCCAGGGTGACCTTATCGGCAAGCCACTCACTAATATTCTCATCCACATGCCGGTAACCCTCACGACCTGCAACAAGGAAACTCAAAACTTAGGTAAAATTACCCGCGACGCAGATATTCTCATTACGGGAGTGGGCAGGTACCAGCTGATCAAAGCCAGTATGATCAAACAAGGAGCAGTCGTCATAGATGCGGGAGTTTCATTTAAGGCCGGCAAAATGTATGGCGATATTGATTTTG
This sequence comes from Candidatus Doudnabacteria bacterium, assembly GCA_019659055.1. Lineage (GTDB taxonomy): Bacteria > Patescibacteriota > Doudnabacteria > UBA920 > O2-02-FULL-48-8 > JAIFWV01. Next base: position 12,613 of record JAIFWV010000017.1, read on the forward strand.
GGCCGGTCTCAAAAAAAGCCGCTCTCGTAACTCCGACTCCGGGCGGAGTCGGGCCAATTACGGTGGCCAAGCTCTTAGAAAATACCGTGCTCATTGCTAAAAACAGGAAATAATTTATGTATGATGTCATAATCGTCGGCGGCGGCGTAGCGGCTTTTACCGCAGCCCTATTTACGGGCCGGCGCGGGCTTAAGGTTTTGGTCATCGGCAAAGATATTGGCGGCCAAGCCAACTACACCGATACGATTGAGAACTTTCCGGGATTACCAGCAGTGGGTGGCTACGAATTAGTGTCTTCGATTCGCTCTCAAGCTGAGAAGTGGGGAAGCGAATACCTCGAGGCGGAAGTTACCCGCATCAAATCTACCGAAACCGGGTTTGTGGTGACAGCTTACGGGAGTCAGTACAAATCCAAAACGGTAATCCTCGCTTTCGGCAAGACTCCGCGCGACCTCGGCGTGCCGGGTGAGGATGAGCTCAAGGGCCGCGGGGTGAGTTTTTGTGCCACTTGCGATGCGCCGCTGTACAAAGGAAAAACTGTAGCCGTGGCCGGAGTGGGAGATGTGAGTCTTGATGCGATTTTGCTCTGCAGTAAATACTCCAAAAAAGTCTATGCCTTGTCCAAAACCGATAGACTTCAGGGCCATCCCGGGCTAGTAAAGGCTATTTCCAGAAAGACCAATGTCGAGCTCGTTCCATTTATTCAAATCCAAGAAGTGGTTGGGACGACCCAATTGGAAAAGCTTAAGCTCCACGACCTCGCCACTGGCCAGCAGAGGGATTTGCCTATTCACGGACTGTTTGTAGAGCTCGGGTATGTGGTCAATGCCGACTTTGTGAAAGATCTGGTACAATTAGATGACCAGTCGCAGATTGTGGTCGGAGCGGATCAATCTACAAATATGCCAGGGATATTTGCCGCCGGTGATGTGACCAATCGGCATTATAAGCAGGCGGCGATTTCCGCCGGGGAAGCCGCTACCGCCGCTTTGGCCTGCTACGATTATCTGGCCCGTTTGGAAGGACGTTTTGGATTAACCTCTGATTGGACACAGATTAAAAGAGTAAAATAGTTGTTGGGCGGAGCGGCGAGTGAGGTTTTTCGGTTTCGGTTTTGGGTCAAACCAGAAACCTACAACTTTAACCTACACTCGCGGCTATGCCTAATAACTAATAACCATTACAACTATGGATACTCACAAGCTTATAATCATTGGCTCTGGCCCCGCTGGCCTTACGGCTGGAATCTACGCGGCGCGAGCCGGCCTCAAGCCTTTGGTTTTGGCCGGGCTGACCTTTGGCGGCCAGCTGATGCTCACCACTGAAGTCGAAAATTTCCCCGGGTTCCCGGATGGTATCCAGGGGCCGGATTTGATGCAGTCATTTATCAAGCAAGCCGAGCGGTTCGGGGCACAGCTCGTTTACGAAGATGTTGTTAAAGTTGATTTTAGTCAGAAACCGTTTACGCTGTCTACCGGCGATCACGAATATAAAGCCGAATCAGTAATCATTACTACCGGTGCTTCGACCATGTGGCTTGGGATTCCGAGCGAAGAGAAATTCCGAGGCAAAGGGGTCTCGTCTTGTGCCACTTGCGATGGATTTTTCTTTAAGGATAAAGAAATTATCGTCGTCGGCGGGGGTGACAGCGCTATGGAAGAAGCCACTTACCTCACTAAATTTGCCAAGAAGGTGACTATCCTCAACCGCTCGGAGAATTTTCGGGCATCTAGGATTATGTTTGAGCGCGCCCAATCTAATTCTAAGATTGAATTCCAAACCAATAAGGTTGTGGAAGAATTTTTGGGGGACAACAGGCTTTCTGCTGTGAAAGTTAGAGACACGGTCTCGGGCGAGATCAAGGAGTTGCCGATTGAAGGCGCCTTTATCGCCATCGGCCATAAGCCCAATACCGAAATGCTCAAAGGTCAGGTGGAACTGGACGAAAAAAGCTATATTGTCCCGCACGAACAGACCCGCACCAATATTCCGGGCGTGTTTGTGGCCGGAGATGTCCGCGACTTCCGCTACCGGCAAGCTGTAACCGCCGCTGGCATGGGTTGCATGGCGGCTATCGATGCGGAAAAGTATTTAGAGATGGATCATGGATAAGAACAAGAAGCTAGGAATCTAGGAAGCTGGGAAGCTAAAAAACCAGGACCAAATTTATTCTATGGATTTAAAAAATAAGACAATCATTGTTACGGGGGCGGCGAGAATCGGCAAGTTTGTTGTGGAGAGACTAATTGCCGCAGGAGCAAACCTCACGGTAAGCTACAAAACTGCTAAGCCTGATTTTGGCGGGGAAAATATTTTGTACGTGCAAGCCGACTTGTCGGATTACAAACAAGCTGAATCTTTGGTCAGCCAAACCAAGCAGAAGTTTGGATCCGTCGAGGGTTTGGTGCATATGGCCTCAACATATGAGCGCGTACCTTGGGAAAAACTTTCGCCAGAAACTTGGGATAGCAGTCTCGATGCCATTGCCAAAAGCGCTTTCTTAGTCTCGAAATACACAGCCGATGAAATGTTGCGAAGCAATACCGAGGGAAAGATCGTATTGATCTCGGACTGGTCGGTAACCACCCAGCCTTACAAATATTATCTGCCTTACAACTCGGCCAAGGCCGCGATCGAAGGTCTCACCAAGTCCCTGGCCAAAGAACTCGCCCCAAAAATTTCAGTGAACGCAGTTGCTCCAGGCCCAATTATCCGGCCGCCAGATTTGTCAGAGGCGGATGACAAAGAAGTTTTGGCCAATACGCCTTTGGCGCGGTGGGGCGGTGGAGAGGAGATCGCCAAAGCGGTCATGTTCCTCATGGATTCAGATTTTACCACTGGGCAAATTTTGTACATTGACGGTGGAAGATCTATCGCTTAGTATTTCTTTATACACAATTAATCTAAGGAATAACCATGAAATCGAAAGTCTTCTTCCTAGCTTTGGCTGTGGTTTTAATCGCCGCGGCCTGCAACAAAACTTCTAGTACTGATACCAGCAGTACTCAGGACACAGATACAGTCACCCAAAATCCAACCCCCACTCCGGTCGTCACTCCGTCGCCTGCGCCCACACCGTCGCCTTCGGATTCACCGCTGCCAAGTCCAAATCCGACGCCGGCTCCTACCCCGACTCCAAGCCCGGTAATTATCACCATCAGTTCCGGCGGCTATTCTCCGAGTCCGATCACGGTCAAGACTGGCACCAAGGTCATCTTCCAAAACAACGACAGCAAGGGCCACTGGCCAGCTTCCAATCCGCACCCCACACACACCGACCTTCCGGGGTTTGACGCCCTCAAGGCGATCCCCGCCGGCGGTTCTTATTCTTACACCTTCACCAAGGTCGGGACCTGGGCTTACCATGACCACCTCAATCCATCTTTAGGCGGAAAAGTCATCGTGCAATAATCTCATCTAATACAAAAAAGACCCTTGCGGGTCTTTTTTTGATCTCTATTGAGTGGCGCGCTCGACGTAATCGCCGTTTCTGGTATCGTCTC
>JAIFWV010000018.1 GCA_019659055.1 Candidatus Doudnabacteria bacterium
AGAGCTTTGTAAATTTGGCTAACTAAAGCCAAAGCAGTTTGCCGCCTGATCAGTCTTGCTCCACCATTTGAACTCTTTTAAGGATGGCTCGATTGGGCCGCCTTTTTGTTTTCCGCCGGAGGCGGATCCGCCTCCGGCGGACATTTCACTTATATTCTATTTCTTATTATTCTGTCGAGAGTTCTTTTTGTCTCTTTCTTTTTTATAGTTGCGCGCTTATCGAATTGCTTCTTGCCGGAGGCGAGCGCAAATTTGAGTTTGATCAATCGTCTGGAAGTGTAGATCTCAAGCGGCACCAGCGTGGTGCCTTTTTCGTGGAGGCGGGAAACGAGTTTGAGGATTTCGTTTTTGTGAAGCAGAAGTTTACGGTCGCGGTTTTCGTCGTGGCCCTCCAGGTTTGCCGCCTGCTTGTATTTGCCGATGTAAGCGTTTTTGAGATAGGCCTCGCCATTACGGATAGAAACATACGCGCCATTGAGGCTGACCTCACCATTGCGCATGCTTTTGACCTCATGGCCGGACAACACTAACCCGGCCTCAAACGTGTCTTCGATTGAGTAGGAATGAAAGGCTTTGCGATTCGAGGCAAGGGTTGGCATAGGGGAAGGGAAACCAGAGGGTGAAGGGCAACCAAAGAGAACTACTTAAGGGAATGAATAATTGTTGCAATCATTTTTTGAATTTCTAGTAAAAGCGATTCCGCCGAAGAATAATCAATATTAGGGTAAACGGCTTTCGCGATAATAATCTGAGTCTCCAACTCAGAGCAGGAACCAAATGTTATGCCTAAAAATTGTAAATACTCTTTACGATTATTGCGGCTGTGACCCTCAGCTATATTGGAGGGAATACTGACGGCAGACCTTTGCATTTGACTAGCCAAGCCGTAAGTTTCTGATTTTGGGAATTCTGCTGTGATTTTGTAAACAATCTTGGCAAGTTCAATAGATTTTTGCCAAACAATCAGGTCTTTAAACATCATGGGCTGTAATTTTTCCCTTCTCCCTTCGCTCTTCCCCCTCGCCATTCTATCAGATATAATTATGCTTATGAAGGATGAAATACTCAAAAAACTCTACCAGGCTGTTGCGGATGCAAATATGCAGATTTCCGATACCCAGAAAGCCAAAATTACTCTCACGAATCCCGATGCTTCGATGGGTGATTTCGCCACAAATATCGCCTTGGTTTTGAGCAAAGATGCGGGCCGCAAGCCTTTGGACATTGCCAAAGACATTGTCGGGAAACTCGATCAGAAATCCTTTTCATCCGTGAAGATTGCCGGCCCGGGATTTATCAATCTCGAGCTGAAAAGTACAGAACTGCTCAAGGAACTGGAGAAAGCGGCTGAGCAAAAGCGCCTCCATACGGAAGGGAAAATCCTGCTGGAATATTTTCAGCCCAATATCGCCAAACCTCTGCACATTGGCCACATGCAAAACGCCATTATCGGAGACTCGCTCAAGCGCATACATTTGTACATGGGCAAAGATGTGGAATCAGACACTCACTTGGGAGACTGGGGCACGCAATTTGGGATTCTGATTTTGGCTTATCGCATGTACGGCGACCCGGAAGTCGTAGCCCGAGACCCGATCACGGAACTCAACAAGCTTTACGTCCGCCTCAACCAAGAAATCGAAACCAACCCGGACCTCAAAGAGCAGGGTAAGCAGGAGTTTGTAAAACTCGAGCAAGGGGATCCGGAGAATCGGAAACTTTGGAAACAATTTGTGGATTGGAGCAAGGAAAAATTTTCCAAAATCCATGACCTTTTGGATATTTCCAAATTCGAACATGATTGGCCGGAAAGTTTTTATGAGGACAAAATGCCTGGAGTTTTGGATGCGCTCAAAAGTAAGGGGATTTTGACCGAGTCGCAGGGGGCTCAGATAGTCAATCTCGAGGATCAGAATTTGGGAGTTGCAGTTATCGTCAAATCCGACGGCGGTACCACGTATCTCCTCCGCGACTTGGCGACATTTATTTATGTCAAAAAACAAGGTTTCCGAAAGCATCTCTATGTCGTGGATAATCGCCAGGCACATCATTATCATCAGCTGTTTGCAATCCTCAAGCTCATGGGCGAAATGGAAGACGACGAAGGTCTTCATATCGCATACGGTTTTATAAGCTTTAAGGGCGAGGCTCTGTCCAGCCGCAAAGGAAATATGGTCTTAGCCGAAGACGTCCTGAATGAAGCCCGCAAGCGAGTCGCAAAAATCATCAAAGAAAAAAATCCGGCGCTGGCCGATAAGGACAAGGTCATCAGAACCGTTTCCATCGGCGCAATCAAATACTTCATACTGTCCCATAATCGCAATTCCGACATCGAATTTAACTGGGATCAGGCTTTGGATTTCGACGGCAACTCGGGGCCGTATCTGCTATATGCCCACGCGCGACTGTCTGGGATTCTCAATAAGGTCAATGTGCAGGGCAGTCACACGCTTGAGGATGTAGTTATCTCTGGCACTGAGCGGGAACTCATAATCAAGTGCCTCGGCTTTAACGACGTCGTGGCTGAAGTCCTGCGGGGCTATTTGCCAAACCTTTTGGCAAATTATCTCTTCGAATTTTCCGGACTTATCAATAAGTTCTACCACGAAAGCCCAGTCATGAAGGAGTCCGATGAGAAGCTCAAGTTTTTCCGGCTCAAACTCATTACCCGCCTCCGGGACACTCTCGCTCAAGGCTTAAATTTGCTTGGCATCGAAGCCTTAGACGAAATGTAACGAACACCCGGGACGGGGTGTCGGGTGTTCAAAATGGCATTTTTGGCCCAGATTTGGTATAATCATAGAAAGCAATACTGGCCATCAACCAGGTGTTAAGCTGGCAGAAGAATTAAGTAGACCTGCCCGGAGCTTATCCGTAAATTAAGTTAATTAAGAGCCAAATTGGGTTGGTACCTCCCGCGATTGGGAACCCAAGATGAAGGCTTTTTTCTTTTTATAAATTATGAGCAAATTCAAACCAGTCGATCCGAAAGCAGACTTTCCTCAAATGGAAGAGGATGTCCTTAAATTTTGGGACGACAACAAAATTTTTGATAAATCTTTACAAAAGACTGCTGAAGGTAAGCCGTTTGTATTTTTTGAAGGGCCGCCTACAGCCAATGCCAAACCAGCCATCCACCACGTGGAAGCCCGGGCATTCAAAGATTTGATCCCGCGCTACCAGACCATGCGCGGCCGCAGGGTTACCCGCAAAGCCGGTTGGGACACCCATGGTCTGCCAGTCGAATTGCAGGTAGAGAAAGCGCTGGGGATTTCCGGTAAAAAGCAAATCGAATCGATTAAACCTACGATCCGCGAGTCTATAATCGAATTCAACCGATTGTGCAAAGAATCAGTTTGGGAATACAAAGAAGAATGGGAGAAGCTGACCCGCCGCATGGGATTTTGGGTGGATATGCAGAATCCTTACATTACCTATCAGAATACTTACATCGAATCCGTCTGGTGGATCTTAAAACAAGCCTGGGATAAGGACTTGGTTTATCTCGGACACAAAGTCGTCCCGTACTGCCCGCGATGCGGGACAGCGCTTTCCTCTCACGAGGTCGCACAAGGATATAAGACGGTCCAAGATACTTCAGTCTTCGTGAAGTTCCGACTCAAACAACAACCGGATACCCATATCCTTTCCTGGACTACTACGCCTTGGACATTGCCTGGCAATGTCGCTTTGGCCGTGGGCCAAGACATTGATTATGTAAAAATCAAAGCAGGAAACGAGTTTTGGATTTTGGCTAAAGAACGATTATCGTCTTTGCGAGGAGCCCTACCGGAGCAAGACATAGGTGACGAAGCAATCTCTACCATGAAAGGATCAGAGCTTGTGGGCTTGGAATACGAGCCGCTGTTTGATGTGGCTGAATTAAAATCCGATAAGTCCTATAAAATCTATCCGGCCGACTTTGTGACTACAACCGACGGTACAGGCGTGGTCCATACCGCGGTCATGTACGGCGAAGAGGACTATCAGCTGGGCGAGCAGATCGGCTTGCCTAAATTTCATACCGTCGATGACGCCGGGCATTTTATTCCTTCAATTCCGGATGTCGGCGAGATGTACGTCAAAGATAAGAAAACTGAGAACAAGATCTTTGAACATCTCAAAGATAAGGGATACTTTGTCGCGACCGAGCAATACGAGCATGAGTATCCGCACTGCTGGCGCTGTAACACTCCGCTTTTGTATTACGCCCGAGATTCTTGGTTTATAAAAATGAATTCCTTGCGCGAACAGCTGCTTTCAAACAACGAACAGATCAATTGGGTCCCGGATTATATCAAGCACGGCCGATTCGGCGAATGGCTCAAGGACGTCAAGGATTGGGCTATCTCACGCGAGCGTTATTGGGGCACGCCGTTGCCGATTTGGCAATGCACCGATTGCAAGAATTTCCAAATGGTTGGTTCGATCCGAGAACTGAGCCTTACAACCAACACTTTTTACTTCAGCCGCCACGGCCAAGCCGAAAATAATGTCCTGGGGATTTCGGATTGCTGGCCGGACACTGAGCATTATAATTTGACTGAGCTGGGAAAAAAGCAAGTAGCAGAAGCTGCTGGTAATTTGAACCAGCTTGGGATTGATATTATTTATGCTTCAGACATTACCCGGGATAAGCAAACAGCAGAAATTTATGCCCAAGCCTTGGGACTTGAGGTCATCTTTGATGAGCGCCTCCGCGAAGTTAATGTTGGAGAATTCAAGGGCCGGCCGTACGAGGAGTATTGGAAAGCCTATTCCTTCGAAGAACGTTGGACCAAGGCCGCCAAAGGTGGGGAGACCAACCAGCAAGTGCAAGACCGGATGGCCGACATTGTGTCCGAGCTCAGTCATAAGTATGAGAACAAGAAGATTTTGATCGTCTCGCATGGCGACCCGATCTGGGTGCTCATGAAGAAATTCGGAGCTGACACCGAGTACCCTCTATATGCCAAACCTTTTGAAATGAATGTCGGGATTGAAGATTTGCATCGTCCTTACATCGATGACGTCGTTTTGAAATGCGAAAAGTGCGGCCAAGATGCCAAACGAATTCCGGTAGTTATGGATGTCTGGTTTGATTCCGGAGCTATGCCGTATGCCCAATGGCATTATCCATTTGAAAACAAAGACATGCTAGACGGTGATCAGGGGCAATTTCCGGCCGACTTTATTTCGGAGGCTATCGACCAAACTCGCGGCTGGTTTTATACCTTGCTCGCCATTTCGACTATGCTTGACCGCGGGCCGGCTTACAAAAATGTTATCAACCTGGGGCATCTGCTCGACGAAAAAGGGCAGAAGATGAGTAAGTCCAAAGGTAATGTCGTGGATCCGTGGGGAGTCATTGACACTCACGGCGTCGATGGCTTGCGTTGGTATATGTACTCAGTCAACCAGCCCGGAGATTCAAAATTGTTTACGGTCCGGGATGTCGAGCAAGCGGTCCGTAAAAATTTCCTGACGCTGTGGAATGTTTTAAGCTTCTTTACTACCTATGCTAGTTTTGATAATTGGGAACCAGGCCAGTCACAGGAAGAAAAAAATATTTTGGATTTTTGGATGCATGTGAAAACCAAACAACTGATTTTGGATATAACAAAGAATCTCGATGAGTTCAATGTTTTCCGTGCCAGCCGGACAATTGAAACCTTTATCAACGAGTTCTCGACTTGGTATGTGCGCCGCAGCCGCGACCGCAAGGGCCCGGCGGTGTACGAGACTCTCTATAGCACGCTCAAAGACTTGAGCAAGTTGCTGGCGCCGTTTACACCGTTCTTGGCCGAAAATATGTGGCAGGTACTCAGGCAAGACGAGGATCCAGAATCAGTGCACTTGGCCTCATGGCCCACGGCAGAGGAGCTGTCCGATACCGAGAAAGATCTCCTGGGGCAGATGGAGCAGGTTCGGCAGATAGTCGAGTCGGGCCACAGTGTGCGCAAGACCGCAGGCATCAAACTCCGACAGCCTTTGGCGTCTGTGGCTTATTTTGGTAAAACACAATTGCCGGAAACTTTGGAAGCAATTCTGTCACAAGAACTCAACGTCAAGGCCGTAAACTATAATCAATCGGAAGAATTCAAAGTTGAGTTCGATACCCAGATCACTCCGGAGCTCAGAAAAGAGGGTTTGGCCGCGGAACTAACGCGTGCAGTGCAGGACATGCGCAAAAAGAACGGCTTTAAGGTTGGCGAACTAGTAAATTTGACTTATGATACAGATGATGGCGAACTAGTCGAAGCCTTGGCACTGCTTGATATCAAAAAAACTTATGTAAATGAGGTTAATCAAGGCTCGGGAGGCGAAAGCTTGGAGATTGAAGGCAAAAAGATAAACATAAAGCTCAGCAATTAGCAATTAGTAAATAGTAATTAGACTTATTACATTTACTAATTACTCTTTACTACTATGAAGTACAACAAAGCACAGGGGATTGTGCTCAAAAAAACAAATTATAAAGAGACCGACCAAATCGTAACCATTTGGTCTTATGAATTTGGCAAAATGCGCGTCTTGGCGCGCGGCTTGCGCTTGCCCAAAAGCAAGCTCGCCGGATCCCTGCAAGATTTATCTTTGGTCAATTTCGAAGTGACCGGGCGGTGGCCGACGATCATTTCCGCGGGGACGGTGAGAAATTTTAAAGGTATCCGCAGTAATCTCGCCAAAATGGCCCCGGCTTTTTATGTCACGGAGCTGATGCTCAAAACCACGGCCGACGAACATCCCAATACTCCTGCTCTGGAATGTTTTTTGGATTTTTTGAATGTCCTAGACCACGAAGACAACCTCGAAATCATCGATGTCGCTTTACATTCTTTTGTACTCAAACTGCTCGACCATTTGGGTTTTGGTACGGAATACGCTCAAAATAGCTTCCAAATTTCACCGGAACTGTTTGAAACTCTTAAATCTTTGCGCCAGGCTGATCTCAAAGACATCCGCGGTGTTACAATTGCCCCCAATCTTGCGTATAAACTAAAGCAGACTATCAATCAACTGCTCGAATTTGTGCTGGAGCGGGAATTGAAATCAAAAGCCTTCTTAACCCAAGTTATATAAATATATGAGCCCTCTCCCGGCGCCAGCGCCACCCTCTCCCAGAGGGAGAGGGGAAAGCAGAATAATACAATGGACGATCAAATCTTAGACCCTCAATCGTTTTCCGAACTCCCTCACGACTTAGTTCAGCCGCAAGCACTTAAGCCGTGGTATAAAAATTACAAAATTGTCGGTCCGCTCGGGATCGTGGTGCTGATTATTTTGGGCGTGGGTTTGTATTATCTGCTCGGAGGAAATTCTGGTATCACACCATCAAGTAAGCAAGTCGGCCTCATAATCAAAGGGCCGGAAACTTTGGCGGCAGGATCAGAGGCTCAATACACGATCACTTATCATAATGGTGAGAATGCCGACCTGCTCAATGTCCATTTGGATCTCATTTATCCAAGTAACTTTCAGTTTAAATCATCCACCCCTACAGCCAAGTTGGCCTCGGGTCAAAGTTTCGATCTGCCTATGGTCAAAGAGGGGAAGGAGGGCCAGGTTACGATCCGGGGCAAACTCTCCGGTTCTACTGGCGAAGACAAACCCATTCTTGCCAAACTGCATTATAAACTATCCAATTTTAATTCAACCTTCGAGGTTGATCAGACATTTCATACGACTATCCAAGCGCCGAAGTTGACCTTGGAAATATCCGGCCCGGCAGAAGTTCCGATCGGCCAGGACAGTACGTTTACTGTAAATTATTCCAACGTCTCTGGTGCTGATTATGACAATCTCGCACTCAGTCTGGTTTATCCCGAAAATTTTAAATTTGCTTTGGCCTCAGTGCCGCCTACTAAAAATAATAATTTTTGGCAGATTGGCAAGCTTGCTAATGGCAACTCCGGCCATATCGATATCAAAGGCACCTTCTTGGGTGAGAACCTCGACGAGCAGTTGATTACGGGAATGCTCGGGCAAACCATAAACGGGACTTTTGCCGCACAAATAATTTCGACCGCCACTTTCCATTTGAAGAACGCGCCGCTATCCCTAGATCAGGAATCATCGCCGGGAGAAATGGTCAACCTTGGTGACAGTGTTCAATTCACCATCAAGTACGAGAATACCAGCAGTGTCGGCCTGACCAACCTTGTCATCACGGATACTTTTGCCTCGAACTTGGTTGACACTTCCAAGATTTCTGTCTCGGATGCTATCATTGCAGGCTCGACTGTTATCTGGAAAGCCGCGACCAATCGCAATCTATCACTTTTGACTCCGGGCCAAAAAGGCCAGGTCCAGTTTTCGTTGCCGCTGAAGCAGTCCTTGCCCGCGACTTTAAAAAATCAACTCATCAAAAATTCAGTGACTATCACCTCAGCGGAAATTACCACGCCCATTCAGGCTTCGGACATAGAACTCAAACTCACCAGCCGATTGGTATTCGATGTTGTCGGCGATTATATTTCGGGAGCACAACCCATGCAGGTAGGGAAGTCGAGCACGTTTGCAATCACTTTCTTGCTCAGCAATGGCAGTAACGATATTACTGACGCGCTGGTCACGGCCGCTTTGCCTCTGCCCAGCTCCGCTTGGACCGGAGTCGTGGTTCCAGAATCCGAAAAATCAAGACTGCATTTTGATCCGGACTCCGGGTTGATCCGCTGGGAAGTACCCCTCGTCCCGGCGTTTTCCGGCAAACTCACACCAGCTACGAAGGTTACCTTTAACCTTACTGTCACGCCGAGCGCCTCAGACCAGGGGCAAGTCATACGATTCCTCACAGACATCCAAGCCTCAGGTACCGATAGTTTTACCAGCGCCAAACTTACACCCCAAACCCCAAGTCAGTTCACGAGCTCTGACTTAAGCGACGATCAATTCCAGTCGGTAGAGAGTACGGTGCAATAAAGGTTGTAGTTAGTAGGTGATAGTAAAACAAAACCCAGGTATATACCTGGGTTTTTTAAATCTACTAACTACAACCTACTAACTACTACCTGGTTTAAGGTCTTACGTAGTTCAGCGGGTTTACATGAACGCCGTTTTTGGTGATTTCGAAGTGGAGGTGGATCCCGGTGACACCGCGGACACGACCGGTATTGCCTTGTTTAGCGATAGTCTGACCTTTCTCTACATATTCGCCAGCCTTCACATAGAGCTCAGAGGCGTGGCCGTAGCGAGTCTTAAACCCGTTGCCATGGTTGATGACGATGGTATTACCGTAACCATTGCTTTGAAACCCGGAAATTTCCACGAATCCTGATTCAGAGGCATAGATTGCTTCTTTCTTACTGTCCGAGATATCAATTCCAGAATGGCGGGATGAGAACCCTTGCGTAATACTGCGTGTGCTAGTTGGCCATATAAAGACCAGACTGCCAGCGCCGAGATTTGCCGGAGCAGTGGCTTGGGTTAGTTTGACCTGGTTGGTATTGGTGGTAATAAATTTCTTAGGAGCAGTTGGAGCTGGCAGTGTAACCTGAGTTGGGATGACTATGATGTCGCCGATCTGGGCATCGGATTCAAGTTCAAGGTCATTGATATCGAGTAGATCGTCGAGACTGACTTTGTACTTGTTTGCGATGGCCTCGAGACTGTCGCCGCTTTTGAGAGTGTAACTGATGCCATCGACGGGGAGAATGGTCAGGTCTTGTCCCGGCTTGATCGCGGCACCTTGAATAAGATTGTTTTCTTTGATGATAGTGGCTGGAGAAATTCCAAAGCTTGAGGCAATCGAAACGAGATTATCGCCCGACTGGACTTCGTAGCTTGTTTTGCCGTGGCGGAGGTTGCTGGTATCGGCCGGATTGGTCTTGACGATGACGTTGTCCTGGATGGTGGTCGGAGAGGCGTCGGATTTGGAATAAGCGGAAGATGTCAGGACCACAGCGTTCGATGACGCTTGGGCCGTAGAAATCCATTGATCAGACTGAGCGACAATTGTCGAAGTCTCGTTTGCAGCAATCAATGGTTTGTTGAGTTTGGGATTTTGCGATAAGTACGAAAAAACAACGCTCTGGTCTTTGGTCTGGTCGGCATTTGTATGAGCCGCAAGAGTGATATTTGTACAGACGGCAAAGATGGCAATCGCCACCACGACCAGTTCCAAACCAAACCGCGCTATATAATCTGTAGGAGACAGCGGCAGTAAGTGTTTGGAATGAAGCGATCGAAACGGATGGATCGTGAACTTGCTGTTGGCTTCGAGAGAGGACTTAAACTTTCTCAAAAGCTTCAAAATAGAAAAACCGCCTTCTCTGTCTGTCCTCGACGGTTTGGGTTGATAAATTTGTATATATTCCTCATAAAACCAATTTGTAACCGTTTGTAGACTATTAATGGGTTACTAGTCTACGGGCTACTACTTGGATTTAATACGAATGTTTAACTTGCATATCTTACCAGATTGCGGTTTTCAGGTCAACACCTTAAGAACTGCATGCTGTACATAAGTCCGAAAAAGAGCGCTCTTTACAGGCGATTTTTGGATTAAATATCCACAAATGAGATAAGCCCGAAAATCGAATATCGAAATTCGAAAGGTTTTCGATATTTTTGCTTTGAATTTTGATATTGTTTCGAAATTCGTGCTTAGTATTTCGAATTTAGTTATAATGCATTCACTATGGATAAAAATCAGGGATTAAATGACGCACAACTTGAAGCCGTGACCTCAGGTCTCGGGCCTGTTTTGATTTTGGCGGGGGCTGGTTCCGGAAAAACCAGGGCTCTGACATTGCGCATAGTCTATCTTATAAAAAAAATGGGTTTTCATCCGGAAAATATTTTGGCCGTAACATTTACAAACAAAGCTGCCGGAGAAATGAAAGAGCGCATCAGCAAATTGCTAGGTAAGAAAGGTGTGGCCATGCCGATCATGGGAACTTTCCATTCGATCGGATCGCGCATCTTGCGTTGGGAAGCCCAAGCGGCGGAGCTTGATCGGAACTTCGTAATTTACGACAGCGACGATCAGGAAAGTCTGATCAAAGAAATATTGCTCCAGGAGCGGATCGATCCGACCAAATTTAAGCCCTCGCTGTTTGCTCATATCATTGATCGCGCCAAAAATAATCTGCAAGAGCCCGAAGACATCGAAGTCGGGGATAAGCAATTCAACCGCATGGCACAGGAGATTTTTACAAAGTACGAAGTTGAGCTGAGGAAAAATAACGCTGTCGATTTCGGCGATCTGATCAGCCTGCCGGTGAAATTGTTCCGCCGTCATCCGGAAGTTTTGGAAAAATACCAAAAGACGTGGCAGTATATTTTGGTGGACGAATACCAGGACACCAACACTGCGCAGTACGAGATGACCAAGCTTTTGGCAGCCGGCCACAAAAATTTATTTGTCGTCGGCGATGACGCCCAAGCGATCTACGGATTCCGCGGCGCTGATTTACAGAATATCCTTGATTTCGAAAAAGATTATCCCGACACCAAAATCATAAGACTCGAGCAGAACTACCGCTCAACCTCGCATATACTTTCGATAGCAGAAAAGGTTATCGAACTTTCACCGCGCCAGCATAAGAAGAAACTTTGGACGGACAACGTCGAAGGCAAAAAACCCGTACTCTACCGCGCCGATGACGAATTGGCCGAGTCGTGGTTTGTAGCCAAAACTATTGTCGAGCTTCAAGACGGCGGCAAAGCCAAAGGAGAACTGGAGTATATAAATGAAGAGGACGATAGTATCCTCAGCCGCGTCATGCGCGCCAGCCAATCGCGGATTGTGCCCAAACTCAAAAACCGCGAAGGACTCAACAACATTGCGGTGCTCTACCGTATGCATGCCCAATCGCGGGTCATAGAAGAAATGCTGATCGAGGCTTCGATCCCATACCAAATCGTGGGCGGACTCAAATTTTACGAACGCCGCGAAATCAAGGATGTTTTGGCTTATCTCAAATTGTTGGTGAACCCCAACGACTTGGTGTCGCTGAAGCGGGTGATAAACACGCCACCGCGCGGGATCGGCCCCAAGGCGTTTGATATGCTCAAGGAAGCGTTGATTGTCCGGGATGAGGATTCGATTGCACAGGTTATGAATTCGAAACCGGCGATCAAAAGTTTTTTTGAGATCTTGGATACGATTCGTAATCTCGATGAACGTGAAGCAAATATTTTGGACATCCTCCGCAACATTATCAAGCTCACCGGCTACGAGACTTTTTTGCGCGACGGCTCGGAGGAAGGCGAGAGCCGATTCGAAAACGTGCAGGAGCTTTTTAACGTCGCTGGTATTTACCGCGGTGAGCCGTGGAAAGAAGGGTTGAACAAATTTTTGGAAGAAGTCACGCTCATGACTACTGCCGATGAGATCGATCCCACGAGTCAAAAAGTCACGCTCATGACTTTGCACCAAGCCAAGGGTTTGGAATTCGACACAGTGTTTCTCATCGGTCTTGAGGAGGGGATCTTGCCACACTCACGCTCCATGCTCGAGTCCAAAGATATCTCTGAGGAAGTCCGCCTGGCTTATGTCGGTGTTACCCGCGCGCGGAAAAATTTATATTTGGTGCACGCGCTCTCGCGCAAAACTTACGGCGTGCGCAACATGAGCTTGCCGTCGCGTATACTCAAAGCCATTCCTATGGAATTAATCGAAGTCTATGAATATACTTACGGATCCTGAGCATCTCAAAAATCTCATGCATAGTTTGCACCTCAAGCCCAAAGATTATATGGGTCAGAATTTTCTGATCTCACAAGATGTTATAAACGAAATTATAACCGCCGCTGAGATAAGGCCTACAGATACTATCGTCGAAATTGGCCCCGGTCTGGGTGTGCTCACACAAGTCTTGGTGGAGAAAGCCAAGAAGGTTATCGCGATCGAAAAAGATAAGACCTTCATCCCGGTGCTCAAGAATTATTTTAAATCCGATCCCAGGCTTGAAATTATCGAAAGCGACGTCCTGAAATTTAATTTTGAAAGTCTACCAAAGTCTTATAAGATTGTTTCGAATATTCCTTATTACCTTACCTCCCATCTCCTTCAGAATTTATTGGCGCTCAAAAACAAACCGAGTCGCATCGTCCTCATGGTCCAGAAAGAAGTGGGGGAGCGTCTGACCGCAAGCCCCGGTGCGCTTTCGATTTTGGGAATCTCAGTCCAGATCTTGGCCGATGTCGAAATTGCCACCAATGTCCTCAAGCAAAACTTCTGGCCCAAGCCCAAAGTTGACTCGGCGATTGTCGTGATTACGCCTAAAAATAAATTTCCCGAAATCCGAGACGAGAAGTTGTTTTTCCGCATTCTCAAAATAGCCTTTGCCGGCAAACGCAAACAACTGCACAACACTCTCCAGAATGGCCTGAAATTGTCTAAGGCCAGTGTGGAAAAATTACTAGGAGAGGCAGGTGTCCCAACCAGCGCCAGGCCTCAGGAGTTGACGATCCCTCAATGGATTTCGATATACAACCTCATTTCGCGAAGTCAAGGCTAAAAGCTCTTGCAAAGTTTTCGAAATTGTGCTATAATATATATAGGTTAATTACGGCACTAGACACAAAAACTAAAAACATTAGCAAAACGAGAGCGAAAGGCAGTTAGAAGAGAACTGCATTTTCCCTGTTGTCATGAAATTCAGACAAAAATCAACAAGTAGAATAAACTTCTTGCAAGAGAAAAAGCACGTCTCTATTTTAAAGATCGGCGGGATATTGATTGTAATTTTAGCTGTCAGCACGACGGCTTTTGTTTTATTCAAAAAAGATAAGAGCCTGCCTAAGGCCGGAATCGAAACAGTCTACGCTTCAGAAATGCCTGACTGGTGGAACCTAAAGTATTTTGGACATAGCGTTTGCACGAGTGAGCTTTGTAAGCCGGAAAAGGATTTGGATGGAGATCATCTAAACAATGCTCAAGAATTTTATTACCATACTGACCCATACAATCCTTACACAGTTGGTGACCAGATGAATGATGGGGAATTAGTTGCCCATAACTTTGATCCGAGCAAACCAGGTCGTATCACATTTGAGGAGGCTGTCTCAGACGACGGGGTACTGGAAGAAGGACTATTGTTCGACAAAGATATCAAGAAGATGGTTGCTGAGTCGCAAGATATGAGCAAGGTTTATCTTCCGATTCCTTCTAGTCTCGAGTTAAAAATTACAAATGACAACAACCCCGAATCTTATAAAAAATATTTTGATGATGTTCAGAACAGGGTTTCTAAAGTTTTTTCCAAATCGGATATGCAAAACATAATCTCTACTATGCAAAGCGGCGGCGATAAATCTGATTCGATTAAAGCCCAGGCGTCTCTCCTTGCGGGCGATCTTAAAAACGTGAGTGTACCTGTTAAGCTTTTAGCCTTCCATAAATACACGATCGGTTTCTATGAACTACTGGGTGAAGTTGCTGTGGGTTCAGATGAGAGTAATGTAAACGATCCGCAATGGTATGATAAGGCTCAGGCATTTTTTGTCATACAAGGAAAGCTAGCAGCAGAGAAAGACCTTCTCACTAGGGAGCTTGGCCAATGATGAAAACACACATACAAAGAATATTTGCTGTCGTCCTGCTGGTTGCTATTCTATCGGGGTATTTGGTTTTGCCGCAGAAAAAAGCATCAGCATGGGGTTTCAATTTCGATACGATTATTGGAAATGTTTATGACATAGCAAAAGATGTTGGAATAGCTGCAGGCTACCGCATCGCTATCAATTACTCAAACCAATATTTGATGCGTTTTACAAATCAACTCTTGGATAAATATAAAATCCGTAATTATCTTCTATATACACGGGTGCTCACGGATTATTATGTTACCGATTACATAAGGAATAAAATAGCTGATCCTGATCTTCGGGCTATATTTACCTTATTGGATGCGACTTATGTCCAAGGGCAAACCGTTGCCTCGGGTACGGGTATCACGCCAAGAAAGGCACTTATCCCTCAACTTAAAAAGAAGATAGTTGATTATTATATTCAAAATGGGGGGACGAACCCGGATTTCGTAAAAAGCCCTCCAGCCGGAACTTCTGATGAGAATTATTACGCAGGGGTGTATGGGTATTATTTAAATAATCCGAATTTCCTTGAAATAGCATTGGCTGGACAGTTGGGGGAAATTAAGGCGGCTGCCTCACAAGCCGCAACACAGGAAACCGACGCCGGGAATGGATATAAATCTTCTCGCTCATCCTTCCCAAAAGTGTCTGCTTCAGATGTAATAGGGGCTATCGAGAATCCTGGAGCTTTTGTTCAAGAATTTTCAAATGAAGGTATAAGAACTCTGTTTGAGAACAATCTTCATGTTGATCCTTATAAGCTATCTTCACAAATAGGTTCCCTCTTAGGTAACTTTATATTCAACAAATTAAATTTGAACGCTTCTGGTGGAGTGCTTTCAGAGTATTCAAACCAATACCAATCTGGCGGTAGCATAATTAATCCAAATGACATTGATGTCGACGGTGATCGGATTCCGGACGGGGTTGATAATAACGATGATCGAGTCCTGGATTCTTGTTATCACGGTGGGACTGCTCCAAATTGTATCAATTCATCAGTTGCAACATCTTCTCCTTACTTTGCACCGCTTTGCGCTTCTCTAAGTCAGGCTATAAAGCAGCTTACTTCTTATAACGACTTTATTAATACCTATTCAAGTGCCTTCAGCGATAACACTCATCTCCGGAATAAAGCTGATGCGGATATCTGGGTTAGGAAAAGTTCGATTGCCTTAAATGCAGTC
>JAIFWV010000019.1 GCA_019659055.1 Candidatus Doudnabacteria bacterium
AAGTATTAGAAAGTCTTGGGGATTAATTCCTCCCCCTTGATGGGGGAGGTTAGGTGGGGGTGTAATATGAGACACAATACGAGATTAGTTCGGATGCTCAGAAATAATTTAACAGATGCCGAGAAGTATCTTTGGTACGCTCTAAGGCTCAAAAACCTTGGAGTAAAATTTAGAAGACAAGCATTGATTGGTAAATACGTGGTCGATTTTGTTTGTTTTGAACGTAAACTTGTTATAGAAGTTGATGGCGGACAGCATGCGAATAATAAGTTAGATTTGATCAGAGATAAATGGCTGCAATCACAAGGTTTTATTGTTCTAAGGTTTTGGAACAATGAAGTTTTAGAGAATCGTGAAGGTGTGCTCGATAAAATACTTTGTGTATTAACCCCCTCCCTAGCCCTCCCCACAAGGGGGAGGGAATAGACCAGAACCAAAGATCTAGACTATGATTTTATTTTTTATTTTCATTTTATTCGCTATTTATTTCTTTTACCTTTTTGCACGCCGCCGTAGCCATAATCCGCTCTGGCTGATGCTCAGCGCCTGGTCGCTTGGGATTGGCATTCCACGCCTCCATCTCTCACCACTGGAATTGGCCTTACCGTTTGAATTCAAGCTTCTAGTGTTGATTTCCCTTGCAAGCTTTACATCGGCATTTTTTCTATTTGATAATTGGTGGAAACAGCATTCCTGGTGGCTCCATTTTAAAACTTTCACTACTGAGCAGATTTCCCTGGCCAGACTGCGCTATGTGATTTATTTCATATTCACGATTTCCCTAGCGGCTTTATATCTGTTTTACCGCAAAGCTGGGAATTTTCCGCTCCTTGCTCCCGACAGCGATGCTTTTCGGTTTGAGGCCGATGCCCAAGTGCCGGGACTAATTAATTATGCCGCGCAGTTTGCACGGCTTTATATCCCGCTTGCGTTTTTTTTGATCTTCAAAGAAACTGCCTCTTGGAAAAAACACTGGGATCTAGTACTTATCTGCTTGCTGGGGACATTGGCTCTGACTATGTTTGCATCGCGGACACAGATTTTTTTCATCGATCTCTGGATCATGGCCCTGTATCTTATCATGCGCAAGCCCAGCTTACGGCAAGCTCTACGGTTTTATCCTTTCTTTCTGATAGTCTCTGTGGTCGTGCTTTCGGCCGTGCCGCTGATACGCAATTATAAAAGCTATGGCCCCAGCAATTATTTAGCGGGAGTTACTCAGATCGATTCCTCCCACTTGCCAAAAGGTTCTTCTTTTTTTATACCTATCTATGTGGGTGTGTCGTTCAATCAGCAGGCACTGCTCCATGCTCAGATGTATTACGAGACCCATCCGCTCCAGCACGGCCGCGTCACACTTGATCCGTTTACCAATTTGTTCGGCAAGGCTATGCCGTTTCTGAATAATTATAAATCCAGCTTCGATCTCGGCGCGATTTTTTATTCATGGTGGAACACCGGGACATACCTTTTTCCATTCGTTCAGGATTTCGGTAATTGGGCATTCCTAATCGTTCCGGCTGTGGCCGCTGGTTTTATCTCCCTGGTTTGGCGCTACTGGCGGACTGCCCCGAACTATTTATCGATTAATCTCTTTGCTTATGCCTGTTTCTTTATTGTCATGACTATCTATCTATCGTTTACAGTACGCGCGGAAATGTATCTTGATTTGGCTTTTTTATTCCTAACACATTTGTATGTATCAAGAAGAGCAGGGTAAAGTCAGCGTCATATTGGTCATCTATAACGGCAAAAAATATATCAAACCGGTGTTTGATGCGATTTTCGCGCAAACTTACCGACATCTAGAGGTGATCGCCGTCATCAATGGCAACGAAGATAAATCCAAAGAACTTATCGAACAGAATTACAGCCAGGTAAAGATAATCGACCCGGGCGTGAATCTGTGGTTTGCCAAGGGCAACAACCTCGCTATCCGTGAGGCTAGCGGTGAGTTTATCCAGCTCGTCAACCAGGATCTTGTCCTTGAGCCGGGCTATATCGAAAAGATGGTTCTGGCTTTTACCGATAAACGTGTCGGAGCGGCAACCGGCAAATTACGGCAATATAATTTTGATCTCGGTCTTAAGACCGCAATCCTCGACAGCACGGGGATCGTGATGGGCAAATCCGGCCGAGCCCGTGACCGCGGCCAGCACGAAGTCGATAAGGGACAATACGATGAGAGCCGTGAAGTCTTCGCCGTGTCTGGGGCGGGACCTATGTATAGACGCTCCGCCCTTGAGGAAATCAAGTATTGCGAACAATACAAATGTGAATATTTCGACGAGGATTTTGTGGCATATTGGGAAGACGTCGATTTATCTTGGCGCTTGAATCATTGCCAATATAAAAACGTCTATGTCCCGCAGGCTCTTGGGTATCATGGCCGCACAGCGGGATCGGCGGAAAAAGGGTATCTGCATTTATTTAAATACGTACAGCACCATAAAAAATTATCTACGATCAATCGCCGGCTGAATTATAAAAACCATATTTTTATGTACCTCAAGAATAGCAAGTGGATTCACCCCCTGTTTATTTTGCGCGAGATCGCTATGCTTGGGTATATTTTGATTTTCGAAATCAGTACAGTCCGGGTTATCCCGGAAATGTTCCGTCTCTGGCCCAAGATGAGATGCAAGCGTCGATATATTTTGCAATAATATGGATCTCTCAATAATCATCGTGAACTACAACACCAAGGATCTGACCAGGAAATGTCTGGCCAGCGTTTTTGCAAGCTCGACCAATTTCGTTTTCGAAGTTCTGGTCTCTGACAATGGCTCAAGTGACGGAAGTATAGAAATGATCCGGAGCGAGTTTCCTCAAGTGAGGTTGCTCGAAAACAACGCCAATTTGGGTTTTTCCAAAGGCAATAACGTCGCGATCGAGCAAGCGCAAGGTCAGCTGGTCCTACTCCTCAATACCGACACAGAAGTCCGAAGTAATACTTTGGAGCTTTCTGTAAGATATATGTATGCGCATCCAGATGTGGGAATCATGGGTTGTAAAGTTTTATTGCCAAACGGCCGCTTGCATGAGGCCTCAAGAAGAAGATTTCCTAATCCCGCAAACGCTTTTTTGCGGCTGTTCGGTTTGGCCAAATTTAGCAATTATAATTATCGCAATGTTTCTGTGGATGAAGAAATGGAAGTTGATTCCGTGGTTGGGGCTTTCCTCATGATCAAGAAAGAAGTCATCGACAAGATCGGCCTGCTCGACGAAGAATTCTTTATGTATGGTGAAGACCTGGATTGGTGCTGGCGCGCCAAAGAAGCCGGCTTCAAGGTTATGTATTATCCGGCGGCAGAGATCACTCATTATCTCTACGGTTCTTCCAAAGCCGTGGCATTCCGCTCAGTGCGGTGGGCATACGATGCTATGAAGATTTTTTACCGCAAGCACTATGCGGCAAGCCATAATTTTTTGTTTAACCAAATGGTTTATCTCGGAATCACCTTGCGAATGTATTTGGTTTTGATTCTAAACATGTTCCGCGCCGGTAAGTCGGTGCATTAAAAAAAGAGGGGAGCCAATTGCGCGTGGCGCATTGGACTCCCCTGTGGTGTTTGAGAAGCTCATCGCTTCTCGCCGGACTATGTAGACCGGCTCTTGGACTTACCCTGCGATTTAGTTGTGACGACCCGTTTTGTCCTTGGAATGTACACACGAATCCCGCGGTCGGCAGCGTGCCTAAAGGGTAATCAGCCCTCGGCAATAGACGGCAGGCACAAGATCCGTGCGTCATTCCACCAGTGCGGGAGGAACACTCGTGACAGTCTCCGGACTAGAGCTGTCTTCTGTCAGGACCCCTGCCGTCCATGAACTTGAGACTAGCTTAGCATAAAGCTTGGGATGTGGCAAAAAATATTTTCTATGCTAAAGTATATGGGTATATGGATTCGATTATAGAAACCAGATCGAAAAAAACAAATATAACTTGGCTCATTGGAGTCTTGTTTTTGGTTATTGGCATCGGCATTGGCTATGTCTTCGGCATGGGCCGGTTCAAAATTGACCGCAAGCTTCAAATTACCAAAGGCGAAGTCCCGGTGTTACAAAACGCGGATTACAATCTGCTCTGGGATGCTTTGAACGAACTCAATAGCAAGTTTGTTGATCGTCCGCTTGATCAGCAAAAACTTTTGTATGGCGCCGTCTCGGGGCTCGTCTCGGCCGCCGGCGATCCTTACACGACTTTTTTTGACCCGACTACCGCCAAGCAATTCGCCGACCAGCTCAAAGGGACTTTCGACGGCATAGGAGCTGAAGTGGGAGTGAAGGATGAGCAAATCGTGGTCATAGCACCTCTCGACGACAGCCCAGCGCAGAAAGCCGGCCTCACCGCCGGGGATGCGATTCTTGCGATCAATAACGAATCAACTTCCGGTATGTCTGTTGATACGGCGGTATCCAAAATCCGCGGTAAGGCCGGGACCGAAGTTACTCTGACGATTCTACACTCTGGCAAGCGGCAAGCTCAGGAAATAAAAATCACACGTTCGCATATAAGTGTGAAGAGTGTAAAGCTCTCAGAGAAAGAAGTCTCGGGCAAAAAAGTTGCGGTAGTCACGCTTTCTCAGTTCGGGGATGACACCAAAGGACTTTTTGAGCAGGCAGTGGAGCAAATACTCGCCTCCGACGATAAAGGGTTAATCATAGATTTGAGAAACGATCCCGGAGGATACCTGGACACGGCTGTGAGTGTGGCATCCAACTGGGTCGATAGCGGCCAGGTAGTGGTTTCTGAAGTCGATTATAGAGGCGAGACAACCAATTATAAGGCTTCGGGTATCAACCGTCTCAAAGGAATTAAGACCATAGTTCTGGTCAATGGCGGTTCAGCCTCAGCCTCCGAGATATTGGCCGGTGCTCTACAGGATTACGGATTGGCCACGCTTGTCGGGGAAAAGACCTTTGGCAAAGGTTCAGTCCAAGAGCTCGATAGTCTCAAGGATAATTCTGAAATCAAAATCACTATCGCTAAATGGCTTACACCCAAGGGCCGTGGTATTCATAAAATTGGACTTGAACCAGACGTGAAAGTGGGACTTACTGCCGATGACGCCGCCGCCTCAAGGGATCCACAAATGGACAAGGCTCTCGAACTTCTCAAATAAACCATGCGCAAACTCATAACAGCATTACTTCTGGTCTTTGTGCTGTTGATAAGCAGTTTTGTTATCCTCAAGATTCTCGCGGCCGGATCCGAGGATAATTTTTTTAACCAAAAATACCGACCGCAGCTCGGCCGCAGTCAATTGTTGCGGCAAATCTTGCAATTGCATGACTATGGCGATCAGCGCTATGAATACCTCGGATCAAAAAATTCCACCATCGATATTGAAATCGACAGCATGGATGGTCTCGTGATCTCAGACAAGGCCCTCAATCTCCTGGTTGAGAAGATCGCCGCAGTTACCGGAAAGAAAGTGATTTATTATTTTTCTGACCACAATATTTTGTTTACCGAATCCGTAGAACCTGACTACATCGATACTTTGGTAAAAATCTATCGCGATGATTCTAAACCCGCACCCGGAGTAGCCAAGCTTTATATTCTGTATCTGTCCCAATCAGCCGATCATCCAACCGAGCTCGGCATCACTCACGGTGAATACGGAATTATTCTGTTTGATACGGGAATCAAAAATCTTACCCAAAGCAATCCTATGACTTTTGACTCGTATGTAGAATCCACGGCCTTGCATGAATTCGGCCACCAGCTGGGCTTGGGCCACAATGAGCGTGCTAATTGCCTTATGAATGCCAAAGTCGAATCCGACGGAAATATATATTACAATTCTACGGATGTCATAACCGACTTCTGCGACTACGAAAAAGCACTTATCCGAGCCAATTACTAGGTTTGGGGAAACCCAGGCAAAATGCTATAATCATACCCATGAAATCATCTGATTTACGAAAAAAATTCCTCAATTTCTTTGAAGAACGGGACCATAAGATTGTTCCGTCATCGTCTTTGGTTCCCAAAGATGATCCTTCGGTTTTGCTCACCACCGCCGGCATGCAGCAGTTCAAGTCTTATTATTTGGGCACTGCCAATCCCGAAACTGACTTCGGCTCCAAAAACACGGCAACCGTGCAAAAATCTTTCCGGACATCGGATATAGAAGGGGTCGGGGATGACACTCACCTGACGTTTTTTGAAATGCTCGGGAATTTTTCGTTTGGCGGTTACTGGAAGAAAGAAGCAATCAAATATGCTATCGAGTTCTTGGAAAGTGAACTCAAAATCGATCACAACCGAATCCACTCGACATATTTTGCCGGAGCCGAGGGTATTCCTGCTGATTCTGTTTCTCTCGCCGAGCTGAAGAATTATTTTGATGACAGCAAGATTGTTCCGCAGGGGCGCGGAGATAATTTCTGGGGGCCTACGGGAGACCAGGGGCCGTGCGGACCGACCGTGGAGTTCTATGTAGACGGTACAGAAATTTGGAACGTGGTCTTCAACGAGTTTTACTGCAAACTTGATAAGACCTTGGTGCCCATAGAAGGAACGGGGGGTGTTCGCGGCATAGATACGGGCATGGGACTCGAAAGACTTTCTGTGGTTATGCAAGCTAAAAAGAACGTTTTTGAGACCGACCTCTTTGCTTCGTTGACGAAAGATTTTCCACCAATCGAAGATAGAGTCGCAAGGATCATACTCGACCATTTCCGGGCCGCCGTCTTTTTAATTTCAGACGGCGTTGCTCCTTCAAACAAAGACCGAGGGTATATCTTGCGCCGGCTGTTGCGCCGCGCATTCATGTATGCCAAGATAAATAATTTTCCAGCAGAAGGACCAAAAAACTTTATCATTGATTTGATTAACCTATATAAAGAGCAATACCCCGAGCTTGAATCTAATCAACAAAGAATTCTTGACGTAATTTATGACGAGCGGAAGAAATTTGGAGCTAGTATTGATCTGGGGCTTAAGCAATTCGAAAAATCATACCAAGCCGATGCCCAGTTTGTTACCGGTAAAGCTGTGTTTGATTTGGTAACCACTTTTGGTTTCCCTAAAGAATTGGTTGAAGAGATTGCCAAGCAGAAGAATGTGCAAGTCGATTGGCCGGAATTTGAGCAAGAATTCCAAAAACACCAAGAATTGAGCCGGTCAGCCTCAGCGGGAATGTTCAAGGGCGGGCTGGCCGATAATTCAGAGAAAGTCGTGCGCCTCCATACCGCCACACATCTCATGAATGCGGCTTTGCGAAAAGTTTTGGGAACCAATGTTTGGCAAAAAGGGAGCAACATTACCGAAGAGCGCACCAGGTTTGACTTTGCTCATGGCGAGAAACTCAAGGACGAACAAAAAGCAGAAGTTGAGAAATTGGTAAATGAATGGATTGCACGCGACCTTATAGTGAAGCGCGACACGATGCCGCTTGCAGGGGCGCGTGAGCTTGATGCAATCGGAGTATTTGGTGAAAAATATCCCGACACTGTTTCAATCTATACGATTTATGATCCAAAATCGGACGAAATAATCTCTCGTGAATTTTGTGGCGGCCCACACGTGGAGCATACGGGAGTAATCGGCAAATTCAAGATTCAAAAAGAAGAAGCAGTCTCAGCTGGAGTCCGCAGAATTAAAGCCACGATAGAATGAGTCTATCGATTGGACAAATGCTTTAAAAATCGGTAAAATTTAGACAAGATTTAACCTCAGAATTGATAAAAACATGATAGATTTGCAAAAGGTTTCCGGGATTCCCATGGAACTGGATGAAGAAACATACAAGCTCAAATTCAAACCGCCGATAGAAAACATGGTTCCTTCTGTCCGAGTCTTCGAAGAAATGCAGCCAGTGCTCATGGACAAAGAGGCCAGACCCGAGCCCGAACGAGAAGAGCTGTATTACATGTATCGCGATGTGCACTTGCCCGAGCATGAGAAACTCATCCGCGAAAACAAAGTTCGGTATGACATCACAGTCATCCCACCGGGAATGATTGGCAAAGAATTCGTCAAAACTGTCGGGCATTTCCATTCACGCGTCCCGGGCGAAGAGTACGATTACCCGGAGATCTACGAAGTCCTGCATGGCCAGGCTTTGTTCCTCATCCAAAAAATGGACCAAGCCGATCCAAATAAATTAAGGACAGTAATGGCGATCAAGGCCGGCAAGGGCGAGAAAGTCGTCTATCCTCCGAACTACGGGCATATTATCGTCAACATTGGGCATGAACCATTGGTAACCGCCAACTGGGTTTCGTCCGAATACACGGCTGACTACAAATCCGTGGCCGAGAAACAGGGGATGGCTTATTACGTTGTAAAAGGGGCGAGCGACCGTCAATTTGAGATCGTACCCAACAAAAATTATTCCGAAGTGCCGGAGATGCGCTTTGCCAAAGGCCACATGAACACCTCGTTTGGGTTTATGACCGACGAACCGATGTACGAAACCGGTATCCGCCACCCGGGCCGCTTGGAGTTTTTGAACAACCCTCACAAGTTTGCCGTTGAACTTTCCAGCATCACCTCTTAACCAGGAGCGAGGCACTTTGCAAAAGTAACCCGCGCAGGACGACGGTCCGAGCGAGTAGGCCGAAATTTCAGCAGAAATTTACGGCCGGTACTTTTGCAAAGTGCCGAGGGTAAATATGCGTGTAATAAAACTCAAAAAATCTGACGACATCGCTGCCGTCATTCAGATAATCAAAGACCTCAAAGACCGTGAGGTTGTCTTTGAATTTGAGGACGGTTCTCCTCTGCTTACAAGTTCCAGTAACTTGAAGCTTATGAAGAAGACCGGCGAAGTCATGGGCAAGAAAGTCCGCGTCCGCACCAATGATCCCACCGGCCGGATGCTGGCGATTAAGGCCGAAGCTTTGGACGGCGAAGCCATAGCCGCAAAAGTCGTGACCCCAAGACCCATGCCCTCGAGAATGAGATCTATGGACTCAGGTCCGAGATTCTCCGACATCCGTCCCAATACCCGTGCCGTCGCGCCAATGCGAATGCCCAGAGCCGCTGTCGAAAGTCCGTATGTACGTTCCGCTCCAGAGCAGGTGCGCCCGGTAAAAGCGCGCAGATCCGGGAATTTTTCCAAAATTTTTGTAGTCACCGTCGTGGTTTTGGTTTTGTCAGTCTTTGCGCTGGCCGTACTCCTGCCCACTGCCAATATTACCGTCTATGCCCGGTCTGAGCCTATCACCCGCGACACGGAAATCACTGTCGATAAATCAGCCACGAGTCCCGATGTGTCCAAGATGGTTGTCCCGGGGCAGGCTATAAGCCGCGAAGTTTCGCAGACAAAAAACTTTCCCGCCACTGGCGTCAAAAACGTCGGCACCAAAGCCACCGGCAGTGTCCAGCTTTATAACTTTACAAAAAATACTCTAACTCTCAAATCTACGACCACAGTCTTGCTCGCTAACGGCAAGAAATTTTTGTTTACCAAAGACGTGACCGGCTTGCGGCCCACTGCTACCATCGGCACGGGTGCTGAGGCTGAGGTTGACCCAAGCAGTCTCATCCCGCCGATTGCCATAGTCGCCCAGGATCCGGGCGAGGATTCCAATATCGCGGCCAATACCAAATTCAACATCGTCAACGCCGCTTTGGGTAACCAAAATGTTTATGGTGTGGATACGGCCGCACTCACCGGTGGCACCACCAAAACCATCAAGATCATCAGCCAGCCGGATCTGGATAATGCCGCGGCAAGCATGACCAACAGCATTGCCGAGCAGGCCGAATCCGACTTCAATCAAGAAAATTCCACTTCAGACATAAAAATTCTGCCCACCGGCATTACCAAAGAAGTCCTGGCCAAAACCGCCAACAGAAAAGCCGGCGATGAAGGCGAAAATTTTGATATGACCATGATTGCTCGGATCTCAGGGTTGTCCTATAACGAAAGCCAGGTCAAAGATTTGGTAAAGCAAAAAATTACTTCCGTGCTCTCAGACGATAAGTTCCTAGTCGATAAAGCCGAGGAGTCTGCCTCAGCCAGTTTCAAGTCGCTGGACCTGGCACGGGGAACCGGCGTGCTTTCTGTTCATTACGAAACAGTTGCCGCGTATAAAATCGATACCGAAAACCTGCCCAAGATTTTGGCGGGCAAAAACGCCAACGAGATCAAAGAAATTTTACTAACCAAACCCGAGATTGACCGGGTGGATGTGGAGTTCTCGCCATTCTTTGTAAATAAAGCGCCCAAGCTCAACGGCAAAATCTACATCCACAACAAACTTTCGCAAGAATAAAAAATACCAGCCAGCGTCGTAGGACACTGGCTGGTTTGTATTTGCGCCGCTAACGCGTCGCCTGCGTTCTGATTGCGAGCAAATGGTCCCGAATCGAGGTCGCGAGTTTGGCGCTCTCCTTTGTGTCGAGTCCTTCCTTGCGCTCCTCGGAGTTCTTGCCGCCGTTGGTACTGAAGGGGTTACTGCTGTTACCCATCTTCATGACCCTCACGCGGACTTCGGCGTTGCTGCCGGCGTCAACGAAGTTGACAATTACCCTTTTCGACGACAGCGTGCCGACTTTTGCCGCGCTTGTGATCTGGCCGGCATCGCAATCCGTGGACTTCATCTCGACATCGTTGTTCACGAAGTACTTGCTCACCGCTTTGCACGCTGCAAGCGGGGACATGTTCACCGTGAACGTGGCAGGTTGGTTGCGACCGGGTGTCGCTACCGGATCCTGTTCGGTGCCCGGGGCCTTGTCGGACGTAAGGTTCGTGGGCGCCGCCGGGGCCGTCGGAGTCGATGTATCCTTGTTGTCCTTTTGGACTTCGATGCCCAGTTTTTTGAGCCATTTCTGGGCGTAGACCGGGCGAGGCGCCGCGACGGCGAGGATCACCAGCAGATACACGAAAAACGCACTTCGCAATCTTGTCTTCATAAACCCTCCGATTTAGGCCTGTTTTTGATAGTGTTGATAAGTGCTTACAGTTATAAATTATACTCCTTTTTGCTCCCGTTGTCAATGGGCGTTCGGGCAAATCGCCAAATTATCGGCTGTCGAAATTTTATCAAATTTCGCAGCCTGCTTTCTCGGCCGGTGTATACGGCCTGCGAAGGCTAATTTGGCGGCCTGCCCTCACTTTAGAAATATAAGGGAATCAAGTTGACATAGGGGCCAAATTCTGTTAATATCTTTAGGCATTAATAAATACCCTTAGTTTTTGGGAATTTACACCTATTACTGCTCATCAAGATCTTGGGACGCAAGGCCCACAAAAGAATACTATAGAACTAGAGGGCGTGGTCGTAGAGACCCTACCCAATGCTGTTTTTCGTGTTCAAATTGAATCCGGGCAGATAATTCTAGCCCATATTGCCGGGAAATTGCGGGTCAATAAGATCCGGGTTCTACCGGGGGACAAAGTTATTATCGAAGTTACCCCATACGACCTCACCCGCGGGCGAGTCATAAGACGATTGCGATAACTATGAAAGTACGAGCCTCTGTAAAACCTATCTGTAAGAAGTGCAAGATCGTCCGCCGCCGCGGCATTATTTTTGTTATCTGTGAGATTCCTAAACATAAGCAAAGACAAGGGTAATAAAATTTCTAATTTCTAATTGACCTAATTTCTAAATTTCTAAAATGGCACTTGTAAGAATTGCGGGCGTAACTCTGCCCCAACAGAAAAGAATAGAAGCCGCTCTCCCATATATCTTTGGCGTGGGCTGGCCGGCATCCAAAAGGATCTTGGCCGCGGCCAAAGTTGATCCCGGCAAACGCACATCCGAACTTACCGAGTCCGAAGTTGCCAAGATTCGCGAATTTATCGAAAAGAACTACGTAGTCGAGGGCGCACTCAAACAGAATATTGCCGGTAACATTAAACTCAAAAAAGAGATTGGCTCATACCAGGGCCTTCGCCACATCCGGGGCTTACCCGTACGCGGCCAGCGTACCAAGACCAATTCGCGCACTCGCCGTGGCAACGTCCGCCGCACTGCCGGATCCGGACGCAAGAGTTCATCGGAAAAGACTTAAAGCCGTGTAACATGAAGCTTGAAACATGAAACGTTCCAAGTTACATGATCCACGATCCATTATCTATTTATGGCCGAAGAAGTACTCAAAACTGAAGAGACCGCAAAGCCTACAGCTGCTACAGCTACTGCTGTGGCGCCCAAGAAGAAGAAAGGCAAGAAAGCACGGTTTACCCGCGGCCGTATTTACGTCCAGTCCACCTATAACAACACCATCATTACTGTTACCGATACCTCAGGCAACGTCATAGGTTGGGGTTCCTCGGGCCGCACCGGATTTAAGGGCTCCAAAAAGAGCACTCCTTATGCCGCCCAGAAAACCATGGAAGATGCGATTATCCGCCTCAAGGATGTTGGTTTGCAGGAAGTCGATGTCTTCGTTAAAGGCATAGGCACTGGCCGCGAATCGGCGGTCCGCGCTTTGCAGGGAGCAGGATTTACTATTCTTTCAATCAAAGACCAGACCCCGATCCCTCACGGCGGAGTCAGACCCAAGAAAGCCCGCAGAGTGTAACATGAAGCGTGAGACGTGAAACGATTCACGATCCACGTTTCAAGATTCAAGAATATTTTATGGCACGACATACAGGACCAAAAATTAAACCCTCCCGAAGATTCGGGCAAGCGCTCACCACCAAAGCTGAGAAGTATTTGGCGCGCCGCAACTACCGTCCCGGCCAGCACGGCCAAAACCCGCAGAGGGTTTCGGAATACGGTATGCAGCTGCGCGAAAAGCAGAAGGCCAAACTCACCTACGGCATTATGGAAAAGCAATTCCGCCGCTATTATGAGAAAGCATCCAAGAAAGTCGGTATCACCGGCGACGCTCTGCTTCAGATGCTTGAAATGCGTCTGGATAACATTGTCTATCGCTTGGGTTTTGCCACGACTCGCGCCCAGGCCCGCCAGCTGGTTTCGCATGGATTTTTCGATGTCAACGGCAAAAAGGTAAATATCCCATCCTACCAAGCCAAGGTCGGCGACGAGGTCGCAGTCCGCGAAGGCAAGCGCAAGTCCAAATACATGCAGACCATGACCGAAGCCCTGGCCAAAGTCAAAACTGTAGAGTGGGTGAGCCTCAACCCGGCTGATTTCAAAGGCAAAGTCCTCTCGGCTCCGAATCGCGATCAGATCGATTCGAGCATCAACAGCCAGCTCATCGTCGAACATTACTCTCGTTAATAAATTATTAATTATTATTAATTAAATTTTATGGAACGAATTCCACTACCAAACAAAGTTAGCTTCCAAGAACTCGGGCAGAATCGCTATCAAGTTGTGATGGAACCGCTGTATCCCGGATACGGGGTCACGCTCGGTAACGCACTGCGCCGAATCTTACTCTCTTCCTTGCCTGGCGCCGCAGTCGTTGCGGTGAAGATCAAGGGAGTGGATCATGAGTTTTCCTCCGTGCCGAATGTGAAGGAAGACGTTATTGAAATTATCCTCAATCTTAAACAGCTGAGAATGAAGGTCCACACCGACCAGCCTGTAACTTTGGAACTCAAGGTCAAAGGCGAGAAGGCCGTAACCGGCGCCGACTTCAAAAAGAACGCCGACGTCGAAATTGTGAATCCGGAATTACATATCGCCACGATCGACGGCAAATCTTCGGAACTTGAGATGGACGTCGTCGTCCAGACCGGCCGCGGCTATGTCCCTGTCGAACAACGGGAGAACGAAAAGCTCGAAATCGGCATGATTGCCGTGGACGCGATTTACACTCCTATGAAATTGGTGAACTTTGAAATCAAAAACGCCCGTGTCGGACAAATCACTAACTTCGACCAGCTGACCCTGACTTTGGAAACCGACGGCACAACCGACGGCAAAACTGCCATGGATGTCGCGGCCAAACTTTTGGTTGAACATTTTATGAAGTTTACCAGTTCCGAAATGGACGCCGTGGCCGAACCGGCTCCGGTAGTCAATATCGAAACAGGCGAAGGCCTCAAGACCCCAGAAGAAGACGATCTCAAGTCTTTGGGACTCTCCAACCGTTCATACAATGCACTGATCAAGAACAACATTACCAAGATATCAGACCTCCAAGGCATGACTCACGAACAGTTTCTCACGCTCGAAGGCTTGGGCGAAAAATCTATCGAAGAAATAGAGCGATTAATCAACACTTATAATCAATAGCATGAAGCGTGAAGCTTGAAACGTGAAGCGTTTCAGGTTACACGATCCACGTATCACGACTATGAGACATCTCAAGAAGAAGAAAATCGGCAAAGGACGAGATCACGCCAGAAAACTGGTTCGTGCTTTGGCTGCATCCGCTATCGTCTATGAGAAAATCCAGACCACTGAAGCCCGCGCCAAAATTGCCCGATCGCTTGTGGAGCGCATGATTACCAAAGGCAAAAAAGACGATCTGCACAACAAGCGCCAGATTTTTGCCGCCCTTCCCGACAATGCCGCCCGCAAAGTTATCGAAGTTTTGGGCCCGCGATACAAAACTCGTGTCGGCGGCTACACCCGGATTATCCATATCGGCAAGTCCAAAGACGGCATGCCGAAAGTACAGTTAGAATTAGTAGAATAAGGGATATATGAAGACCTTCCTTCCCAAAGTTAAAGAAATCACCCGCAGTTGGTACGAAGTAGATGCCAGCAAGTTTACGCTTGGCCGCATGGCCACGCGGATTGCTACTATTTTGCGGGGCAAGCACAAAGCCACTTTTACTCCTCACATGGATGTTGGTGATTTTGTGGTTGTAAAGAATGCCGAGAAAGTTCAGTTCACCGGCCGCAAGCTTGAGCAGAAGAAATATCGCAGATATTCCGGTTACCCGGGTGGTTTGTACACCAAAACCCTCAAAGAGCGCATGGAAAAAGAACCGGAAAAAGTCATCCGCGATGCCGTCTACAACATGATCGACAGCAACCGCTTGCGCAAACCGATCCTGCGAAGACTCAAAGTCGTCCGCGGCGACAAGCATGAATTCAAGATCGATAAGGAACTCAAATAATGCCAGAGAAGACTACGAAAAAACCCGCCGCTAAGAAACCAGCCAGCGCCAAACCCGCCCGCAAGCCGCGAGCGAGTACTGCAAAGCATGCGGCCGCACCGGCTGAGATTGAAATTCCAGTGGTCCAAGCCGAACAGAAGCCCGAGATAAAGCCTATGGCCAAGACTGGCCATGGACACAGTTTTTATGCTGTGGGAAAACGCAAGACCTCTGTCGCTCAGATATTGCTCACCACCGGCGATGGCACGCTCATGCTCAATAAACTGCCGTTTGAAAACTA
>JAIFWV010000020.1 GCA_019659055.1 Candidatus Doudnabacteria bacterium
GGGGCTGTCATCTTTGGCGCTCACCACCGACGCCAAAACGCCTGTCATGTCTGTGAGCTTTACGCGAGCCGTTGTATCTTTGACTTCCTCATACCAAGCTTGTGGGCCGTCGAAATGCAGGTGGGACCGGATGTCTTTGTAGTAAAGCATGCGCGCTTGTTCGTTTGCGCCGAGTTTTGCCAGACCCATGGCTACATAAATTTTGTCCTGCCAGGTGAGATTTTTATCGGATTCAAGGTTCTGAAGCCTGGATAAAACTGGTTTGTGCAGGCTGGCCAGACCATAGAGCGCCAAAGCCTGGCGGTGGAGGTCGGATTTTTTATCCTTCGTGGCGTTGTTGAAGTAACGCTCGAGGCGGCTGCCAAAAACGTGATCTGGCGCAATGTCGGCCATCTTCGCGCTTAGTTCAAGATCGGCGTCACTATATGTAAGTACCCGGATTCCGCCGGCGGAATCCACGTACGAACTTAGGTCGAGATCCACAGTTCCGTGGTCGTCGTGGAAATATTGTTTGAGCATAGCAGCCGAAACAAAGCTTGCAGCTTCTTGGTCGGATCGGATTCCGCCGCTGTAGCTTGCCCAAAGCAACTCATCATAATACTTGGCCTTACCCGCATCTACGAATTCGAGCTTGGTGTAGCCGTTTTGATTGCCCGTGATGGTTTGATTCCCAGTTTTTACATCTTGAGTGCTGGTGGTTGGTTTGGCAAAATAACTTTTGACGACTTTGATATGGCGGCTAAGGGAATCCTTAAGATTTCCCTGCTGGGCGGAGATGACGATATCGTATTCCCCTTCTGGTAAATTATTTATGGCCGCGTATCCGAGATGATCTTTAATCGTGACATTTTGGTTTAATTTAAGCTCCTTACTTGAGACATTCACAGAGACCGGCTGGTCAGGATTGTACGAGCTACCATAGATGCCAATCTTCACTTGCGGACTATCCCCGGCGAGGTAAGTGTTGCTTAAGACTCCATTAATAAACAACGGTAGGGTTGCCGGAATTAATTTTGTCTCTTCCCCGGCCTTAAGGCCTTCTGTGTCAAACGACCGAGCAGTGACTCTCCACGATGTGATATTGTCTGGGGCGGTAAACTCAAGCTTAGCATTGCCGGCATTATCGGTATGGACTGTTTCAAAGACGGCCGTGTCCACGAAATTGCTGCGCGGAGTGCCGCCTTTTTCGGCATTGTGCACAAAGTAGCCGTCGGCAAAATACGTGTGATATTTGCCAACCACAATGTTGAAAACTTTGGTATGAGGCACGTGCTTAGTGGAAATATCATTGATAATTTCGGTAGCGGCGTCCTTGAGTACCAAGGTATCGCCGACCTTGGCATTACCCGCAAAATCCCATTTGCCATTAAGGTAGATTGTGTGTTCGCCGGTAACTTGTAATTTGTTGTCTATAACCAAGAACTCATCGACTTCGTGGGAAGAAATTCCCTGGACCGTGGCACTGGTGAGTTTCCGTTTGAGAGGATCGGAAAAAGTCAAAATCTGGTCACCGACTCGTAATTCTTCTATACCCTTCGTCTTCCCGCTAGCCATGAGAATCTGGGTTCCGGCCGTAAAACAGCCGCCCTTTTCTGCCCCTCCGCCATTGCTGGCAAAGTCATCGGCCGTAGGGATAAGGTAGCTGGTCGTGCCGGTGGTCGGGGAGGTGTAGATCGGGACATAGAGACTTGAGAGTAGTTCTTGTTGCCAAGAATACGGCAGGACATGAAACACAGCTTCATCGACCACCGCAACATTGGTTTCGGACACAAGCCCCTTGCCGTCCTTATCGCTGATATGGAATTTGAGGTTGACCTTATCGCCAGGCCTGTAGCTTGCTTTATCAGGAGAGATATCGATTTTGATATTGCTGTCATTTTGCTTGTAGAGCGCCATGACAGTATTACTTTCGGCAAAACCATACGGCCCCCAAACAACTGCCCGGTATTGTACGGACGGTATGAAATCTTTGCCAAAGTTTTCCGCAAAGGCTGCACTTCGGCTGACTACTACCCTATCAATATTGTTTTGGTAACGGTAGAAAAGTATTGGCTTGTTTGTGATATCGAGCCCGCCTTGCCCCGCGGCCACAAGCGAAACCTGTTCGCCGACTGAAAATTCGTTTTGGTAGGAACCATTACCGATATTGAGCGACAACCTTGCTGGATTCCAACTGTCGTATGTCGCATAGTAAGCGTAGGAAGTTTCATCGATTTTCCGGCCAGCACGATCAACTGCCCTGAATGTCACTTCATAGTAAGTCGATTCGCCTTTGAGCAGGTTTCTTGAGAACTCATATTCCCCATTGCCATTGGTCGTGCCATTGATAGTTTCGATGATTTCTTCGTGGCGTTCGTAGTTATAGGTTTTATTTACAACTTTATTGATGGGGTCGTAGTAACTGCCCGATTCAACTTTGTTGTAAGTAATTTTTTTAATTTCGGCCTGAATCGGATAGTTGGCTACGGGACCCGCGATGTACTCCATGCGAAACCCATTACCTTCGGGGACTTTGTTTTCGATATTAATGTCATTGAGCTTGGCGCGGAAGGTATAATTATCCCCGGTCTGGTGAGTCTGTTCTGACTGCAAAAGCATATGCGGACCAAATACCAAGACACTTCCGGTGCCTTCGATTTCACCCTCTTCAGCTGTGGCCGGGTGAAAATACAAACTTAAGTCACGCGGGTAATACGCCTTGGCAATATATGCAGGGTTAAGTGTGACTGTCCCGACTCCGTTCTTGTCCAGTGTCACTGTCCCCGTGATATTTTTATCCCAATATCCGCTATATGCAAGCTTGGCATTGGCCAATGGTGTGCCGTCAAAAAAGGTCGCGCTTGCGGTAAACGTCACGCTGTCGCCAGCATAAATTGCAGGCTTGCTTGTGGTAACATTGATTTGGTAAGTCGGCTTACTGTAGGTCAGGACTTCAACCGAAGTTTGAGTAACCGTCTCATCGCCAAACGTTACGACCAAATTGTAGGAATTAGGATCGAGGCCGGCAAATGAAAAACTGCCTTCGATCGTATTGAAAGGACTCACCATAACCTCGGTGCTAGCAAGCGGTTGTCTCTGAGTCGTTGGGCTGTAGTAATACCAATATCCGGAATTATCCATGAGCGAAACTTTGACTTTTTTCTGGCGAACATCTTCGTTCCTGGATTTTACAACGCCCCAGAAGTGGATGGTGTCGGTCATCTGGTAAGTGTAGCGATCTGTGGAGAGAAATTTCCAATAATTATCACCGCCGACGACGAAATTCCCCGAGTACCCCCAACGGTCCTGGAGCTTGGCAAAAGAAATCTGACCCTGGGCATTGGTGATTTTCAAAAACGGAGGGTTGTCGTAGTTATCCGATGACTTTACGCCGTCGGGAGTATTGAATTCGAGCAAGCCGTCGGCATTGCTTTGGCCGAGCCCTTGAGTGCTCTGACCTGATTTACTAAATTCAACTTTGGCATTCGGGATAGGACTTTTGCCGGCAAAATCATAGAGCCACAAGAATCCCTTATCTTGAGTTAGAGAAAAATAATGAGCTGTATTGGTGACCTGGAGCCAAGCCTGATCGTGCTTATCATTACTATAGGCGAGGTCGATAACATACATTCCTGGATCCAAGGTTTGCGGGATTTCGATATAGCTTTGGTAATTATGGGTGGCTATGCCCGGTTGGAAAGTCATGAGAGCTTTTTTGTCCTTAGTCTCAAATCTATTCTGCCCATTTTGGCGATAAAAGCTGGCCCAACCCCACGACCAATTACGGCTGTTTTGGTAGGTACCGATAAATTCATCCGGGCTGCTGATTTTATAAATGCTCGCCGAAAGCGAGCCGCTAAAATTGTAGCTATAAACTCCCAAGTCAGGATTAATCCCGGCCGGTGATGTCACAAAATCATCAGTAAAGCTGATATAGTTGTATTCCGGGGAGTTGGTCGTTTGTGTCTCAAACGCAAACTGATAATCTTCGTTTAAAGTATCTGACGTGCCGGAAGCTCCGAGCCCTTTTTTGACCGAGACGGTATAAATTGTGTGTTCTGCCAAAGGATTTTTGGGGATAAACACGGCTGTGTCTTCCGAGACTTCAAATCTGCCCGGAACGTTGGGGGTGATTTCAAAATATTTTTCGATATTTTTGACATCGGTCCGGTTGAAGGTCAGCTCGATTCCGCTATTTACCGGAGCACTGGTTTTGTTGCCGGGCGAAGTCTTAATAATGTTAAAAGGGGCCTTGACCTGGTAAGCCCATGAATACTCACGATCAGCAACGCCTTCTTCGATTTGGATTTGGTAAATTTTGTTTTCGTCCAAGTTGCCTTTGGGAGTAATGCGGAAAGTATTTTCACCAATGCTCTCTACATCGAATTCAATTTCCGGATCAAATTTTACGACTTTGCCCACCTGATAGGTAGAAAGACTCACGGTGCTTTTCAAAATAAAACTGGAATTGGGACCGATGCCCGCAATATCCGACTCTTGTGCGGTCAGTTCAAAAGCCGAAGCATAATCGGCCAGTCGGTAATATTTATAATAAATGGCAATTCCAACTACCAGGACCAAGACCCCCAGAACCGGTGCTAATTTCTGGAGCGAAAAGTTCCAGCGTTTGATGGGTTTACGAGCCTCGGCCAAAACACTCGCCTTAAGATCGTCCGGAGCCGATTGTCTGCTTAGTTTCGAAAAAATTTTATCAATTATGTCCATGTTGGTCCTTGGTTATTTGATATAGCTTGGCCTTACCTCTATAAAAATGGCTTTTGACGGTGTTGAGCGGAGTGTCCAGCTGTTCGGAAATCTGTTCAAAAGTAAAATCTTCAAAGTATTTGAGCAGCATAATCTCTTTGACTACGGTTGGCAGAGAGTCGAGTTGGGTCCGAAACTGATCTATCGCCAAACTTGAGTTCATCTGCTCTTCAAGTAAGGGATCCGTCTCAGGGACCTCAAGTTCATCTTTCAGCTCGGAAAAATTCAAGGCTTTTTTCTTCCTGAGATAATCTAGGCAATTATTGCGCGCTACTTTGTAGAGCCAGGGCTTGAGGGGCTTGGATTGGTCGAGCTTGCTGAAATTCTTAAACATAGCAAAAAACGTCGTCTGCACGATATCCTTAGCCTCCTCTTTATCCGAAACCATGTAAGCGGCAAAGTTATATAAACCGTCAATATTCTGGTTTACTATCGAAGCAAAGTCGACAGGGGCGGATTCTCCGGTGGTATCTGACATTATATTATTTAGTTGTAGTTCGTTGACATATGTAACACGCGTCTGCTCGCAAAAAAGTTGCAGTACAGGATATCATCTTTTTGACCTAAGCCAGCGGCGGAGGCGCTGTTCGCCCAAGGGCTCATCCCCTTTTTGGATCTGGAAACTTTCTTTGAGTTCCCGCCCCAGGCGCGGATTATAGATAGCATTGATCACGAAGATAATGAGCATGGCCAGGAGCGCGCCAATGCCCGCCATGAGCATGTCTTTTTGGGCATCCCAGATATCGCCTTGCGCACCCAAGAAGGCAATGCCGGCGGCCGACCCGACGTTTTGGGCGGTGAGCCATTCGATAATTTCATAAATTGCCGAAAACGACAGCGTCAGGTCGAGCGGCAGATAGTAACCCCAGAACCCTTTGACGTTGGCCAGGCGCATAAAAACTTCGCGCACCGGATACGCCAGCAGAAACCCAAACGAAAAATGCACCAGGCGGTCGTACATATTGCGATCCGTCCCAAACCAGTGTCCAAGCTGTATACCAAATGGCACGTGCTCATAGGTATAGTGCGAACCGATGACGTGCAGGATCATGAACAATGTGATCAGGGTATACGAGAGCATCGAAAGCTTGAAGTAGTGCGCGGAGATTAGGATGATCGGCACAAAAATAAACACAAGGTAATTCTCAAGCAGCCAGTCATGATAAAAGACCGGATTGATAGCCGCCCAAATCCAGACTGCTGTAAAGCAGTAAACCAAAAACCATTTGTAATTTGTCATTTTTTGTTTCGCGGACACGTTACTTATTGCCAATATTTTACCACAAACTAGCGAAATTTGCGAACTACTCCCCTTGCTTGCGGTTTATGGCCCAGTTGCCGGCAAAGAGCAGGACAAACAAGCCGGACCCGATTTTCCAGTTGGTGAAGGCGCCGGTAAGGATGGCGCAGACGAGGCTTGGAAACAGAATGAGAACTATTTTTTTATTCATGCAAAAATTTTATATGCTAACGCGCCTACCTGGCAACTATCAAACCGGACAAATTGGCTTTTTTTGCTTATATTCGACGTGTTATTTATAGTAATTTCAATCGCAAGTTTGTAAAACCAGAATAACCGAGTTTCATTTTTTGTATCATTTTCCCCAAACTCTGTACTTTCGTACGTCTTCATCTAAAACTAAAAACGGCTGTCTCATTTGAGACAACCGCCCATTTTTTTACTCTATGTTGGTGATTCGGATTTCTTCCTGAAGACATTCTTGGCCGCCCCGCCGAAAAACTCCTCGACATAATCACTGCCTTTGATAAACAACTGCTTCAGGCTTGGGATACGCTGGGGGTCATAAACTTCCGCATAAATATTATTACGCCCGAGAATTTTGTCCGAGATAATACTCGCCGCAATGCCGGAATAAGTCATGCCATTGCCGGAGAAAGCTGAGGCGATGTATTCATGCTCCCGCGTCTGGCCAATGAGCGCAATCCCATCCGACGGCTCCAGGATCGGCCCCACCCATTTGCGAGAGATTTCAAAATGCCCAGGTCCTAAAATTTTATTTAGATATTCATTCAGGTCAGCGAAAGATTTTTCCGGATCGATTTTGAATATACTTTTGGTATCCGCGCCGCCGAGGATCATGCGATCCGAATCTTCGTTTGAATCGATGCGGAAATAATGATAAGGATTGGCAACATCAAAATACAATCCTTCTCTCAGCAACCGCTTGGGCAAGCGCGCTTCCAAGACGTAGCTTTTGTACATACCGCGCTTGAGGAACATGCGGATTCGATTATGGAAAGGCTGATAAGTTGCAATGACGACATTCTTGGCTCGGACTTCATTGGCCTCGGTTTTGACTACAACCTCATCTTCAGCATGCTTGATATCGGCAACTTCGCTATCCTGATATATCTGTCCGCCCAAAGCCGTGATTCTCTCGGCCAGACCCAGCAAAAATTTAAGAGGATGGAATTTGGCTTGGTTTGGAACTTCGAAGTATCCGGTGTTGGCAAAGTTCAGTCGGCCATCTTGGCGTGGATTGCTTACAGGAACCGTGAGCCGCTGGGCCGTGGACGACATTTCCCCGATAGTCTCGAACTCCTTACTGTCGTTGGCGTAAATATAAGCACTACAGCGTGTAAACTCACAATCTATTTTTTCATCCCGTGCGATGGTTTCGATCCGGTCGATAGCCTGTGCATGCGATTGCCAGATAAGTTTGGCTTTTTCTTCCCCGAAGAGCTTGATCAATTCATCAAGCGATGTATCTACAACTTGCGTGAGGAAGGCCGTGGTGTATTCTGTGGCGCCACTGCCGATTTTTTTCTTTTCCAAAACTACAACTTTCTGCCCAGCCTTTGCCAATTCGTACGCAGCAAACAAGCCGGCTAAGCCGCCGCCGACTATGACTGTATCCGTACTCGTATTGTCTGAAAGCTTGGGGTAATCAGGTTTAGCTATTCCCGCTTTCCAGGTTGGGTGTTCTTCGATATTCATAAATCTAGAATACTCAAGCGATTAACCCGGATCAATTGGCTTTTTTCCCAAAAGAAAAAGCCTTCACAATCGAAGGCTTTGAACACTCAAAATTATTATGGCGTAATGGTTGCCTCAGCGGGTGTTTCGATTGCTGTTGTATCTGTAGAAGTTTCTGTTGGCGCTTCCGCCGGGGGCTCCGGCGTAATTACAGGCTCAGGATCTGGCTCGGGCGTTGGCGCTGGAGCCGGCACAGGTGTGGCATTGTGATTATTGAGCAATTCATCAAGCTCGGTTTTGGTCACACAGGTTTCTCCTTCGGTGCCAGCATCACCGACGCAAAGAGTTTTCTGATGAGATTTATTCGCAAAGACTTCATCGAAGTATCCACGGATCGCTGTCACCCGAGCAGAGACGAAATCAGTCAAAAATCTTTGGCCATTGGTTATCTTTGCGGTAATTATAACCAGCGGCTTGTGAGCTGTTTCTGCTTGAATTTCGGCCACAAGCGATTGTAATTCCGGAGCATCTGGGTTTGCAAAATTACCGATCAACCCTTGCTGGTCCTGAATTGCTTGAGCAAGGAGCGGTGTAATTTTACCGTAATCTATTGACCATGGGATAACATTAGCGCTCAAGGGAACTAATCCATCATCACCGTTGTCTGCCACGGCCTGTGGGTATATTTTCTGCAATTCCTGGGCAACAAAACCAGTTTGTACTGTATGACTATCATCGCCATTAAAGATATAATCTCTAATATGTAAATTCATAACGTCTTCAATACCCAAATGTGTATCAGTGATATCGTGCTTTAGACGGGCATCGGAAGTAGCGGTATATAAGACTGTTCCAGCAGTTGTACCGCGAGTTATTGACCCTTCACTAGCGCCGGCATTGGCGGTAAAGTCTATGAATTTATCTCCCGCCGCGCTCGTCGCGGTAATGCCAGGCAAAGCCATGGACATGAGAGTATAGGTTGAAGCAGTGGTAGCACTGCTGATCTTAATAGCTTGCATAAGCTGAGCCGTGCCCGCGATGTTGATGTTAAGCGCGGAGCCAGTCGAACCAACAGCGTTTGCACCTGAAGCATTTATCGAAACTAACTGTCCTGTCATGCCGGTCATAGCACCGGATTCAGTGATGTCCAAAAGTGATCCCACGTTTGTTCCAGCGGTGGTTATAGCAGTGGAAGATGAAGTTATTGTAAGCCCTAAGCCCGAAGTCAAAGCGTTGGCACTAATCTTAGCCACCGTCCCGGTAGCGGTTGAGTTGCCTGTAATACTGAGGAGTCCTCCAGTGGAGGTGTAAGCCCCGGAGTGAATAATTTGCATAAGTCCATTAGCAATGGCCGACGTCCCTGAGGCTGAAATTTTCAAAGCAGAACCCGAAGTGACTCCAGCTCCTGGTGAGATCAAGAGATCGTCACCACTTGTGGTTCCAGTAAACGAAAAATTTACACCGGTACCTGTGTATGAGGCGGTATTGTTTGTGAAATCCACGAGAGTTCCGGCGGTGGAAGCAGTGGCGTTGATATTTAGCAACCCACCGGTTGAGGTGTAAGCACCAGAGTGATCCACTTGTAGCAAACCATTGGCGATAGCAGAGGTTCCTGAAGCGGAAATTTGTAATGCCGCACCAGATGTC
This sequence comes from Candidatus Doudnabacteria bacterium, assembly GCA_019659055.1. Taxonomy (GTDB): domain Bacteria; phylum Patescibacteriota; class Doudnabacteria; order UBA920; family O2-02-FULL-48-8; genus JAIFWV01. Next base: position 9,329 of record JAIFWV010000020.1, read on the forward strand.
ACACCCGCGCCTGGACTGATTAACACATCTGTCCCGGTTGTGGTACCTGTCGCGGAAATATTTTCGATTGTGCCCGTAAAGGAAGCTGTGTTGTTGGTCCAGTTCACCAACGTCCCTGCGGTTGAAGCACTGGCGTTCACATTCAACAATCCGCCCGTACTGGTATAGGCTCCTGTGTGAGCTATCTGAACCAGGCCATTTGCAATGGCGGACGTACCGGAAGCCGTAACTTTGAGTCCTGAGCCGGATGTGATGCCTGACCCGGCACCAATTGTAAAGGCGTCAGTGTTGGTCGTGGTCCAATTCCAAACGATAGTATTGGTCCCGTTCGAGATACCACCCTGTGATCCGCTAGCTGCCGCAATGTTATTGAGGGTGATGCTTGAAGCAACGCAAGTGCCGCTTGAGATACAAACGGTGCCGCTGGCGTCTGGGAAAGTAAATGTCTTAGTAGAGGTTGTCGGACCCGTGACGGCGAAGAACCCGTTACCCGTGCCGCCATTACCTGCGCCCAAAAGCCCGTTGACTTCAGCAGTAGCCAAATCTACGGCATTACTTGTGGATCCACTGCCGACCAAAATCGAAGCCGTAAGTGTATCCGAAATCTGTGAATCAGCCAGGCCCGTAATATCAGTAAGGTTACCTGAGGTGATCACGGTCCCAGTGGCATTCGGGAAGGTATAAGTTTTATCGGCGACCGATAAATCCGCGACATCAAAAATTCCAAAGAGAGTCGGGGTCCCTCCCGCTTCTAAAATTTTAAGTTCCGATGATGAATTATTTAATGAGATATCAAAGGCACCAGTTTGGTTCCAGTCTGCGGTGAGAGTCCCAAGCGCAATGGTCGGAGTGCCGCCTTCGGTGGTCGATGCTCCAGAGATACCACTGCCGGCGGTGATGGTCGCGACATAATTCCCTGTGGTGTTTGTCGTGAGGGCGATGAGATCGGCAAGACTTGCCGCTCCTGTCCCGCCGTTGCCCGTACCCAAAGTCCCCGCAATTTCTGCGGTGGCCAGATCAATAGCATTGCTGGTGGATCCAGTTCCTACGAAATTTGAAGCAGTGAGAGTATCGGAGATTTGGGAATCAGCAAGTCCTGTGATGTCGGTCAGGTTACCCGAGGTAATCACGGTCCCAGTGGCATTCGGGAAAGTATAAGTTTTATCGGCCACCGACAAATCTGCGACATCAAAAATTCCAAACAGTGTCGGGGTCCCTCCGGCTTCCAGGATTTTGAGTTCGGATGAGGCATTGTTGAGGGTGATATCAAAGGCTCCGGTTTGATTCCAATCAGCGGTGAGAGCCGCGAGCGCAATCGTCGGTGTGCCGCCTTCGGTGGTCGATGCTCCAGAGATACCGGATCCAGCAGAAATAGTAGCAACAAAGTTACCGGTCGTATGAGTTCCCAATGTAATCAAATCCGTAAGACTCGTCGCTCCTGTGCCACCGTTACCAGTACCCAAAGTCCCCGCGATTTCTGCAGTGGCCAAATCAATAGCATTGGTCGTGGATCCAGTTCCCACAAAATTAGATGCAGTCAGCGTATCCGAAACTTGAGCGTCAGTGATAGCTGTGGCTGAAGTTAAAATTGTCGCCGAGGCATCAGGAAGTGTAAAAGTCTTGGTCGTTGTTGTCGGACCGCTAAATAAAGTAAAGCCATTGCCGGTTCCCCCATTTGCCGCACCCAGGACCCCACTGACTTCGGCTGTCGCCAAATCGACGGCATTGCTTAGCGATCCCGAACCCACAAAGTTTGATGATGTCAGTGTGTCCGAGACTTCTGCGTCCTGTATATCATTGGCTTGTAAAGTTGTCGTCGAACCAAATGCCACAGTACCGCTGAAGGTTTTGGCCCCGGCAAAAGTCTGGGTCCCCGTATCGACAACACCAGCTTGGGTTCCTGAGGCCACAGAAATTGCGAGTGTGATATCGTCCGGAGTCGTGGCAGTATTGAGCGTCCAGGTCGTCCCCGCAACCGATCCAGTAGCTGAGATGTTCAAGAAATTGGCATCCGTCGTCGCCGCACTATTCACAGTAACGTTATCCGCGCTTCCACCGGCCACTGCGGTCCAGCTCAAATTGCCAGAACCGTCATTTGTGAGGAATGTTGAGGCCGAGCCTTGGCTTGTCGGCCAAGAATAGGTTACGTTATTAAAAACTGAATTATTAAAAGTAGTCGATACTATGATAGCTGTCGTACCTGGAGCCCCAGCAGGGCCCGTTGGCCCCGGTACACCGGTAGCGCCGGCCTCGCCTTGCGGTCCAGTGTATCCCCTTACGCCGTTGCTTCCCGCTTCGCCGCGCAAAATATTTTGAATCTCGGTGTTGGTCTTAATTACTTCCACAAGCTGCCGCTTGAGTTCTTCGGGATTGGAAATTTTCAAAGTTTCGGAATTCGAATTACCCGAAGTAGATGAACTTGATTTTTTGAAAAAATTAAAGTTGAATGAAAAACTCGCAACCATCTTTCTCATGGGCAGTTGCGGCCATCCGTACTTTGTGCTTGCAGTGGTCGATGCTCCGAGGACAATTCCAGAATTATATGGCGCAGGGTTCGTGACAACCGTGCGGACATCGGCGACGATCATTTTTACATTCGTAAGATCGTTAGAGTAAGCGTAGCTGATTCCGCCTGTGTGGTGCTCAACAGTAGATACTGGAATCAATATTTTTCGCGCGCTAGCAAGGATCACTTGGCTCTCATCGGAAACATCGAAAATTTCCTGCAGTTTCGTAAATGGTTTAGCCCCGGCAAAAATATCTGATTTAATTTCTGGATACGCAAACGATTCCTGACTCATGCCATAACTGCGATCAGCTGGCAAGATCCTGTTGATACGCGTCGTGAGAGGCTTCAGGTCTGGCGCGGTATATGGGTACGCAATCTCCTCTACGTGTTGCTGAGACTTGCTTGCGGTAAATAATTGTCCCGTGCCGAAAGATATATTGATATTTTCCGCGTACGCAGTTATTGCCAAGACGACTACCAAAAATTCCAACACCAAAACGCTGATCCCATATCGGAACAGTTTTTTTCGGCGATGAATTTTTGGATCTATCTTTTTCATTTTATGGCTTGCAGATAATGCGCCAAGTGCTGCTCTCGAGTGGTAGATTCTTGATGCTGTTTTTTTATATATTCAAAAAGATCGGACTTCGTGATTAACCAATCACGTCCGATCTTGGTGGCTTTGATCTTGCCTTTGCGTGCCAGTAAATTCAAATACCCCGCGCCATAAGGACTTATAGCCGCGGCTTCCTTCAAACTTAGAAGCTCTCTACTCTCTTCAGACATATCATTTCTATTTGCTTTATTTTTGAAGCAAATAGCTCAACTGGCCGCATACCAAATGGCATCCGGTTTCCCTATATTTAATTGTGTTTTTGTTTCAAATACTAGTGATTAGTGGCTTGCCGAGCCTTTATGGTCTAGACAATACCCTATTCATAATCTAATTATAGCACATTTCGCGCCACTTGTAAAGCCCAAGCAAAGTTAATATTATGTCCATTGATCTTTTCTCGGATACGCGGTATACTAACTTGCTAAGTCTTGTTGGCAAGAAATCGCAGACAACGATCGGTCGGGGCAAATTAATGCTTTGAAAGGATAATTACATGGAAACTATAATCAAAAACGAAGATAAGACACCTGAAACAACTGCTCCAGCAACACCTGCTACTGCAGACACCTCAGACAAGAAATAAGCTTCCAAAAAACACCTGCAAAGGTGTTTTTTGTTTGGCTATTTTTTACTCCGATCGGCGCTGCGATAAGGATATAATTTTCTGCCGCAGTTACAATTTTTTCCGTGTTCTTCACGCCAAGTATTTTTTTCTGTATCTGTACTGTTCTCAGGAAACGGATTCTTCTCGTGCCAATCTTTGTTCATAGAATTTTATTAATGGCGTCTAGTATAACACTGATTAAAACCATCCGTAAAATGGCAGTTGCTTATTTAAAAAGAAATATTCAGATACCCACTGATGATAAAAAATGATATCGATCAAAAATGTAATCACCAGAAGTAATAGTAAGTTTAATAAAAATAAGATCCAGACTCTATCTTGAGTTTTTTGAGTAAACTTCTTATATGCAAAAAAAATAATAAATAAAAAAGGCAAAGTTATAATGAAGTTTACAAATGACCATGCACCAAGTAAGCTTATTATTCCTGCGGGTACCAATAGTCCTATTAAACCGGTAATTCCCAAATTCACTGGCAAAAAAAATGCAGAAATTAGAAATACGCCGGTAAGGATTAGCCACAGCAAATAAATGTTACCAAATACTTTCTTCATAAAATATATTCTATACCACAAGCAATAAAAGTGCAAAAAAGGAGCCGGTGTTCTGGCTCCCTATGGTGTTGCAGACTTTGCTCGAGCGATTTTCTCTAGAACGTATTGTTTGGGAATCAACCTGCACCCTTTGTGCACCTCACAAGGAATTTGCTTTGTATCGCACAGGCGTCTCACGGTATCTTTGGTAAGCCCCAAAAGTTCTGCGGCTCGGGTAACCGTAACCATAATAGTCCCCTCTGCGCTCGTAACTTCTCCAGTCCACATAGATTTGATCCTCCTTTGGACACTTATTTTTTTACAAGAAGAATAATACTAAGTCAAAGGATAAAAAGTACAAATGCCATCGCGAAGTATGGAAAGCTTAAAAAAAGAGCTTGCGTTCGGGAGAACGCAAGCTCAACTCTGATCTTCGGGGATTACAGGCGATACAGCCAATATCACCAAAGGCGGCTGGCCGGGTAAAGATAAAGTTTCTAGCGGGATAAACTCAAATGGCCTTTTGCCGCAGGCCAGGCGATAATCGTTTATCGCCGCCAGGACTTTGAAAAGACCTTTGGCACCGCTACTTCCAAGGTGCCATTCGAATTGGAACGGCTCCTCTTTATCCCGGATCTCTGCGAGTAAAATTTCCCAATCAGATTCCATGATTCCTCCTATTATTCGTAGCATAACAAAAAATCCCGATTGGCGAAACTACTGAGTTTGGTCATGAGTTTGCTAGCTTGCTCATGAGCAAAATAAAAAAGGCCCGCCCGAAAGTACCACAAGGATTGACCCACCGAGGCTCTTGATTCATTCCCAATTTTGGAGTATACCAATGCTATAAGAAGAGGATCCCAATGGCCCAAGGAGGACCTATGAGAAAGCTGGTCTACACCTCAACTGCATTGTTTTTTCTGGCGACTGTACCGGCGAAAGCACAGGATGTGCCTCAGCCACCAGCCAAGATCGCAGCCGGGTTCTCGTTTTCCGGCGGGTACAACTTCACATTCTGGGGGAACACGGAATTCTCAAATATCCCCGTAGATCTCAGAACAGTTACCTACGCTCCTGGTTCGATTCCGATAACATTCGATGCTGGTACTTTCAAGCAACAAAGAAACATGGCGCCTCTGAAAGCTGGGTTGGTCCTCAACTTCCAGAATCGAGTCGAGCTGGAGGGAGGACTAGCGCCAGCGGTGATAAACCAAAGCAATAGCAAGCAGATCGTGTCTGGATGCTACTGTGACATTACTACAGGACATCTGTCAGGATCAAGGGTGATGTATGGGTTCGGGCTGAAACTCAGCTACCAATTCGCTCTACGGAATTGGTTTGGAAACAAGGCTACAGCCAATACGGCGATGATGAAACGCTGTCCAGCGAAAAAATTGGAACCACTACCTTACCATTTATTGGTCTCGCGGGAATCAGTTTCTGTGCCTGCGATGACGGCACAGCCCTCAGGTTCAACCTTATGGCCGGCGTCGCAAGTTCGAAAACAAAAATCAATCCGCAGTTTTCTGCAATCCACTATGGAGGGAAAAACAATAGTCCTATCGTGGAAATCTCGGTAGATTTACGGTACGATTTCTACAGAATAAAACGGGCCAAGTAAGTATCCCTAGCGGTCATTGCAAGCAATTCGCAATGACCGCTTTTTTTATGAGCAGATAAATAAGGGCGTTCATTATGAACAACTCGGGTATTGATATAAATACCGGGAAATGTTAGTGTTGGTTATTAGAAGGAGGAACAATGTTGGCAATCATATCTGTGGCAATCCCAATCCTTTTTTTCGGAATACTGGGGACCTGGATGCTGTCTGACGTAATAACACATGGGACACCCGAAGAGCGCGGCTATGCCGCCACGGGCTGTATGGTCGCCCTCATGTATGCCGCATTTATAAGTGGCGGCCTGCAGTGGCTGAAACTCTGGAAGTACTCACACTCTAACACCGTGGGGTCCGAATCACCACCTGTAGAAATGCGCGTCACTTTCACCCAACAAGGTGTGGAGTTCATCAATGACCTCGCGCGAAGGACTGACTCGACTTTCGAGGAAACCATTGCGCTTGCCTTGTTGGAGTTTTCACGACATGTGGGCACAAGCATCCTGCCAATAAAAAAAGAGAAACCACACTTACAACTTGTGGTATCAAACAAGGACAAGAATCCACCCGGCGAGTCTCAACAATGAGACCCGCCGGTTTTTTTTGCTGTGTACCGTTGCAAATAAAAAAGGCCCGCCCGAACGTACCGCAATTAAGCGATAATCGTTCGGTACGGGCGGGTGTCCGCGGAAATTAATCAGCGAACACCTCAAATGCTTACGAACTCGAATTACGAAACCTCAGGTCAAGATACAGAGCATATGCTAGTAAGACCAGGAACAACAAGGTCAAACGCGGGATCACTGTAAGCCACTCGAAAATTTCTTTGGCCCAATAACGTCCCCTGCTTACAAAACAAGTTCTGGCAATCGCGTCATGTAAGTCAGGATCGTATGTGTCGCTTGCCGTCCAGCCTTTTTCATGTCTACCGTATTCGAGCATTCTCCTGGCTTCGAGCACCCGGAAGTACCGAGCACGTGACCAGCTCCACGGACAGTGCTGCTGGAAGTAGCGGCAATATAACTGCTTCAACGATGCTGCCATTTCCTTGAGCGTCATACCCCAGAGCGATTCATCCTCCTCGAACTTCACGTCGAGGTTTAAATCCATATCCGAGGTACTGAGGCGGAACATCAACCCTACCACTATAGATACCAGGACTTAGTAGAAAAAATAGAGACCCATCTCACTCCTCCTTGGAATGTCTGATATTCTAAACAAAAACCCCTCACAGGGTTTGTTTTTGTCTTGCAAGAATTATACTCTATTGCCGGGAAATAAAAAAGGCCCGCCCGAACGCACCGCGGCGGCAGAAATAAAAAAACCGGCAGCACACTCTTACGAGGTACTGCCGGGACTAGCTATTGAACTCCTCCTACTTGCCTTGGCTTCGTTTTGCCAAGTTCGTCTTGATCTCATCGGTCCACTCGTTGGGACCGCCAGTCACCCAAACCGGGATGTTCGTGGCGGCATCGGTGATGACAATGTTATTGCCAGCCGAGCCTGCGATGAACCACGAGGGTTGGGTGGTTGGTTCTTTTGTCTTTGGTTTGGCCGTTTCCTCCTTGAACGTTACTACGCTCGTGAGCCAGAAGAACCGTCTTTTGCCGTCGATATCTCGTATAAACGGCCGATGCTCCACTGGTCCATGTGTGCGCCAATCAATCATCAGCTGACTGTCTTTGACCTTAGAGGCGATGGCGCTCACTCCGGTCAAAGCTTCGCCGTGAAGGTTGTGCCGGTAGGCATAAACCTCCGAGCCGATTCCGTCAGCCGGAATGAACAGGCTGATGCTGAGTCCCTGCTTCCGGGGATCGGAAGGCTCCAGGGCGAAGTAGTGGTACAAAGTCCCCGGTCTGTTGGCGATCTGCTCAAAGTACGTCGTGAATGGCTGTTCATTGACGTCCGCTGGCAGATCCGGGATTCGAACATCGCCTTGTTGGTTGCCCGGCATAGGTCCGAAGAATCCGTTTTGGAAACGGAAACTTCGGGCAATGTACCGAGAAACGTTGTAGGGTAGATTGTTCTGTCCCACCAGGAATTTGTATTGGGAAATCTCCTCGGGTCGGATCCACTGACCAGTCCCGAAGAGCATCAGACGAAGATCGCCAAGCCATGTCGCTTCTTGCTGACGGATCAACTGCACTCCTCCAAACTCCGGTCTCGGGAATAACAATCCCGACCAGCGTATGAGGGATACAACTTGAACCCATTGTCCGGAGTCGTCCTTAATGTACTTGACTTCACCGGGCTCGTAGTTCAGAAACCGCCACAATCCAAACGTCTTGACTGTGGCCGCGTGACTGCTTTTACCAAGCAACATGTTCTCACCGACTTCGAAGTTCACTTTCTCACGATTTGTAAAGTCAGGAGCAGAATCGTTGACCGAGACCAACTCTTTGACCTTGCCAAACCGCGTGATCAGGTGGGATGGTTCAATCGCCACCGTCCATTTGTACTCGTTGCCAATGGCCACAAAGTCCGGCCGTTGGGGCGACTCCATTTCTGTCGCCACCTTTTCATGAGCCAACGAATATATGGAATTGAGAGGCTGAAGCCTTTCGTGCCCTGTAATCGGAAGCTTGTCGAGTTCCACGATGTTGAGAGTCTTGTAGCGATAGTACTGCGACAAGTAATCGTGAACACCCCCGCCCCAGAAATACAAAGCAACCAGGCCGGCCAGACAGAGAACGTATCTGATAAATTTCATCAGGGTCCGTCTCCCTCTAGCCTCAAACCAGGTTACTACAAGCAGCAAGGCCAAGGCCAGCAAGAAACTCTTCTGGCGCACGATCATCACGTACGGATGATAGAACGCCCGCAGTCCAAACAATAGGAAAGCGATGACGAAGAGAATCAAACTGGCAGAGAACCAATGCCGCCTGTAGTATCCGGTAAAACTCGCCCCTTTGTTGTAAAAGAACCAGTACAGCGCGCCGTGCTCGGCCGAACTGTCCGTGGTTTCCATCCGTTACCCTCTGCGATCCGTGTACCCCCGAAGAGCTGCGGCCGGATCCGGCTCGGGCGCCTCGACGGGTGCGACAGGAGAGGAAGGAGGAGGTGTCGGCGGCGGCTCGCCTGCCCCCGTGAATCGATCACGGGTGCTGCGCGCCGCTCCGAGGATCTCCGCTCCCATCGTGGTCTCCCCACGGTGCACGCGCTGCTCGATCCCCTCGATATGCCCAAGCGAAGTATCGACAACGCCGAACATGGAATCGAGAAACGGTCCGAGGTACGTGCCCCCGGTAATGAACACTGTTGCGAGAGCCGACCACACGATCTCTCCCAGCAACTCGAGGTGGAAGACAAAGAACCCGAGCACGAGCTGGACCAGCACGAGTGTCGCCACTGAGACCAGGCGCGATCTCACGAGCTGTCCGTAGATGAACCCGTACTCACGGTCCTTGGTCATCCGATTGCGCGGGCCATGGGTTGAATTCCACAGCCAGCGCTTGACCCCAACCCCAAACACCCGATCTCCGACGTACAAGAGAGCGCCGAGGAACAACAATCCGACGAGTTCCATGATGGTCGTCAACATGTGACTACTCCTTGGGGACTATGCCCCGATGCGGTTTGTAGAGACGAGTGATGATGTCGGTAGCCCAAACCTGTTTGGACACAGGCCAGGACTCGTATGTGGTGAAGAAGCGGCTTCGGTCGGCTACGTACAACCGCAGCGGGTCGTATTGAGTCAGCCGACAAATGATCCGCCAAATCACTTCGCGGTACCACGACTTGAGGTTACCGGATGGATGCATGAGGGTCAGGACCATCTCCCGAGACAGATCCTCTCTGTCGGGAAGCGTCCCCTTCTCTAGCACTCTTCGAAGTCGTTCCAGCTCGAAATATGTTGAGGGCATCTTGTTGCGAATGCCGAGCAACATCTTTTTGCGCTGACCCGCCGTGAGTTTACCGAAGTCGAGCCCGTCATCGGGTGAAGCCAAGGCGTCTACCGCCAAGCACTCCATCTTATAATCGAGCTCTTTCGGATTATCACGAAACCACGAGAAGTTGATATCGAGGAGCCCTGATTCCAACAGGCGGTCAACAAGCTTGGGGTCGAACACCCAAAGCATGTTTTTGGGTACCTTCTTGCTGGTCCCCAAAGCTTCCTTTTCCTGAACGATCAGGAGATCATCGAGACCCGGTTCGGTCCTGATGACGAACACTCCGCCTAAGGCGACGGAATAAAAACTCCGAAGATCATCGAATTGCATCTCGGGAATTTCTACCTGCCTCGAGCGAAGGTCGCCAACCTCCCGCGCGCTTTCGATAATACTCGCACGCAAGGTTGGATCAAACCACGCTTCTTTTTCATTCATGAACCGTTCGACCAGTTGCCGCTGGTTTTGAGCCTGTTCCGTCAGACTGCCATCCGTTGACGCACGCAAAGTCACGTGGTCAATGAGCAGCAAATCTTGCGGAGAGCTCACTTCCGTGAGGCCCTGGTCGATTGCCAATGCAATGCCGTTGGTTGAGGTAATGTCAGCGATCTGTTCCTCGAACCGTGAGAAGAAGGTATCGATCATCCGCCGTTCAAACGAGTTGAACTTAAAGTAGATCGGCCTCCTCCTCTGGTCCGGGGTCAGGATCACCACCATCTGATTCGGAACGCCATGGGAAAGATAGAGATTACTGCCTTTCTCTTTCGCCACTTCCGGACTCCAACCAGCGCCATCAATACGAAACCTAGTAAGTTTCGTGGGCTCAATACCCAGGCGCTCTAAGCACCTGTTGTATCGGGCCACGAGAACCGACGTGCTGATTTCGATCAGCCCGGCTCCGTACAGTCCAGCTTTGATTAAGAGGTCCAGTCCCATCAATTCACCCCCGACAAGTGCTTTAGTCTCCCGCTGGCTTTGAGTTGCTCGAGTCGATGCCCGATCTCAAAACCCATGACCGAACGGTCGACTCCCTCATCGATCGTGCGCTGACGCGTAACCTCGGCGAGACGAACCATCTGGTCGAGATACATGACGGTCTCCTGAAGGCGAACTTCGGAGAACTTGAGACCTGTCATGTTGTTCCGCATCCTATCGGTGAGGATTGCGAGTTTTTCGTCGTAACTGCGGAAGTAGAACTGGTCCGGATGGTCGATCCATTCCGTCGGCAGATCGAAGTCGAGAATTCGTCCATCCACAGCCTGCTGAATGTTTCGCACATCCCGGCTGGTGAAAAATGGAAACTCGGCCCGCACTGCCGCGAACAGTTCGCCCAGGAACCTGTTTTGCCGCGGATCACTTTTCTCGCAAACTTGCCGAAAAATCCGCCGTAACCGCTCGTCTTGCGGCTCAGAGTGCCGCACTGCGGTTTCGGACAGAGTCTTCAGCATTTTTTGTTGAATCAGGTACTCGTAGGTCGGATCGTCAGCCATGTCGACGAATTTGGGATCCATCTCCCGGTACTTCTTCCACCAGAGAAAATCCTGGTCGATGAAGTCTTCGGGAGTTTCAGCCCCGGCGATGAGGAACCGTGAGACAATGCGCGAGAGCACTGCCTTGTCGATTTGATCCGGAAGATTGGTATAGATGTCGATCACGAAATTGCCGTGATTGACCGCATACGCGCCCTCAGTGCGCCGCAGAAATACGCCGATAAACTCGCGTACCCCGGCAGAGACGTTGTTACGCGTCCGATCTTCCAGATTCACCTCGCCGTCGTCGATTGTGCCGTACCAGATCCGACTTGGATCGTTGAATCCGACGAACCATTCCACTGCCCGCTCCGCCGTGCCGCCTTGGAAGGTCGACACGATGTTATCGGGTAGCGGCCGAAATGCAAACGGGTATTTCAGAGCTGTGCAGTAATCGCTAAGTAGCGTAGCTACGGCGGCGATGAGCATGCTCTTGCCCGTTCCCGGCGGTCCATCGCCCATGCGGAGCTTAGGGAGGCCCCCGAGTTTCTGCATGGGATTCTTTTTCTTTTCGAAGTCGTAGCACATGAGCCGTTGCGCCAGCAGAACTGCCTGGCGCTTGGCGGCACGGTTGCCTACGATATCCCCGATCTCGACCCGGTTGAACTCAACGTTCATTTGTGAACCGGCGAGGTCGACAGTGAACCCGTTGATCGCGAACTCGCTTTTGTCGAGTTTGTAGAGCCGTGCGGTAAAGGGCTCGGTGTACTTCAACGAACTGGCGCGGGACTTGATCTCGTCCGCGACAGCTTTGAAATACAACCGGGTAACCTTCACGAAGTCGTCCGCGTTCTGCACTATTTCCGGACGCGTAAGGTACGCGCCGTAGTAGTACATCATGCAGTTGACCGCATCAATCGGGTTTTGCAAATTGACTTCGGGTACGCCGTTGATCTCGGCCTTGCTATCACCGCCATCGGAGCGCGAAAGCTCCCAGGCAATGTAGTAGGCCGTGACGAACAGCGAAATCGCCGAAGCAGTTGTGTACTTTTCCCGGAACTCCGTTTTTTGGGCGGACTCCAGGACACCACGCTGATTCTGTCCGACCAGAACCTCGAGATTGGACGCCTGCTCGTAAAGCTTTCGTAGGTATGCGCCAATCCTCAGCCCTTGCCAAACGATAGAAACAGCATGGTTGACGTTGTCAGGAAGTATCAGTGTTGACTCGGGATCGATCGCATGAGCCAGGCCGAAAATCGAAACTTCCTTGGCCTCAGGGGCCACGGTCGGACTGGCTTTCCATGCCATCTGCCCAGGGATAGGCTTTACTCCCGGATCAAGCGATACCCTAGGCGTAAACGTCACCTTTTTCAGGAGATCGTTCGCCCGGCTGTTGTACTCAGCCAGGTCCTTCCCCTTGATTGGCAGCGCTTCCGCATTACGCTGATCCATGCACGTCTCCTTCTTCATCGTACGTGACTATTCTCGCCCCGGCAGGTATCAGAACCTTGGCGTCTTCGGCCGTGAGGTGCTGATTGACTACGTGGGGAAGCATGATGTTCGTACGGACCATCGATGCTCGGCGTCGGAATGCCTCTTCGTCAGTGAATGGAATGTGAAAAATTTCCATCACCCGCTTGGAGGAAAAGATGCCCCGAGTTGGTTTTTGGCTTTCGGAAAACAGGACTTCGGTAGTAAGGGTGAGCATGAAGTCGCTGGTCCGATGGCTGTAATGTGATAGCAACGTACACGCGTATTTCTCTGTCTCGTCGGTGTCGCCGTTGAGCAACAGAGGTGAATACAGGGGTCCGATGCTGACACGTTTAATGATCTTGGGATGAATTGCCGTCAGCGCCTCGTCGATCGAAGCTCCCAGAATTTGCATATCCGGAATCCTCGAACCTTCGGCACGAACGACTTTCAAGAACTGCCGGAACAGGGTCGGGCTGTCCTCTAGAGGGTCAGTATCCTTATCCTGTTCAAACCCCATCACGTGCAGATAGGGCCGGTTGGTCTCGAAATCAAGACAAGCCCAAGAATAGGTGTAAGCTCGCGTTGTCTTCGTGTCCGTCTGGCGAAGAAGTTCGCCGCCGGTATACGCGAGAAACAAGCGAGTGGGATCCAATCCATCCAAATACGCCCGTTCCGAAAGTTGCCACAGCAGGTCGGCTGACTCCTCATGTTTTGCAAACATGTGGTCCAGCAGAGCAAGCTTGAGCAGTGTTTCGGTGGGAATATCCAGAAGCTGGCTGTCGCGGGTGAGCATGTCGGTCTCGAGCCTAGCAAACTCAGCGTGGTTCGGGAATCCCGACTCGCTCAAGTCAATCCATAGTTGCCGGTTATGCGCCGGGCTGTGGGTGAACTTGAGCAACAGCACATGGACCGTGTACAGAAACTTATCGAGAAAGCCAGCGATGACTTTACTCTCATAGTTCCCGGATTGGTCCTCGGCTGCGTAGAGTGCGAGCAATTTCTTACCCACGTCAGTTAGCAGGCTGAAGTACAGGCGGTACGCCTCCGCGCTTTGCAGCGAGGAGAAGTCTGTACCTGTGTCTTCGGTCAGCTCTGGCATTTGTGATTACCCCAAACTTGAATGATGCTGGGGAGAAGCAATCCTTCACCTCTCCCCAGCAGTTTATGTTAGTTCGATTTTGTCGAATCTTCTTCGTGGGCTCGATCGGCATCCGTGAAGAAAGACGTCGCCAGCGGGTCAATCCCATACTGGTTGCGCCATTCCTCGATCAGATCGTGCATCTCGGCCTCGATCTTGCCGCGAGCCTCGATCTGAAGCTTGGCAATGTCCATGATGTCGCGGATGCGCTGTGGCATCTGCTTGAATCGCTCCACACGCGCCCGATCCGACGCCGCACCCATAGCAGCCATGGACGTGACGTTGGCCTTGTCAGCGGCCGCGCCCAGAGTATCGATTTGCTTGGCGATATCCTGGTCAGCCGACGCCTTCATGGCTTCGAGCCGGGATTTGAACGTCACGACTCGGGCCTCGGTGTCCTTCTCGAGCGCCGTGATCCACATCAGGAGGTTGTCCCGCAGGCGGATGTGCGTCCGTTCGTCGACCTCAAGAGCCTTGGCGAACTTGTCGGACTCCTGATGCGAGACCAATGCGACATTGCGTCCGCCAATCAGCTCTTCGAGTTCCGCCTTGAGTCCTGAGACCTTCTTGTTCTGCGCGGCGTGCTCGTCGGTGCCGTTCTCGAGAGTTGAGAGCTTATCCTCGGCCTGTTTCGTCTCCGCTTCCTTCGTTGCGATTGCGGCATCGAACTTCTCCACGGTTTGCGCTGATTTGCGCACGGTATCGAGGAGTCGGATTTTCTCGGCCCCGACCGCAGCCAACTGCTTCTTGATGTCCTCGTAGCGGCGCTTCATGATTTGCACCGTCTTGGACGCGCGCAGTTGGATTTCCTGCAAGCTTGAGGCCATGTCGGCCTTGAGCAGGCGGGCCCGCTGACGCTTCTTGGCTTCGGCTTCGTTTTCGGCCACCCGAGGAGTTGCGGCAACGATTCGGGCGTTCGCGCGGGCCACTGCCCGAGCGCGAATCCCGAACATCGACCACTTGCCCTGAGCTTCCTCAAGCTCGGCCTGAGCGTCTGCTAGCTCCTTCTTGGCCGTGTCGATGAGACTCTTCTCCGAAGCCGAGAGCTCGTTGAGCGATACGTACTCGCCCCCGAGACCCTCGATCTGGGAGTTGAGCCCGAACACGGCGCCGGCCAGATCCCGCTCTTCCTGAACCGCGTCAGCGCGAAGCTGTTCGAGGTTGGATTCGAGGATCTGCAAACGCGCCTTGCGCTTGCTCTCATCCTTGATCTGGGACGCGTCGTCGATCTGAGACGCGATTGATTCAAACTGCGCGGTGACTTGAGCTGTACGAGCAGAACGCTCTGCAAGCTGATCCCGCGCCGTATCGGTACGTGCCGTAAGTTCGCTCAAAAGCTGTTCCGCTTGACTCATTCCTGATGTCGCCATTGTCATAACCTCTCTCTTTGCTGTTTGCTCATTACTCTTAGCTCTTTGCTGGTTGACTATTCAATGTCTGTGATTCGGCGGAAGCGTCCGGAATTGGCTCGCCAACCCTCGCGCTTTTCGTCAAGATCACACAGTACGACTTTGGAACCCTCTTCTGGCCAACGGCTTTCTTTCCAAACTTCGGGATTCAGAGAACAAGTCACTGATCCCAGTCTGAATTCATCCGAAGTGGCCATAAAGTAAGGCCCGTGTTTGGCCTCGGGGTAGATCCTCTGTACGATCGCGACGATAGTGTCATCTTTATTGCGGGCTTTATCCCGCTTGCGATCCACCACTCTTCTCCTTTTCTGCCGTTATGGAAGTATACGGCGGAGGTGTACGAGGTTGTAGTGGACGATCGGCAGGCAAAAATACATGCCGGCGATAATCCAGTGGAAGACGAGCTCAGCCCGTCTGGGCCTGATACTGAAACGATGTTTGCGTGCTTCTTTCGCGGTCAGTCTTTCCCCGACGACGGTGTAGAACCGGTACGGGTAATCTTTCTCAATCTCATGGAGCACTGTATAACAGATCTCCATGTGACGGAAATTGCCACTGATGCGCTGATAGGAAACGTAACAAAACGTCATTCCAAGCACCGCGACCAGAACTGAGTAGAACACACTGAACGAGGCTTCAGATCTTGTGATCAGCGCGACGTGAGCAGGCAGCAGAATCAGGTGAATCTGCATGAAGTGAGAAAATTGTGCCTGCCGGTGGGAGCTGATGTCGCGTACGTACTGTGTGTAGCCGTTCAGTAGGTGGGCACGTTCGATGTCGTTGGTGGGTGCATCGCGGTTGACGAGGTCTATCACATGCCTTTTCCTTCCTTTTTGGTAGTTGATTTTTGTTTCAATACTAAAAATTGTCCTCCTACGTCTGCATCTTCCAATGCATGAAAACAACAGCAGAATTGCTGGTGCGGGAAAGCCTTATTTAACAATTCTGAACAGCGCAGTATAGTATAAATTATTAATCTTGTCAAACCCAACTACTGAACTCGATGTAGAGTTTGCTACTGAGCTTGCTCATGAGCAAAATAAAAAAGGCCCGCCCGAACGTACCGCAATTAAACGATAATCGTTCGGTACGGGCGGGTGTCCGCGGAAATTAATCAGCGAACACCTCGTGGTTCATGGCTTCGGAACGACTTGCTTGAGAAGATCGTAGAGC
Source organism: Candidatus Doudnabacteria bacterium (assembly GCA_019659055.1). Classification (GTDB taxonomy): domain Bacteria; phylum Patescibacteriota; class Doudnabacteria; order UBA920; family O2-02-FULL-48-8; genus JAIFWV01. The sequence goes on from JAIFWV010000020.1 coordinate 25,777, forward strand.
TTTTGACACGCATCGTTGCGCGCTATCACCCAGGTAGCCAGTCCCGGATGAGCGTCGTTTACCAATTGATGAAATACGCGCGTGGCCTCGATTAGCTTCGGATCGGTACCTGAATGTACGATTCCTTCATTACTGCTCCTCATTGTCATCACGTCTCCATTCTTAAAATCTCAAACTGCGAAGACTCAAGATTTGCGGAATTATTTCTGATTAAGGAATTCGTCTCTCCATTCCTTCCAGCCGAACTCGCGAAGTAGAGTTCCCACAACGATTTCCTCGAATGCCTTGTCCTTCTCCGACAGCTTCACGTCAACCACGTACCTGCCAACCTGAGGATGATACACTACATTTTTTGTAAGTAATTCGATGTAGTCGGCAGGATCGGGTGGATCATACTGGAACGTATCTGGGATAACCGGAAGCTCGAGTTCCAGACAGATAGCTTCTTTGTCGTGTCGTGTCCTCATCAGGAACAAAAAAACCTTCATCTAATTCCTCCTACGGAATAGCTGACTCACAATATTAACACGGAATGGATCCCAAATCAAGTTCAGGAAGACCTAAATAAAAAACAGGGGTGTTCGTTGTGAACGCCCCTGTGATATCGATTTAATCTAAGGAACCGGACAACCCGCGGGCGGGCAATGACAGTGCTTCTTGTAGCAAGACGATCGGCACTTCCCGTAGTCCTCTTGAACTCCTGTGATCTTACCGTTTTCGTCGACAATGCACACTGCATGGCACTGGCAGGTATTCGCAGGATGATCACTCCGATTGCAAAACGCTCCAGGAGCTGGTTCCTTGTGTTCGGGATTTCCGGGTGGCGGCATGTTCGGCGTGTCCTGCATCGCCATTGCATGAGCATGCACCGCGCCCATACACATGCCACCGTAGGGCAAGACGTTTCCCGCCGACAAAGAGAGCGTGAGCAGCAGGATCGCGAGTACTGAAAAACTTCGTAGCATGTGTCTCCTCCTTGCAAACTATTCGTTATTATACTCTTACCGCCAGCAATAGCAAATAAAAAAAGGGCGATGGGATGTGGATCCCACCGCCGGATGGTTTTCCCGTACGTCCAGATGAAAGCTACTGGATTTCGATGTTGCCGGACAGCAGTCGGCCGGAAAAGGCGCCGGTGCCGGCGGGGCTTGTGTATTGCAGTGTGAAGAAGTCATCGCTTCCCGGCTCGCCGCGGTCGGAGGCATTGTACTGGCATGTACCCGCGACACCGTTGACTTCACAAGCGCCAGCCCCAGAAAGCGATTTGTTCACGTGATTGACCACGGCGCTCCCATCAGTCATCCGAATTTGATCGCCCGATACTGGATTGTTGGCCGTAAGATCGATCAGCGGGAGGAGTCCATCCAGATCAACGCTGAAATTGAAGTGGCCGGTCTCACCGCTCGGGAAAAAGAAGGTGAAACAGTTGAATCCCGGAAAGCACTGCTGCTCGGAGCTGAATACTTCTACCCCGCCGGATCCGCGGGCCTTGCCGCCGCTTCCGACTTGAGCTTGGGCGTTTGCTGCCAGACCGACCAGAGCCAGAGCGAGCACGACAACACTGAGACGAGCCTTCATCTGTTTTTCCTCCTTGTGTATGCACTCAAGAAGAAATGTTACAGGGTGACTGGTCCTGCATCAATCCAGCAGTCATCTAAATACAAATGATCAATTTCCTGGATGCGGTAGTAAATCGAACCCAGTCAATGTGGAATTCTATTTATAAACTTTAGAAATTTGGAATACTCATTTGGTTTGTACGAGATATAACAAAATAAAAACAAGGTGCTCGCGGAAATTAATCTTAGCGAACACCTCAAGATCCTTTGTCAATTCAAATCCCTCCCTGGTTTTTTGTTTTGCTCTTTCTGGACCTGCTGTACTTCATGTTCCATCACCTCGTCTAGCAACCGCTCACGACACCACGGAACCCAGAGGTTCCCCGGAAGCTCTTTTTCGAGTTCCTGCATAGGGTATTCGCCGCCAGTTTCTCTGGAGCGTCGTTTGAGGTGTTCGATCGCAGTGATGTAATCCTTTTTGAACTGCTCAAGCAGATCGCGAGGCAAGGGCCCATCGGGTACAGATGAATCCTGGAAGGCCACTAGAGAAATTTCATAAACCTTCTTCCAGATATTCAGCACATCGGAGATGACTTCATTGATTCTCGGGTCGTCAGTGATAGGGTCATCCACATTTACCTCCTTCAAAAAATCCACCTCATCGGTGGTTTTGTTTTCCAAAACAGTATAGCTGATTTGGGGCAAAAGAAAAAGGACCAGTTTGGCCTTTTTCTTCCTGAGATTAACTTATATCGTCTTGGGGAGGTGAGCAAATAAAAAAAGGGGGCGTTCGTTGTGAACACCCCACACTATCGGAACCCGGGTTACCGCTTCGCATGGCCCGAGCGGTATACGTATGCTGGGCCTGATCTCTGTCGCTCGATGTCATCCAGATTCGGTGGCTGTGGTGCGCTACTACAGACGGTGCCGGAAAAACCGGAATACCCTCTGAGATCGAACTCGAGAATCCACAGCTTATGAGGAGTGCCACACTTTTCCCTCCTCTCGTAAGCAAGTTTGTGAGCTTCATGAAAATAATAGAGGCTCACGCTGGTACGGTCTTCACGAATGATCTCGCTTCCAAAAACATGTGATCGGATCATTTGCTCGGCCTTTTCCGGATTATCGAAAAGAGACGCAAGCTCTTTTATCATATCGTCCATCTGACTCCTCCTAATAACTAGAAATGTTATCACAATATACGCCGCTTGTCAATGTATCCTGACCAATTTAAAAAGCCTGTGACCGTGAGGCCACCAGGCTTTCCATTATAAGAAACTTTTTACGATTCCAAATAATTTATTGAGAATAAGATTTATAAACGTCAGAAGTTGATATGGGACTCAAACAAATGTTTGAGCTTCGACCATAATACTGCTCCGCAGGATTCTTCGAAAAGATTCCTGTTTCTGTCCCGACGCTCTTCCGAGATACGGGACGCCGACTTTACGTCGGCGCAGAATTCTCCTTAGAAAGGAGGTGATCCATCGACAGCTTCCGCTACCGATGCCTTGTTACGACTTCACCCCAGTCATGAGTCTTACCTTCGTCCTCTTGCGAAGATATTGGGTACTACCCACTTCCATGGTGTGACGGGCGGTGTGTACAAAACCCGAGAACGTATTCACCGCAACGAGGCTGATTTGCGGTTACTAGCGATTCCAGCTTCATGAGGGCGAGTTGCAGCCCTCAATCTGAACTGAGGATAGTTTTTG
>JAIFWV010000001.1 GCA_019659055.1 Candidatus Doudnabacteria bacterium
GTTCGATCTGGTCATAACATCCCCCTTCTTTTTATTTTCCGAATTACATGAGACCCTTGAATTTTTCCATCAAGATTTTTTGCAGTTTACTCTGCGCGCTCGAGTACGCTTGCTTGAATCCTTCGGCTAATTCCTTTTTGTCATAATGCTCACGGTCGGCGATTTGCACTTCCAAAATATCGTGCTTGCCATTGATGACAATGCGCACCAATTCATCCGAAGACGCGGCTTCCACCCGTTCAGAAGACAACTGCTTGTCCATTTCGGCAGCTTGTCTTTTGAGGTTGTATAAATCCTTAAGTTGATCAAACATAGAGAAGTAATTAGTGAGTAGTAATAAGTAATTAAATTATAACACAAACTGAATTTAATCAGATTCTTTGACGTAAATAGCGAAAGCGTTTTCCTGGTCTTCGGTTGCCAAGGTCTTAAATACGTGAGGGTATGAATAATACAGTTCTGGAATGTTGTTGTAAGGGTATTCTTTTACCGGAAATGTAATTTTTCGGTATCTGGCTTTTGTAAAAAACTCATCGTAAACCCCGGGATGATTTTGGTTCCCAGAGGGGTATAGAATATTCCGAGGTATGATTACATCAGGACTCTTTTGATCTTCGTCCACGTTTTGAAGCAATTGCCCAATGATGGTCCGGCTTCCGAGGTAATAGGCAGGTACGAGTTCCTCGTAATCAGTCGCTATCACGAGATTTGAGGTTTCGGTAAAATTATTTTGGATATATGGAATTGCGTAATCAAGCGGGCCGCGGTAAGGATGAAGCATCTCGTAGATATGTCCTTGAATATAATCAATTTTGCCCACGGCAGAATAGACGAACATGCTTGTAAAAATTACGGTAAATATTATTTTTTCGCGGCTCACGCCGCTATGTGACTTAGAGACGAGGGCAAAGAGGACATAAAGATCGAGAAAAAGAATTACGGTCAAAATAGGCTGTAGTCCGATATAATATCTTTCAAAGAAAAACGGAACACTACTCACGGCGACAAAATAGCAGAAAACGAAGAGAGACAGGAAATTTGAAAGTTGTAGTATTTTTTTTGTCCGAGACTCATATGTTCTGGCTATAAAAGCCAGGCTTAGAACGGCGGCCCGAGCAGTGATATAGAGGAGCAAAAATTCGTAGTTCTTGAAAAACAGCAGGGCGTTCGAGATATTGGCATACATGAGGTTGAAACCACTCCCACTCGCGGTGGCCCTGAATGCCTTCGCTACCTGAACGTTTTTAAAAAAAACCAGCAGAGGAAGAGTCGCGAAAATTGATATCGGGAAATAGCCTGCTGGTTTGATTAATTCCCAAATCGAAATCCAGGTTAAACGGAGCTTCGGCGCCGCGGCTGTTTTTATTACACGATAAGATTCCCATAAGGCAAAGGTTGCCATAAAGGCGAAATATAGAGGATAAAAAACCATAAAAGCTAAGAGAAGAGAAGCAGTCATGAATCCGGTATAGGATAAGGCGCTAAACCGTTTGAAAAAATTGTGACGGATAAAGATACAGAAAATACAAGAAATGGACAAAATTACCAATGGGTAATACCTGGCCTCCCGGAGATGCAGTACCAGTGAGACAGATAGCAGTTCGAACAAGAGGAAAAAGCTGAAGAATAATCGCTTATGATAAAAGTTTTCAAAAAATCCGGAAAACAAAATTGCTAAAATAAAAAGCCCAAGCAGACCGGCAAAAGCGAAGGGGATTCTGACTAGAGCCGTTTTCCAAAAAATATTTTCGACAGGTTTAGCTAAAGAAACGCCAATTGTGGCAAAATAAAACTGCGCCCAGGAAGTGCCGACATAGGCATCAAGTCCTTCCTTAACCGCAATTGGGTCCGCGAGAAGGTAGATAGATCTATTGCCTTCATCATGGACTTTGGGGTACCCGTAATCCAAAATACGGGAACCATACATAACCGTTTCGGATTCGTCGTTCCAAAGAAGAGGGTGTGAGATATTTGCAAATAAGCTGACGATAAATAAAAGAAGGAGAACTATTGGAATTCCGGTCCAGATATTTTTTGAGGTAATTATTTGTCCGAGGTTTAGTTTCATTCGTGATTTTAAAATTGTTAGCGTAATCCCTTTATGTTAAAATAGCTTTAGTCTATGGCCAATTTTTTGCCTCTAAAAAATTATATATTATCTGTTTCGGATAAGATGATAAAAAAACACGACCTCACCGGTCCGTTTTTGGATGTTGGCGGCGGGCGGGGAGATGTATCGTTGCATTACGCAACCGCGGGCTTCCGTGGGGTCTTAGTCGATCGTTCAACGGAAGCAATTACCGCCGCAAGAAAAACTCTAGTAAATTTCGCAGACCAAGTGCAAGTGCAAAACTGCGAAGTTGCGGACGTGGCCGGGACATTCAACATGGCGTTTCTGTTTGATGTTCTCGAACACGTGGAGGACGATGATAAATTGCTGTCGGAAATCTGGGCCAAACTGAACCCGGGCGGGACACTTTTGATCGTTGTCCCGACCAATCCTTCGGAGTGGCGGTGGGACGATGATTATTATGGACACCTGCGGCGGTACGATCCGGAGCAGCTGATAAAACTTTTGGAAACAAAAGGATTCGATGTAACCGCAAACTTGGATATAACTTTCCCATTTTTTTGGGCCTTAAGACGGATCTACACTCGTTTTTTGACCCCACGTATAAGCAATGAGGAACACGCTTTGCGTCGGACTGAAATAAGTTCTTTGAATAATTCTTGGCATATATCGCCAATTATCAATCGACTGGCTCAGTCGATGATCCTTTGGCGGCCACTGTTGGTAATCCAGCCTTTATTTAAAAATACAACCTTGGGATGTGAACGGCTCTTCGTCGCAAGGAAATCCTAGCGATTTTTGTCCAAGATGGATGTATTATAACACGCGTTGATTTTTTATAAATCCCGAGCTATGCTGTGGTCACAGGAGGACACATGCGGCAACGACTATGTATTTGCTTGGTGCTTGTCATCATCGTTGTCTTTGCAAGTCCGGGTCTCGACCCAAGCGACGGGACCAAAATCGTCATCGCAAACCGCTGGGGCTATCAGAAGGTTGAATTTAGCTACGAAGCATGGGTTCTGCCGAATCCAGACGGCGGCGTGGTTCTGACCCAGTTTCAGTATCTGCAGACGAGAGTGTACCTTCACGGAAACCGCGCCCGAGACATTGATCCGAATTCGGCGGAAGATCAGGTGTGGTTTGCGCATTTCTGTGAGATATTGCGCGAATTTCGTCAGGAGGTGGAAACAGGTGGCGAACAAATAGCGCAAAATTTCCGGGTAGCCTCTAGAGGCCGCCCGGTTTTTTTATCTTGAACAAAATGGCTATTTGAGCTAAAATAAACTGTAAATTGGGGAGTCGCCAAGCGGTAAGGCAACGGACTCTGAATCCGTCATTCGAAGGTTCGAATCCTTCCTCCCCAGCCAAAAGAATTTTTATGACGCCTAATGGCGTTTTTTTTCATGACTTTAGGCTTGAAAACTGAATTCTAAATCGCCCTAATCTCTCTCTTGACAAAACGTGAAAAGTTTGCTATCATATGTCGTTACCGATAGAACTACTTTCACTCGGTTTTACTGCTCTTATAAAAAATCCAACAGGAGGAATATAAATTAGGCCAGCGTGACTCCTCAACGGAGAGTGTCCGGAATCTGAAACGAAAGATCAACAAGGAGAAAAGCAATGCCGAATGAACTCGACGATGTCAAAATTCCCGTAGGTAAGATCATCGGCTACACGGTTCTGTTCCTGGTGGTCGTAATGGCTCTCGGATGGCTCATCCAGGGCAATGATTTCTTCATGTACAAGTTCTGGGCGCCCAAGCAGGAAGCGGTCCGGCGCCAGGTCTTCGAGCAGACCCGCTCGTTCAACCAGGGCATGGTTCAGGAACTCGAAAACATGGAAGCCGACTACATGAAAACCAAGGATCCCGAGGCCAAAGCTGCGCTCGCGAGCATTATTTTGCATCGCGCGAGCGGCTACAACCTCGACGATCCGATCGTCCCAGCCGACCTCCGCAGCTTCATCTCGAAGCTCAAGCAGGAAAGGATGGACGCGCGCTAAGCGCATCCATCATAAAGAGGAAACGATAATGACGAAAATGATCGTGCTCGTGGCAATCACCGCTTTGCTCCTGCCGTTAGCGGCGTGCGCCCCGGACCAGACCAGCAACGACATCCAGCGTGATCAGCAGAACAGATTGCTCGCCGAGGGCACCGCCCAGACGGGGATGCCAGCGATCAAGAACTTCCGTGAGCGCAAATTGCTCAAGGACATCTTGGAGCTACGCGATCAGACGGGCCTCGTGACATATACCTACACATGGAGTGAGGTTACGGGCAAGAAGCAGTTCTTCTGCAACTCCGTTGGCTACGGCATTCCGTACGCCACCCAGTACACGGCGCCGGAAACCATGCAAACGTATAATCTCACCCCGTCGGGCGGCTCGGAGCACCACTATGGTGCGCAACGACTTCCCCAAGCTGATCCCAACGGACTGTTCTCGCCCGCCTCGGCAGAGGGTACGTGGATTATGTGCAAGGATCCTAACGGCCCGGAGACCAAGCCAGTCTACGTGGAGCCTCGGGTGATCGTATCACCCTTCAAGCTTCCCCTCGAGTAATCCGATACAGCAAAGGAGGTCTGATGATGAAGACCAAAACGAAGTTGTCCCTCGCCATCCTCGCCGCACTGACCTTGATTTTGGCTGGTTGCGACATTCCGCCGCAAGACGCGCGTACAAGCGACCAGAAGCAAGCGGCTCAACAGGAGACCATCCTTCAGGAAGGCACCGCCCAAACGGGGATGCCTGCGATAAAGAACTTCCGGGAAAGGAAACTGATGAAAGACATCCTGGAAATGCGCGACCAAAACGGCCTTGTCACATACACTTACCTGTTCGGTGAGAACAGCGCCAAGGTCTGCTTCTTCGGTAATACAGTTGGCTATGGGCTACCCTACTCCACGCAGTACACAAATCCGCAGAAGATCGCGGAGAAGAACACCTTCCAGAGCGGGTCCTACGCCATTCTCCCACAGGCGGATCCCAACGGACTTTTTTCGCCGCAAGCGGCGGAGGGTACGTGGATCCTCATGAAGGACCCCAAAGGCACGGAAACGAAACCCGTGTACATTGAGCCGCGTATTCTGACGACCCCTTTCAAGTTGGAGGGCGCCGACCCTTGTTACCCCGGAGGCCCTCACTAGACGCCTTGCCTAATTGCATTCGAACCCGCCGCGTACAGCATTTGTACGGGCGGGTTTTTTTCGACGATTCAGGACTTGGCGAAAATTACTATTGTCGGACTAAACTAAATAGACAATTTGCTCCCGCTGTGGTAAACTCGTTCTCGGCTCATTACCGCAAGCAAAGGGGGACAGATGAAAAAAATTAGGTTGTGGTTCCAGCAGAAATTCGGGGAAAACTGGGTCAGCCGGTTCCTGAATTCCATCTGGTCGGATCTGGTCGTGTTCGTGCTCTCGTTGCCGTTCTGGTTTGCGTCCGGTCTCGGCTCTTTGGAGCTCGTGAAAGTTTTCTGCCTGCTCATCGGCCAAAACGTCAGCTTTACCTGGGTCAGCCGCGCTCGTCAGACCAAGAGCTTGTTCATGCACAAACTCATGTCTGTACTAAGCAATGGGTTCTATATTTTTGTGGTTACGGCCTACGTGGCCTACTACAAAAACACACCCATGAAGGCCATTTACGTTGCAGGTACGATTATTGGCGCGTCTTTGGGGCATCGCTCGTCTATTTGGTTTGAGTCCAAAAAAACTTTTGCCAAAGACGCAGTGGTTACTCGCGCCGAGTTCGACTCTTGCACACAGTTGCAATTTGATGAGTTCTACAAATCCAAGGTTTTTATCCTTGGAGCTCGAATCGTGGTTGTCTATTCACGCATGCTGCGCAAGCTGCGGGCTGAGATGAATTGGGCACGCGCCACGTTTGCCACCAAGCAGGAGCTTGCGGATCTACGAAACTTCGTATTAGCCGAACTTGGCAAACTCAAACCGACACCAGTTTGGGTTCCATCGGAAGACTTCCTTCGCAGGACCGAAACCTGCAAGAAGCTGCATCCCAAGCTCCCAAACTCAGAGAAAAAAATCAGAGGTACGCGGCGTTGGCTTAAGTTTGAAAACGCAGGCCATCCCCACCTCAACTTCTAGGAGGCTACATGAGGCACAACATGCCTTACCAGTTGAGGCCTTTAGGTCACACCTCGGCTTCCGGCCTCAAAGACGCTATTTCGTGCGAAGCCAAGCATGGCTACACACGGAATTGCATTGGCGTGCCGGAATTCCCACAGCCAGTTGCGGCCGTCTACGGAATAGTGTTCCATTTCTTTGCCGAGTATTTGGGGCGGAAATTTTGGAACATTGCCAGCAGAGAAGGGAAGCTTCCCCGTGATGCAGGTCTAAGGGAAAGCAGAAAAGCTGCCAATTTTCTCCGGTGGGTGCTCAAATGCCGGATTGGCCCTCGCGGATACAAAAGAAAGGGAAACCCACCTGTGAAGATACGGTGGTTTTATCCCCGCAAGCAATTACAAATGTCCGACACGGAATACCAGGCCGCCATCAAAGAGAAAATGGGGCAAATGTCTGGAAGCCTCTATAACGCCATCGAGGCTTACCGTCTGAGCTACACCTTGCCGAACCGCTGTAACGACATGAAGTTCGAATTGCCGTTCAAGGGCGAGACTTTGCGTGTGGTTTTTCCTGACGGACGAATCTTGTTTGTAAAGCTGGACGGTTTCATTGATTGGATTAGGTTTTTTCCATCTGATCAATTCGAAGTTGCAGACTTCAAGACCGGCTGGATCATAGGCAAGTACCGAGACCGTAGTGTAGTTGTGGAAGACATTCAGATGACTATCTACGACTATATTTGCAGAGTGATCTACGATGCCCCGCCCATAAACATGTTCATACAACCTATGGACATACCATCATGGCTGCTCAAAGAGCATGGGCCATACGCCATGCAGAAACTGCGGATACCTATCGAACCTGCCCCGCGAACACAAGAACACTTCGACGACCTTAAGCTTTTGGCCGCGGATGTGTTTGAGATGGCAAATATCGTAGCCGAGGCTCACAAATATACGCAATCGCAGATCTCCGAATGGGAGCCGCGCTCAAGTTTCGGCAAGAAAGCGGGCTTCGAGCAAAACGTCAGGGAATTGCGGTATATTCCGCGTATCGGTCCTGGGTGTGAGACGTGCAAATTTATCGGCTTGTGTCAGAGCGACAATGCCCAGGATTGGAAAGACTACGCTGCCAAACACGGAACTTTGGATGCGGAGCCGGTGGAGGACCCTTTCCTAGTCGAACCCAAGATCGAGGTGGCCCAAGGTCAGCAGAACTTGATTTTTGACCTCAAGCCTAGGAGGTCACGGTACATCGCTAAATCTGCCAGGCAGATTCGAAATGAGATGCTTGCCAGCAAGCAGTTTGTACCGATCAAGACTTTGCAAAAGACCAAAGATCGTCCGACCGTGACCGGCATGGTGCCGTTCTTCAACAAGATTCTCGAGTGGATGCGTGAGACTGGGGATTGTCCCTGCCTCAAGCAGAATCTATTCCCGATTCACGTCGCACCCTATCTTCAGGAACTTTACTTTGGCAAAATCAGCCTGGCGAAGGTTTTGTCCGAGTGTAAGTGCCAAGAGTGTCCAAGGAGGACACAAAACAAACAAGAAGCAAGTTAGCAACTCTGCAGTACTTCCCAGCACTGCAGAGTTTTTTTATTTACGGAATTTGGTATAATGCCAGCCAGGAGGAATTATGGGTTTAGATCATGGAGACGAATTGGCAAGTCTGAGACTTGTCAGTGATCACGATTTTGTCCGGATGTTGCTCGATACACTTTGGGCGTTCTATGATTCAGGCGGCATATCCTGCGACCGTTCATTGCGAGCGTCAGCCGTAGAGGCAGCGCGGAGGCTTCTCCCGGGGGAAGATCCTGCCACAAACAATTTGTCCGAATGCAAATGGTCTCTTGCGGACATTTTTTACGAGGCCAAAAGCCGCGCTCCGCAGGCTCGCCAGGTTTTCCTATTCCCGGTGACGAAAAACCTTGTTAGCATGCTTGATTCACAACTTGCTGTATTGATAATAAAATCCCTCGTGAGGACGTTACATTCGGAGACAGCAATTGACGATGTAGACGCGAACGCGTTTGATCTAAATCTGCTTTACTGGAGCTTGAAATTTCTGCCAGCACTTGTAAAGTATCCGAATATTTCCCTGGGAGTCTTACTAGAGGAGGAGCGACGACGCGCACACTGCCGCAGACAGTCGGAGTACAACTACATGCAGTCGATCGGATGCGGTGCCTGGCCAACATGTGATTATCCAAACCAGAGATTTTGATAAACTCAAGTCTCTGGTTTTTTTATCCAGTTGAACGGTTATATTTTTAATGATTTAATCTTTTTGTAATTAAAAAGCATACCAAGCTTATGCCAAGAAAATATGGAAAGAAGGCTCAGGCCAAAGTCAAAAACGCCATGCATGAAATGAAGCAGGGGAAACTCAGGAGCGGCAATTCCGGCAAGAAAGTCAAAAGCCGCAAGCAGGCGATAGCGATAGGATTATCTGAGGCGAGGAAGTCCGGGGCCAAGGTCCCGAAGAAGAAAAAATAGGACCCGGCTCCATGGGGAATGGAGTCGGGTCAAGCGTGATCAGTGGAAGATGAACCAGACAACCTGCCTGTGGATGGGGCGAGCATGGATCACGGCACGGATTGGCCGTGTGCGTGATCGTCCCCGTTTGTGTCGGCGGTGGCAGGGCTGGTTTGTGTACGACATTTCAGCGCGTCCTCCTGCGTGAGAGTTGACCGTGTAAGCCCCTGATAGGCTTGGGTGGTTGCTTATAGCTTAACAATTTGCCTAGAAATCGTCAAAACGGCTTATTTAAGCCATTTTTTTGTATCTAATTAGCGTAAGCATTGACACGGGAGCAATTCGGTGCTATACTTACTCTTGTACCAAGGTCCACGGAGGATCTCACAACATCTGTCCATGCCACGCGTCTACGAGGGAGGCAGTATGATCCGAGGCTCGCCGACCAGCAGCCCCACCCATGATTCATTGCCGGTCCACTTCACCACGACGACGGACAACATCGCGATTCCCGACATCACCGCGGCCGACGCGCGCGGCGCCGGCGGGGCGTAGATCACGCCCGCCGCGAGCCCCAGCGCACCTGGAGCGTACGACATGAAGGAAATTCCTGACACGTAGGTGTTCAACGCACGTCTGGCCGGTTCTCTCTACGAGGACCGGCTTTTTCTTTTTCACAAAATTATATATAATGTTTCTGTTATTAATAAAGAAATAAATGCCACATTATGTTTGCCCTTCGTGCGGCAGTATGTCCGAGGGCCCACAAGCCTGCGAGACTGGTGCCTGTCCTATGATCGGCCGCGAGATGCTCGAGTGCAATTGCACAGATGAACAGCATGGAGAAATCATGGGAAAAGCGGCTGTTTAGAAGCGATAATCAATTCGGAGTTTACTCCGGATTTTTTATTTGGCAAACATCCAAAATTTTTTCCAAGATTATAGACATCCGACCGATTGAAACACAACACCGCGTAACAGATAATTAGTCAGTAATTAAACGAAAGGTCTTTTATGAGAAAACAACTTGCGGCAGGAATAGCAACCGCCAGTTTGATTTTTGGCAGTTTTGTTTTGTTCTCCCTGCCCGCTACGAATGCAGCCTCGGCGGCTACACTCTCACCTTGGGTCTATGATCCGGGCGCCGCATGCCCAGGAGTTTCTTCGACTGTGAGCGCAACCGGTGCATTGACCCTGAGTAAACCTTGTCCGACCCCAACCAACGCCTCAGCCGGAGCACAGATTACCGGACTTGAAGGTCAGTCGACCACTGGCCTGACGCTCAGCTACGACGTCGCAGGTTATTGCGGAGCTGGCGCGCCAAGGTTCAACGTTTATCTATCCGATGGTTCAACAGTCTTCCTCGGATGTATATACGGCAATGACGGTACAGGTCACGTGAGCTTTACAGCCGGAAACACCTACGGCGGGGTTTTATTCCCAACAGGGGCCACAATCACTGGTATCGATATCGTTCAGGACGAAACAGGGACCACAACTCTTTCAAACATTTCCGTAAACGGCACACCTGTGATGGTGAGTGCGCAGACACTCAAGGATCAATGCAAGAACGGCGGTTGGATGACGATGACGGATGCCAGCGGTAACTCATTCAAGAATCAAGGGCAGTGCGTAAGTTACTTCGCCAGACAGAAATAATTAATCAGAAGGGATAAACTTATGTATAAATCACTAGCGATTGGGGTTGGGTTGGCGGTAATTATCTTTGCAACATTTGCGTTTGTCTTCGTGAATTCCGGAGCGCAGGCGGCCTATTGCGACCAGTCGTCCAACGGCTGTGAACATTCGATGGGCAACACGATTTGCGCCGGACACGGGGCATTTGGGGCCTTTGGAGAGCAGGGTGACGTCTACCATGATTTCCGAGGTGGTGCCAACGGAGATGCGACTGCGTTCAATAACTCCACTCTCTGCGGCAATCCTCAGGGAGCTGCCGGGGTCCTCGAACCAGCTCTGTAATTTGGTTGAAATAAACTCCGTCCAAACGGGCGGGGTTTTATTTTTTGTGCTATAGTAGCCGAAAGGAAGGAGGCAGGCAATGACTCTGCCGGCCATCGGTTGGGGACACGTGGAGAAGACTGTCTTTGAGCTCGATGCGCTCGAAGGATTGCAGTGCGGCTGCGTTGCAGCAGCCTACACGACTCAGCCCTGGGGTGTTCCAGTAGTACTACTGGAGGCCAAAGGCCCTTACTGCATTCTCGCCGGCCACACGAATGGCGAGATCCTGCGAATTGGGGACGCGGACAACGACTCGGAGCAAGAGGACGACGATGAAGACGAAGCGTGATGTGAGCATCACATAGCCTGGTTTCAAGCACCGAAAAAAGCTTGGAACCAGGTTTTTCATTTGGCAAAATATACACTGGACCCGCGCTCTGTTCCTGCTAAATTAAACTCATGAAAGCTTACGTTGGAACATCGGGCTGGCAATACAAACATTGGAACGCCAGATTCTTTCCGGAAGATCTTCCCAAGAAAGACTGGTTGCCATTTTTGGCGTCCAAATTCAAAACGGTGGAAGTCAACACGACTTTTTACCACATGGCGCGCGTCTCCACTTTCCAGAAATGGAAACAAGAAGTCCCGCCTGGGTTTTTGTTTACTCTCAAATTTTATCGATTGTTCACACATTTCAAGAAACTAAATTTTGAAAAGCAAGACTTAGAAACGCTTGAAGCATTTTTTCGGAATGGGGCCAAACTTGGACGTAAGCTTGGCCCGATACTGGTCCAATTTCCGCCAAGCCTCGGCGTGAATTTAGAAAAACTAGGATTCTTGCTTTCGGAGGTCCGGAAAATCGAAAAGAAGCTCAAGAAAAAATTTAAAATTGCGTGTGAGTTCCGGCACAAAACTTGGTTTACGGAAGAAGTGTATGAATTTATGCGCCAGCAGAAAGCAGCGTTTGTTATTACCAATTCTCCGGCTTGGCCCTCGCAAGTAATCAAAACCGCCGATTTCGTGTACATGCGATTCCATGGCAGGACAAAGCTCTTTGCCTCCAACTATACCGAGAAGGAATTGGAGCAATGGGCCAAGATTCTCAAGGCTTTGAAAGCCAAAGAAGTTTATGCCTACTTCAACAACGATGCCAACGCTTACGCCGCCGACAATGCCCAGTACCTCAAGAAGCTTTTAGACTCTTGACGCTGGCTGAAAACTGCTATAAAATGTATAAACCATTAATAAACAATAGCTTTACTCTATTGCAAGTAAACTAACATGTTCAATAGTCGTAACTACAATTCAATCTCGGACTGGACACCCCATATTGGTGTTTTGGGCATTTCAATTGTCGCGATTTTAGGCTTGGACAGGTTGGTTTCGAAACGAAACTAAAACCTCTCGAATTCTAATACCGCGGCGAACGCGGTTTTTTTGTTTGCACATTTACAATCTACAGGAGGAGAGATGAACAACGAACTCATCCGGAAAATTTTGCAGCTCTATAGGTCCAACAAGAGGTTGCAAGAAGCTTTTCCAGAATTGAAAGCTCTGGCCCTGAAGTTCTTTGGCTGGCAAACACTTTCCGAATTCAGCCTAGTCGGGCAAGTCTACTTCATCAAGTTTTACGTAGACGCTGTGACGAATCACGACCTGACTCGTCTTTACAGTCTGCCTGTCGCCGCTTGGTTGATCTACAGAATGGGTTTGTGGCTGCACGAACAGCAAGACAATTGCAAGAACGATTTCTATATGCGCTTCCGCTCGGTTTTGTGGAGCGAGGCACATCGGAAAGAGTTGACCCTTTCCACGGATTGGCATATTGCTCATGGTACGGGTGAGAAGGAAGCTATCATCGCCAAGAACACAAACAAAGTCGATGATTTGGTCGATGCGTTTTTGTTCCGGGCATTCCCTTTGACCCTCCGCCTCGTTCTGACTACTCCGGCCATGTTCCTTCTTGGGGCCAAATACGGATTCCTTGCTCTGGCTACTGTCGCTTCGTACATTTGGCAGCTTAGACGCAATGAGCCGCTCGTTTCGCCCATGCATGCGGAATTCAATTCGGATAATAGAAAGCTCGAGCTATTCGGCTCTGAACTCACGCAGAACTGGCGGCCGATTCGCGCTTTCGGAATCGAAGATTACTTCGCCGATCGGAACGAGCAACTGCTCAGATGGGCCGCAGGCCGGGAGCATACACGGCACCGTGCCTGGCGGAAAATCATGCTGAAGCTGGATATCGTGGTAATTACTTACTCCGCAGCATTGTTCGGCGTTGTAATTAACGCCCATGCTTCGGATCTGGGTTCAATCGCTCTGGCGATTGCGTGGATGCAGAGGATATATAGTAATTTCTACAATCTTTCTGACTTCCAGCGAAGCCTCTACCATGGTAAACATGCGCTCGGTGAGCTGTTAGACATAATGCTCACAGTACCTACAGTGAGACAGTCTGTCGATCCGGTTTGGCCGAAAGAAATTTGCGGGCAAATGGAATTCCGGAACCTCTGTTTTGGTTACCGGGAAGAATCGCCAATTCTGTCCAACATCAACCTTCGGGTTGAGGCAAACCAGATCGTGGCGCTAATTGGCAAGACCGGCAGCGGCAAGACAACCCTCGCGTCTTTGGCGCAACGAGAGTTCGACCCGATTCAAGGCTCAATAATGCTCGACGGGTTGGATTTACGGACTTTGGATTTCCGTAGGTATCGGCGTGAGGCGATAGCGGTAGTGCATCAACACTCAAGCTTATTTGACGACACTATCGCCAACAACATCACGATTAGTCGCGAGCTGACTCGCATCGAAGAAGACCTGCAGCTGGCCTGCCGGCAGGCATTTCTGGAAGAATTTCTGGAACGATTGCCGCTGGGACTGGAGACCATGATTGGTGAAAACGGCATTCGCCTGTCGGGGGGACAAAGACAGCGCATCGCAATCGCCCGAGCCCTCTATCGTAAGCCGAAAATCCTGATCTTGGACGAGCCTACTTCTGCACTTGATCCAGACTCGCAGGCCCAAGTGCAAAAGGCGATTGACGAGTTGATTCGGCGCCGGACGTGTACGATTTTGATCATCGCTCACAGGTTTAGCACTATAGAAAATGCGGACAAGATCGTTGTTCTCGATGCGGGCCGGATTGTCGAAATCGGAACGCATGAGGAGCTTTCGCGGAAAAACGGTTTGTATTCGCACTTCAAGAATCTAGAAATGGGAGGAGCATTGGTTTGATACTCCAGGGGTTTACGCCGCATGCGTGACCCCTGGTTTTTTGTTATACTAAATACATCTATGCAATCATCAACGAAACAAACATACAAAATATTTTGGAGACATGCCCGGCTATATCCTCTCCCGATATTCATCATGCTGTTCTCAATGGTTACCACATCGGCAACCGATCTCTACGTTCCATTGTTGTACAAAAAACTCTTCAATCTTCTAACATCACCCGAATCAGTAGCACTTGCTTTAGGAGTTGTTTGGATGGTGCTTGCCGTAAAGTTTATTAATTGGTTTGGATGGCGGGCCGGCTCACGTGCTCTGAATTTTTGGCAGCCGAAAGTAATGGCCGATCTTGTGAATAGCAGCTTTGAGTATTTGCAGGGGCATTCTTATAATTTTTTTACAAACAGGTTTGCAGGCAGTTTGGTGAGGACCGTGAATCGCTTCGAAAGAGCTTTCGAGGATATTTCAGATATAATCTTTTTTGAAATTGGCCAAACATTTATTCGCGTCAGCGCGACGATAATTATTCTATTTTTTCAGTACAAAATTTTGGGGCTGATTGTTCTAGTCTGGGTTATTTTATACTGTTTATTTATTTTGCTCTTTGCCAGGTATAAATTAAAGTATGACGTCCAATTAGCAGATACTGATTCGGCTGTCACAGGACATTTATCCGACACAATCAGTAATAATATCAATCTTAAGATTTTTGGCGGTACAAAAAAGGAATTAGTTCATTTTAAAAAACTAACAGACAAACTATTCAGACTTCGCAACTATTCCTGGAATTTGAGCGCGTATAATGAAGCAATTCAGGGCGCAATGTTTATTTTCCTTGAGTTTGCGGCCATTTATACCGCCGTACATTACTGGGGGTTGGGGAGGTTAACACTTGGTGATATCATCTTGGTCCAGGGTTATATAACTTTGATATTTAATAACAGCTGGAATTTGGGAAGAAATGTTCGCAGGCTTTACGAGCGCATTGCCGATGCCAAGGAATTGACCGATATTTTACTCACACCGCATGAAGTAATGGATGTTCATGATGCGAAAAGTTTGAAAGTTGTCAGCGGCGAGATTGTATTCAAAAATGTCGGGT
This sequence comes from Candidatus Doudnabacteria bacterium, assembly GCA_019659055.1. Classification (GTDB taxonomy): domain Bacteria; phylum Patescibacteriota; class Doudnabacteria; order UBA920; family O2-02-FULL-48-8; genus JAIFWV01. Next base: position 14,930 of record JAIFWV010000001.1, read on the forward strand.
TTAAATACAATAATCAAAATAATATTTTGCACGGATTTAACCTAAGCATTCCAGCCGGCCAGCGCGTAGCACTAGTGGGTCCTTCCGGAGGAGGTAAAACTACACTTATAAAATTGTTATTTCGCTTCATGGACATACAAGCCGGACAAATTCTGATCGACGGCTCTGAGATCGCTAAGGTAACTCAAGAAAGTTTACGAAACAATATCGCGTTAGTTCCGCAAGAACCTATTTTATTTCATAGATCATTGTTTGATAATATCTCCTACGCAAAACCCAATGCAACCAAGGCTGAAGTTGAAAAAGCTGCAAAATTGGCGCATGCCCATGAGTTCATTATGAACTTTCCCGATAAATACGGATCCTTCGTTGGAGAGAGAGGGGTTAAGCTTTCGGGTGGAGAGCGGCAGCGCGTGGCGATTGCCCGGGCAATTCTTAAGAATGCCCCAATTCTGGTTTTGGACGAAGCCACTTCAAGTTTGGATTCGGAATCCGAATCCCTGATTCAAGACGCGCTTCATACCCTTATGAAAGGGCGGACCACCATTGCAATAGCACATAGACTTTCTACCATAAAGGACTCGGACCGAATTATCGTCATTGAATCCGGTAAAATTGTTGCGGATGGAGATCATAAGACGTTATTAAAAGTAAACAACGGTATTTACCAAAAGCTTTGGGAAATACAAGCGGGAGGTTTCGAAACAGCCGAAAGCAAAAAGGCAAATGCCAATTGACGAACGATTGTTGGCGTTTTATGCTTTAGGTAATCATTAATATTTAAACACATATGCCAGTGGTTCCGATAAATTATTTGGCAGTGCTGGTCTGCGGTGTTGCCGCCATGCTGCTTGGGTTTCTATATTTTGGTCCGTTGTTTGGAAAATTATATTCCCGGCTCATGGGATTTGACGCTATGGATCCATTAGCGCGAGAAGAGCTCAAGAAGGGTATGGGCAAGTCATACATGATCACCTTCGTCGGTAGTTTAGTCACGGCTTGGGTTTTGGCTCACGCCATCATCTATGCGGGTAACTATATGCATTGGTCAGGGCTCACAGCTGGTCTTGCGACTGGTTTTATGAGCTGGCTCGGGTTTATGGCCACAGTAACCCTGGGCAATGTCCTCTGGGGCCGGCAATCCTGGAAGCTCTGGACCTTGAGTAATGGGCATAATCTGCTCCAGCTCTTGGTTTTCGGGGCAATTTTGGGCACCTGGAAATAGAACATTCCTACCAACAAGAAAAGCGGCCCATTGCCGCTTTTTGATTTTGAGAATATACTTATTGCAAGCATTAACATTTTATAAATATATGTGGATTTTATGGGTGGTTCTGGCTTTAGTACTGATCGGCGTCGGATTATATAATTCGCTCATCCGCGGCCGCAACAAAGTCGATGAGTCTTGGAGCGATATCGAAGTCCAGCTCAAACGTCGGTATGATTTGATTCCGAATTTGGTGGCCACAGTAAAGGGTTATGCAGTACACGAGCAGGGGACTTTGGACAAAGTCATAGAGGCTCGGTCCAAAGCCACAAGCATCACTATGGATCCGGACAAGCTCAACCCTGAGCAGATGCAGAAATTCCAGGCGGCACAGGGGGAATTATCCATGGCCATCGGCCGATTGTTTGCCCTCGCGGAAAACTATCCGAACCTCAAAGCCAATGAGAATTTCATGAAGCTTCATGAAGACCTCACCGACACTGAGAACAAGATCCAAGCCGCGCGCAGGTTCTACAACGGTAATGTCCGGGACTATAATACCAAGCTCCAGGTTTTCCCAACCAATATGTTTGCCAACCTGTTTGGGTTTACCAAGCGTGAATTCTTCGACATAGACGAGAAGGGTCCCGAAGGCCAGGCTCCAAAAGTCGAATTCTAAGAGAGTGGATGAAGCCTAATAAGAAAAAACAACTTGAAGTTCTGAAAAGGAAAATGCAGGCTGATCAAAGCCTGCCTTTTCGTAAGACCGCAAAAAATCTGGTTTTCGGAGAGGGGAGTCTAAACCCGAAAATCTACATTCTCGGTGAGGCACCGGGGCGGACGGAAGACGAAACCGGGCAGCCTTTCGTCGGCCGGTCGGGGAAATTCCTAAGAGAACTGATTACGAGTATAGGATTCGATCCGCTCAAGGATGTTTATATCACCAGTGTCGTGCGCTTCCGTCCGCCCGAGAACAAAACCCCTACGCCCAAGCAAGTAGCGGCTTATGAGAAATATATCAATCTTGAGCTTCAAATCATAAAACCTAAACTGATCGTAACGGTCGGTGGAGTATCTCTCAAGAAATTCAGCCGAGAACCTATAACTAAAATTCACGCTAAACCCATGCAGGTGAGTTGGCTTGGGGCTCGATTTACGCTCGTGCCCATGTTTCATCCGGCGGCGGCATTGCGCAATCCCGCCATCAAACGGGCCATGATCAGGGATTTCCAAAAGCTCAAAGCTTTGGTAAAATGAATACATGGTAAAGCATCTGGACATTTTTGTCTTTGGAGATGTGAAGGGCGTGGGTTTCCGTGCGGCCGCGAAAGCTGTGGCTCAGAATCTGGGGATCATGGGTTATGTCCGCAACGAAGGGCGATTTGTGATTATCGAAGCGGAAGCCGAAGAGGATACACTCGATAACTTCTTGGAATGGTGCAAACAAGGCCCGGACTCGGCCAAAGTTGAGAAGGTCGATTTTAAAGAGGGGCACCTAAAAACTTTCCGCGAATTCAGCATTCTATAAACAATTAATAAAAGGCAACCTCTCCCGGCCTGCGGCCACCCTCCCCTGAGTGGGGAGGGACAAACTGAGGTCGTCACTGGAAACAAAATGGCAAAACAATCGTTAGAAACCAAAAGGCAGGTTTACATTTTCGCGTTTACGTTCCTGGGATTGCTCATGGGTGTAGTGGTTTACGGTTTGGGTAGTCTGATCATTATTTACAAAGGTTATTTTTTGAACTTTAATTGGTACCTGGGTATTTTGCTTGCCGGCGGTACTATCGCCGGATTTATGGAAGGCCAGCGGTGGTGGCGGATTATATACGTGGAGAAAGCTTATCTCAAATGGTCCAAAGCCAAGCACGAGACAAAACTGCTAGGGCTGGCTCTGCTGATAATTTTCACACTTGCCATAGTTTTTCTTGCACGGCAATATTAGAAACATGAAATTAGAAAGTTCTGCATTTGAAGACGGTGGAATGATACCCACAAAATATGCTTGCGACGGGGACAAAGTCAACCCGTCTCTTGCTTTTTTGGAGGTCCCTGCCGGCACCAAAACACTATCTCTAATAATGGAAGATCCGGATGTTCCGCGAAGTTTGCGGCCTGATGGCATGTTTGATCATTGGGTAATTTGGAATATGCCGGCAAATACCAAAGGCATCGACGAAAACTCGAAACCGCCTGGGATAGTCGGCCAAAACAGCCGCGGGACTTTGGAATATGTCCCGCCCTGCCCGCCTGACCGTGAACATAGATACTTTTTTATGCTTTACGCGCTCGATGATACCTTGCAATTGTCTCCGACTTCAAACAAGCCCGACCTCCTCAAGGCCATGATCGGCCATATAATCGATCAAGCTCAGCTTGTCGGACGTTATAACCGAAATAAATGAAAAATTTTATAAAAAATCTTATCGTCGCTGTCGCGGGGATCGTCGTCCTCGGCGCCATATATTTTTATTGGCATAATTTACGCGGACTTTTACCCGTGATAAAAAACCCGTCAGGCAATATAGCTGACATTGTCGAAGGCCAAGATCAAAATTCCACCAATTTCCCGCTCAAGCTGCCCGATGGGTTTAGTATTGAAATCTTTGCGAAAAATCTACCTGGGGTCAGAACCATGGCCTGGGATAGTTTCGGTAACATTTGGGTCGCACGGACCTCCAAAGGAGTCGTTACAGAACTTGAGGTCAAAAATGGCAAAGTCAGTTCGCAAAATGATGTTTTTAAGAATCTAAAGAATCCACACGGCCTGGCGATCGAAGAGAGCACCTTGTATTTAGCTGAGGAGACGAAGATCTCGAAAGTCGCTCTGTACTCAGAGGATTCTCTGCACAAACTTGTGGACCTGCCCTCTTCTGGCGGCGGTCATTTTACCCGCACGCTAGGGTTTGGTCCCGACGGCAGGCTTTACGTTTCCATCGGTTCTTCCTGCAATGTCTGCCGGGAATCAGATGAGCGCCGCGCCGCTATTTATTCCATGAAGAAGGACGGAACGGATTTTAAACAATACGCCAAGGGCTTGCGTAACACCGTTTTCTTTACCTGGAGTTATGTCGATGGCTCGATGTGGGGCACGGACAACGGTCGTGATCTTTTGGGCGACAATATTCCACCGGACGAAATAAACCTGCTCAAGGAAGGCGGTAATTATGGCTGGCCCAATTGTTACGGCAACAATGTTCACGATGATAATTTCGACAAAAATACCTATATCCGCAACCCATGCATGGAGCCTTTCGAAACTCCGGCCAAAGTGGAACTTCAGGCCCACTCAGCACCGCTCGGACTCTCGTTTGTACCAGAAGAAGGATGGCCAGAAGAATATTGGTACAACCTTATCGTGGCTTTTCACGGTTCTTGGAACCGCAGCATTCCGACCGGGTACAAACTCGTTCGGATTAAATTAGATTCTAAAGGTCATTACTTGGGTACTGAAGATTTTCTTACAGGATTTCTGCAAGGAAGTTCGGCACTCGGCCGCCCAGTGGGGGTGTACGCACAGCCTGGAGGCGTAGTTTACGTCACCGATGATAAGGCTGGGGTGATATATAGAATTTTTAGAACAAAATAAGCCTGGCTTCTCCCATCTCGACCGAAGGGAGAGATCCCTCTTTAAAAGCGATTTCTCGCTCCACTCGAAATGGTACCAAAACCAGGCTGCAGCTTGGTTTCTGTTTTTTTCCAGCTTCTCAGCTTCTCAGCTTCTAGATTCCAGCTTCCCATCTTACCGTGCAATGTATATTTGCACACTTTTTTGCGCGATGATTGTACCGGTTGAGTCTTTGGCCACGTAGTTGATTATGTATGGGCCATTATTTCTCCACCACCAGCCGGAAACGTCCACCCAGGCTTCTTTGTGCGGGGTATCTGTGAAGCTATCAAACATCGGATTCAAATTTCCATTATCGACCTGCCAGTACATTTGATACTGCGAAAGAGCAAATCCTGCAAGGAGAACCTTGAAAGCTGTTGTCCCAGCAATCGTGGAGCCGTCTGTAGGCCACCAGACCTCAATATTTGCACTTACAGGAGGCGGGGGCGGGGGAGTAGGACTTGGAGTTGGGGTTGGTGTGGGCGATGGCGTAGGCGGGGCATCGGTACATGTGATCCGCGCATTGGCCCAATCTGCATGGTCTTTGGCCACGCCATTACCGCCATCAGTTACAACCAAATTTAATTCTGTGACTTGAGTGATATTCAAACTTATAGTTTTGTTGGCAGAGTTATACCAGCGCAAACCGCTGTCATATATTTTTGTACTACCAGAAAAAACTTGGAACACCACCGAACCTCTGGCGCTAATTTCATCATCTACTCCTACCACTGCCGAAAAATTAGTACAGCCTGAGATCGTATAGGTAACTTTGGACATCGCGTGCACGCCCAAGCCCTTGTCATAAATCGTACCATTGAGAGTTAGCTTATGTCCGTCGCCTGCGGCAGTCTCGCCGTTACTCATGTCTTTTTCGACTGGACCCCAACCATTCGTTGCAGAAATCCAAGTTATATCACTTAGGTATTTGACTTTGGAGTCTCCGGGAGGTGTTTCGACTGGCGGTGTGTCTGAGGTAAACCAGCTCTTGATGGTATTCAATGCTGGCTTACCTTGGGGTGTGAAATCAGAATTACTTGTGCCGCCTGCGTTTGGATTCGTACTCCAATCCCAAAACTGCACACCGGCAAAATACGGATAATCTTTCCAATAATCAAACAAAGACTGGTAACCATTGATTTGTTCTTGCAAGTCTACAGGCCCGGTCATAGACCAGCTTGCTGGGTGCGTAAGTGCACAATCAACGCTCCGGTAACCGACCTCGGTAAAAATTATAGGTTTACCATATTTATCGGCAAGCGGCTTCACGCGAGAGATGTTGATATTATTCCAAGCGGATTGTAAATCAGAAAGCGAATCATTGCAGGTACTCCCGATATGGTAATAAGCGGAGATACCTATATAATCCAGCTCAGGCCAAAATCCGATATAATCGACTTCATCGCGCCAACTGCCTATATCCCAATTGGCGGAGTAAGTAAGCTTACCAGTGTAGATACTTCGCAGGTTTGCGATTAAATTTTTCCAGTTTTGGGTGTTGGTGCTGTTAAGGTTTTCTGAGGCCATATGGATAAGCTCTGTGCCGATCGTTATCATTTCCACGTGATTTTCCTGTGCAATAAGGCCGTAGTGATTCAATATGAGACCATAGTTTGTAAACCAGGCATTGCGATCACTGGGGTTGATATCTGCTCGCCAGGTGGTGTCGTGATTGTCCAAATGCGGCTTGAGGTTTACAGCCAGGCCCAGGGAATGTGCATAATCGACAGCGGCTTTGAGAGAGTCGTCACTTGGGGTATTGGCGCTCGGATATAGATTAGTATCGTAGATTGTATTTTGCGAATACGGAATGATGAATGTAACATAATTTCCTCCTGTGACTTTGAACTGGTTTAGTGATTCATGAAATGATGCTGAAGAAAAATCTGTACTCGATTGGGGGACGAAACTAAATCCTTTTTGCCAGGTGCTAGTTGAAGCCTGGACCTTGGGTGAAATAAAAAGCACTCCCAGCAGCAATGCTGGAAGGAGTGCTTTTATATTCAATATGATGAGTCTACTGGCTAACATGGATGGTTATAGATTTCTGAGCGATAATTGCACCGCTGGCATTCTTGGCCACAAATGTAACCGTGTAATTATTATCCGATCTCCAAGTCCAGCCTGAGACATCCACGAGCGATTCTTTGTGCGGGAAATCGGCAGTACTATTGCTCATGAGGTTGAGCGTGCCGCTATCGACTTGCCAGTACATTTGATACTGCGAGACATCCAATCCGTCCACTACAGCTTTGAATGGTTGAACTCCTTGCAGAGTCGCCCCATTGTTAGGCCACCAAATATTGATAGTTCCGGAAGTGGGTGGAGGGGTTGGAGTTGGAGTCGGCGTAGGCGTCGGAGTTACATGTTGGGCCCACGAGACTTTCGCGGTAGCATCACCAGTATTTTCATAGTACCTCACCTCCACCAGATGGTTGCCAGCTCCCAAAGGCATGGAGAAGTTGTATGTGGTCGGCGGCTGATCAACCCATTTATCCAAGACTGAGTTGCCGTCTATACTCATTCGAATTCCATCATCGGCAATGACGGTGAAATCGTATGTCGCCGCATTGAAATTGAATGTCCCTATCCATTGGGCCGAGAAAGTATCTGCGCCAATCAAAGGATCAGGTGAACCAGCACCCCACTGGAAGTTTATCGTCGCATCGTTGCGCGCCACTTTGAAATTGGTTAAATCCGAGTTATCGAAGTAACAGCCCTTAAATGAACCGACACTTAGCGAACTGCAGGTAGTAGGCGTGGGACTTGGCGTCGGTGTGGGTGTCGGTGTTGGCGTAGGGGTGGTCGCGACGGTAAAGCTTCCGGCATTGGAATTCCAGTCATAATTCGTTGTCCATCCGGAAGAGAATACACCTACGGCGATGCTATAGTTACCGGTTGCGGTAGGAGTCCAATTGAGACTATACGTCTTGGTCTGTCCCGCAGTGAAGGATTGACTATCCGTGAACTGCTGAGCAACCTTGGTCCCACCAGAATTATAGACTTCCACGTCCACCAAAATATTGCTCGTCGCGGCATTGCTTTTGACATTGGCATTCACGGCCAGTTGTTGATTGACCACCGGGGAAGTCGGAGTGACACTCGCATTGCTTGTGAAATTTCCAGCGGGCGGTGGAGTTGGTGTTGGACTCGGAGTCGGTGTAGGCGTGGGGGTAGGAGTCGGGGTTGGAGTTACACCTCCGGCAAAGTATCTTGCAATGACTGCTTGGGCAGGTTTGTTTTGCGGAGTGTAATCGGTATTACCCACGCCGCCGGCGTTGGGATCAGAATCCCAATCCCACAAGTTTACGCCGCCGAAGAACGACTGATTGTTCCAATATTGGAAAAGGGCTTCGTATAGATTGGCTTGCTCCGTGCCGTTGTAGCCCTTGTACCATTTGTAATCATAATTCCAAGGCTGCTGTCTGGCATCGTTGACGCTTTGGTAACCGACTTCGGTAAATTTCACAGGCTTACCGTATTGGGTATTGAGCGGCTTGATATTGCTGTTATTCCAATTGTCCCAGCTCTGTTTGACTTCGTCGATAGATGCAGGCGACGTCGGGGTCCAGTGTTCATAGTACCCAGACACGCCAATGGTATCCAAATCGCCCCAGAATTGAATTTGGTTTGTCTCGGTGGCAAAATCTCCCGAGCCCCAGTTGGCAGAATAATTCAGTTTGATCCCGGAGTAAGATGCGCGCATGCTTGCGATGATACTCTTCCAGCGGTCGGTGTTGTCGGTGTTGATGCGGGCCGAAGTCGTGGAGATGAGCTCGGTGCCGATCGTAATCTCATCCGGTCCAGCCGCGGCTAAGCCCTTGAGCATTGTGAGGTAATTGGCAAAAAAACTATTGCGGTCTGAAGGCGCAATATTGGCGCGCCACGTGCACAATCCGCCCCAGGTGTCGTAGGCTTGCAAATGCGGCTTTAAGTTTATCTGCATTCCGAGTGAACGGGCATACGCAATCCCGCTGGCCAAGGATGCGGCTGTGGGTGTGTTCCAGCCAGCGTCGACATTGCTTGATTGGCAATTGCTGGTGTAGTAAGGAACGATCAAACTTAGCGTGTTCGCGTTTACGGCTTTGAGATTGTTTACTGATTGCTTAAACGAATCACTTCCAAAATCGGTGGAGGATTTTGGCTCCATGCTCGCAGCTTTTTGCCAATTAGTAATGGCGGCCTGAGCCTGCATCGTGGTTGCAAACAACAAGAGCAGGATCAAACCTGATAATTTTGCAAGAAATTTCATATTTGGTCTCCGGTTAAAAATATTGTATGTAGTTTTGATACCATGCAGGGGTGCAAGTGTCTATTTAGCAACTTAGCCAATGCCAGCAATGGTTTCGTTTGGGTAAAAAGACAAAAAATACAAAAGCTCCGCAACATTGCGGGCAACTTCGTCAAGGAATTGCGGAATAAAAAAAAGCCCATTTCCGGGCCTTGAACAACTCAGCTTAAAGGTGAGGTGTTCAGACAAAATGCATCCGGTCCAAGTTTTTGATTCCATTGAGGAAATCACGACCGCTCATGGGATTTTTGCCTTCGGGCTGGACCTTGGTGATAAGCAGGCTATTATCCTGCGACTTCACGGCCAAACCGTCGGCATGGCGATAGAGTTTGCCAGGCAATTCGATCTTGGATTCGTTAAGAATTTTTACTCCAAGAATTTTGATTAGTTTGCCATCTAGGGTAGTCCAGGTGCCAGGTTCAGGATTATAGCCCCGGATGTGATTGCTAATCTCGAGCGCGGTATGGGTCCAGTCGATTTGGCCGTCAGCTTTGGTGAGAAGTTTAGTATATGTCGCAGAATCATGATTCTGAGGATTGGCCTTTATAATACCTTGCGTGTATTCGGGGAGGATATCCGCGCAAACAAGGGCTGCAAGTTGAGAAAGCTTTTTGTAGAGGCTCGAGAAATCATCGTCAGCTGTGATTGTTATTTCTTTGGTGGCAATAATCGGACCATGGTCCATTTTCTCGTCCATGACAATGAGGGTGATGCCAGTGCTTGTCTCGCCATTAATGAGTGCCGCTTGGATCGGCGAGGCCCCGCGGTATTTGGGAAGGATGGAGCCGTGGATATTCACCGAGCCCTTTTCCGGCAGATCCAAAATTTCTTTGGGAATAATCTGGCCATAGGCCGCCACCAGGAGGAGGTCGGGTTTGAGCTCAGAGATTTCGGGCCCCGCATCCATAATTTTTGCCGGCTGAGAGACTCGGATATTTTGCCCTTGTGCCCAGACTTTGATTGGAGAAGGGGAGAGCTGTTGTTTTCGCCCCACCGGCTTATCCGGCTGAGTGATACACAAAAGCAACTCATGCCCGTCTTGCATGAGTTTTTCCAAAGTTGGTATTCCGAATTCAGTTGTACCGGCGAATATGAATTTCATCTACATTTTCTCTTCTGGGTTGCCTGTGGTCTGACGGATTATTTTGGTAGTAAATAGAATTCCATCGAGGTGGTCGAGCTCATGCTGAATCACCCGGGCCAAGAGGCCGCCTGCTTTGAATTTATTCTCCTTGCCCTCGAGGTTCATGGCCTTGACAGTGACACTTGCCGGGCGCTTGACGATGCCAAACACTCCGGGAATGGAGAGACAGCCTTCTTCCATTTCGATCTTCTTGAGCGACTTGCGGACGATCCGCGGGTTAACCAAGGCAAACGGCGGCAAGCCAACATGCTCAAGGTTGATAATACACAAGCGGAGACTCTTGCCGATCTGCGGAGCGGCTAGCCCTATGCCATTGGCTTTCCGGCAAGCGGCGATCATCTCGACAACCAAATTCAAAATTTCCTCATTGACTGTTTTGACCAATGAGGTTTTTTGAGTAAGTATTGGATCAGGTACTTTGACTATTTTCAGCATAAATTAGGGAGTAGGGGGAAGGGAAGACAAAGGGGGTTGCTGCTCTGCGGTGCCCTTGTCACTTCGTTCTTTGTTTCCCTTTTTGATTAAATAAGCAAACAAGGCACCAGGGTTTTTTGTGGATTTGGATTCGAGAACCTCTCCTGCGATCCTCCGAAGTACGGAGTGGTCGTACTTTATGGCCATCTTCAGGTACATACCAAAGTGCTTCTTGTCGCCGAACTTGGTTGCAAGCTCATCGGCTAGGGCATGAGATTCCGAATGTATGTGTTGTTCCGAGCGTTTTTGGTAAGGTTTGCCGGATATTTCCATATGCATTATTCTAGCATTTTTGTGCTATAATTTGAAATAGATTATGCGCATTTTTACAGCCATCCCCATACCAAACGAGGTCAAAAATGCGCTCGTGGAACTCACGCGTGGGCGTCTTCCGATACCTTACATCAACATCACAAATCTCCACATCACTCTTAATTTTCTCGGCGACTTATTTACCGATGACTCAAACAAGGCGCTGAAGATTTTCCCAACATTGGTAGGGGAGTATCGGGGTAAGTTCGAAATTGAATTCGACAAAATTGCAAATTTTCGCCAGCAGATTCACCTCACGGTAAAAAACAGTGAAACCCTTTTTGGTCTTCAACAAGATTTAGAGGCTGGATTCAAAACAGTTGGCTTGCATTTCCAAGATCAAAAATTTTACCCGCATGTGACTTTGGGCAAAATGCATTTGGACAACATTATGAATCGTAGCCGAAAGCTTGTGAATTTCCCTAACGAAGAACTGGCGCAACTAAATTTTACCGTGCAGAGCGTCGCGCTATTTGAGAGCAAACTGCTTCCGCATCATGCTCACCACACGCCGCTGGTAGAGGTACCACTCGTATGAAAATAGATATCGCAAAGGTCTTGGTAGATAATCTGACCAAAGAAGAAACCATTCGACGCCTCGATGAATACATTCAAACTGGCAAGCCACATTATGTTGTGACCACTTATTCAGAATTTGTTGTTTTTGCAAACAGAGACCAGCGATATCTGGAGGTACTGAATAAAGCTGACCTTTCGATACCTGACGGGATTGGAGTAGTCTGGGCTGGGAATTTTTTGTCAGGTAAAAAATTAATTCCAGAAAAAGTGTCTGGGTCAAGGTTGATTTGGGATGTTACTAGACTCGCTGCGGACAAGAACTATTCCATAGCCTTGGTTGGAGGCGAAAATTCGGTAGCGGCTCAGGCCGCAAACAAACTCAGAGCCGCTTATCCAAATCTTAAGGTCAATTTATCGCTTTCGGACAATACATTTGACGAGCAGTTAGTAAGGCAGATTGCCAACTCGAATTCTGATATACTGTGTATAGCTTACGCTCCACCCAAGCAAGAGATTTGGATTGCCAAAAATCTTTCCAAACTAAACGTAAAAGTAGCTATAGGCCTTGGAGGAACGTTCGATTATTTGGCAGGTAAACGCAAATACGCACCGGATTGGATGGTAGGCCTTGGGCTTGAGTGGCTCTTTCGGCTTATTACCCAGCCTTGGCGCATCAAACGAATGTGGAATGCGATTGTTGTTTTTAGTTTCATAATTCTCAAATATAAATTTCATGGCAAAAGTTAGAACTAGATTTGCACCAAGTCCCACTGGATTCCTACATGTAGGCGGTCTGAGAACCGCCTTGTTTGCATTTTTGTTTGCTCGAAAAAACAATGGTGAATTCGTATTGCGTATCGAAGATACCGACAAAGCCAGGACGGTTGAGGGAGCAGCAGAAGGAATCATCACGAGCTTAAAGGAGTTTGGGCTGAATTTTGACGATGGCCCGATTTTCCAATCCGAAAGGTTATCGTTATACAAAAAATATGCCGAGGAATTGGTCTCCAAGGGTGATGCTTATTATTGTTTCTGCACACCTGAACGCCTTGATGCGCTCCGCAAAGGACAAGAAGCTGCAAAGCACGCTCCCAAGTACGATAAACACTGCCTGAATTTGGCTAAAGATGAAATTGAGACAAGAATCTCATCGGGCGAACCTCACGTCATCCGTCTAAACGTCCCTGCCGCCAAAACTATTCGCTTCACGGATTTAGTCCATGGTGAGATATCGATCTCAAGCAATGATTTGGATGATCAGGTTTTGCTTAAATCCGATGGCTACCCCACATACCATCTTGCGGTGGTAGTGGATGATCATGACATGAATATCACACATGTCATACGGGGCGAGGAGTGGATTCCATCGACGCCAAAACATATTTTATTGTACTCGGCATTTGGCTGGGAATCACCCCAGCACGCACATTTACCGTTGCTTCTTTCCAAGACCAAGAAAAAATTATCTAAACGTGACGGAGACGTTGCGGTGAAGGATTATCTAGAGAAAGGCTATCTACCAGAAGCCATGCTCAACTTTGTGGCGTTCCTCGGATGGAACCCAAAAACCGAACAGGAAGTATTTAGTTTGGGCGAGCTTATTGAAGTTTTTGGATTCGACAAAGTAAACAAGTCAGGAGCCGTGTTTGATCTGGACAAACTCGACTGGATCAATGGCCTCTACATCCGTAAACTCACAATAGAAGACTTATTCGCACGAATTAGCCGGTACTTGACGGAAGCCGGAATTGACCTTGGAAAGTACCCGCAAGAATTTATCTTCAAAGTCTTAAACCTCGAGCGAGAACGGCTCAAGAAATTTTCCGAGATAGGGGAGAGAGTACAGTATTTCTTCAAGGAACCAGAATACGGCCCTGCCCTCTTGATCTGGAAAAAGGGGAGTAGGGAAGGGACGAAAACAAGTTTAGCGAAACTGTCCGAGTACCTAAAGTCGCTTGATCAATCTGAATTCAATACCGGGAACTTAGAATCCAAAATTAAATCCTGGATTGCTGAAGACAATCTCACAACCGGAGAAGTCCTCTGGCCTTTGCGCGTGGCACTCTCGGGACTTGCGGCGTCCCCCGGCCCATTCGAGATTATGGACGCGTTTGGAGTACTACCAGAAGGCAAAGAAATAATTCTTAAGCGTATACAAAACGCCAGCAATTTGTTGTAACTTTGTGCTTTGCCGAACGTATTAATAAGTGGTAAAATTAATGCGTTATGAATAGACTTTTGAAACCAAATAATAAAGCAAGAAACGTACTTATTTCCGCGCTCATACTGGCAGTTGCGGGTTTTGCGTATTTGCATGATCCGGGGGCCAGAAGCGCTACTATAGACGACCTCAATGCCCAGAAACAGTCAGTTCAGCAGAAAATCAACTCACTAAACGCTAGAATCAAGGATTACCAGAGCCAGATCAATGCTGTGCAGAAACAAGCCAATACCCTCAAGAACCAAATCAGCATACTTGATTTGCAGATTACCTCGACTCAGACCCAGATTGAGGAGACAGAAAACAAAATCGACGCGACCAATCTTGAGATTGCGGATGTGACCAATCAAATAATCATCACCCAAAACAATATCGATAAGCAGAAAGAGATTCTCCGCGACCTCATAGGCCAGATCAACGACATGGACCAGCGTTCGCCCCTCGAGATCGCTCTGGAAAACGATAACTTCACGGAATTTCTCAACGACCTACAATACACGACAAGTATTCAGGAACGCAGTCAGGAGGCGCTCACTAAGATCAAAGCCCTGAAGGTTGATCTCGAGGAGCGCCAAGCCGAACTCAAAAAGCAAAAATTGGCTTTGGATGTTCTCAATGATCAGCTCAACGAACAGAAAAACAATCTCAACACTCAGCGCGTATCCAAACAAGCCTTGCTTGACCAGACTCGCGGACAAGAAAGACAATACCAGAAACTCCTTGCAATATCTGAAGCTGACCAAAAAGCGCTATTTGATGAAATCAATAATCTCGACGCTGAGATCGCCAAGAAGCTTGGCAACCGCAGGCTGCCTGGGATCAAAGGACTCTTTGCCTGGCCCATGGATGGTACTATGACCCAAGGGTATGGCAACACTGGATTTACAAGCTTGGGATACAGCTTCCACAATGGTATAGATTTGGCCGCCGCTCCAGGCACTCCTATTTACGCCGCCGCCGATGGCACGGTACTGGGCACCGGTACTGGTAACGGAGCTTATGGCAACTGGGTGACGATCAAACATCCGATGAGCGCCAAATACGGCAACCGCGCGCTAGTCAGTTTATATGGTCACATGAGCAGCTTCGTCCTCAAGCCGGGACAAACTGTAAAGCAAGGAGACCTCGTCGGCTTTGAGGGTAATACCGGTAACACCACCAGACTGCTATATGGCCCGCATAGAGGATACCACCTCCACTTCACAGTCTTCGATTTCGAAGGATACGGAGTGAACCCTGGTACCCTTACAAAACAATTCGGAAACTACAAAGTGCCATTTGGCGCCACATACAATCCCCTAGATTATCTCTAAAAAGAGGGGAGAGGCAGAAAATAGCTCACCGACGTGGTGAGCTATTTTAATTTCTAATTACTAGTATCTAATTTCTAATCAGAGAAAATAGGGAAGCGGGAACCGTAGATTTTACGATCAATATATTGTCGTAACAATCTACGGACGTTTTGCGACATCGATTAATAGTTTTGAATAAGTCGATGTCGCAAAAGGTATATTGTGCGACGTACTTCTATTCTCAAAATAGGCTTGTTTAAGCAATTTGACCACTTCTTCCCTAAGCCTCTATACTCTCCTACAAGGAGGCTTTATGTACACAGTTGGTACAGAACCAGTAGACGGAACCCCCGAGAAGGTTCTCTCCTGGAAAATTCGTGAACATCCGCTGACTGTCGCCGAAGTCGTCGAGGCTGCTCGTCGTGAATTTCCTGGTACTCATGAGAGCGAACTCCATCTCTCCGTGAACCATCTCTTCACGGAGCCCACCATCGAGCTTCGCGACCCACTGTGAACACTTTGACCTGAGCATGTCCTTAAACTGCTTTTTTTGTTACCTTATACGTCGCAAAAGCCATGCTTGCGCGACCAATCGCAGAAGCTTAAATTGCGCGACAAGCTTCTATTCTCGGATGAATTTGGACGCTACCACAAAGTCTGTACGCGTTGTGGGTTTGATATACATTCTGCATACCTGACGTGTCCTGGTCCAACCATCAACACTCTGCCAGCTACTGCGTTCTCATTCCGGAAGTAATCCGATCACGCCGATATTTGCCATCGCGGCGAATGTCGGTTTTTTTATTCCCGGGCCAGGGTTGATATAACTTTGATTGCTTGTTTGATGTCTGAGAGAGAATTTTGCTTGCCGAGTGTCAGCCGGACTGTGGCGGCTTTGATGTCATTTATTTTGCCCAGAGCTCGGATTACATGCGATGGCTCAGCCGAGCCCGAAACGCATGCAGACCCGGTTGACGCCGCAATCCCTGCCAGATCGAGTTTGGACATCACGAGCTCGGAGTCTGCACCGAGGATGCTAAAGTTGACGTTGTCGGGCGCGCGCTGGTCGCCGGTTGGTCCATTGAGATCACAGCGATCGAATTGCGACAATTCGGAAATAAGCTTGTCGCGCAATACTGCTATCCTACGAGCAGCACTTTGGCGCTCCTCCAGGCTTCCCAGAAGCTGTATGGCTTTGGCAAAGCCGATGATGCCAGGAGTATTCTGAGTGCCGGGACGCATGCCGTATTCTTGTGCGCCGCCAGTCATAAGGTTATCAATCGGCGTACCTGAGCGGATATACAAAGCCCCTATCCCCTTCGGGCCATTGATCTTGTGTGCGGAAATAGTCATAAGATCAACATTATTTTTCTCGACATTGAGATTAAAGTATTTGGCCGCTTGCACAGCATCGGTATGAAACAAAATTGGGTGCTTGGCTTTGGCGTTGATAGCCTCCAAGGACTTACCTATTTCGCGGATCGGCAGGACCGACCCGATCTCGTTTGAGACATGAATCACAGAAATCAGGACAGTGTTGTCGGTAATGGCTTTGATGACGTCTGAAGCCTCTATCATCCCCTGCTTGTCGGGCTTGAGGTATGTGACATCAATAATTTTCCAGGACTCCATAAGCTTGAGAGTTTCATAAACTGACTGGTGCTCAATTGCCGTGGTGACGACATGGACTTTGGACCTGAGATTACGCAGAGCCGAACTTATCACGCCACGCAGAGCGTGGTTATTGGCCTCTGTCGCACCCGAGGTAAAAATTATCTCCTGCGGCTTGGCGTTTATGAATTGGGCGATCTCCGCCCTGGCAAAGTCGATTTTAGCCCTGGCGCTCTGCCCTTCTCTATGTATGGAGTTGGGGTTGCCATAAAATTCCAATTCAAAATCGCGCATGGCTTTCGCTACGCGTTTATCAATCGGGGTTGTTGCTGCATTATCCAAATAGATTCTTTTTACCATGAAGTAGGGTTACCTTGAAGATTTAATAAATCCTGCGGCTTTGGCCTCGGCTTCGGTATCAAAACAGGCTATGGGCCGTGTGGTTTTCTTGTAAAATACTCCTCCGGGCATGTGGTACTTGTGAGTCGAAGAGCCTTTGATTTTACCTTCGCAATTCAACGGCTCAGACGGGGTCTGAGCCGTTGAAACATCCGTTTGTGCCGCGGGCTTAGTTTGGGTATAATTAGAGCTAGCAGAAACAGATGGCAGTTGAGCGTCGTTTAGAGGCTTTGAGTTGATAGATTTGCCTCCATAAAAGCCGATTGCAGCCACTGCCACCAAGCCTAGACTCAGGGCGATTTTTTGTTGATAGGCTTTAAGATTTTCAATCATATGTTTCAATACGCATTTATTTTGGGAAGGGTCTATACCATATCTCTGGCGGAATTGCTGGCGGTTTTGGATAATCTTTCTGTCGC
Source organism: Candidatus Doudnabacteria bacterium (assembly GCA_019659055.1). Classification (GTDB taxonomy): domain Bacteria; phylum Patescibacteriota; class Doudnabacteria; order UBA920; family O2-02-FULL-48-8; genus JAIFWV01. The sequence goes on from JAIFWV010000001.1 coordinate 32,429, forward strand.
CTACCGCGTCGCGGCCTGCTCCCCGGAAGTCGTGGTTATCGAGTGTGAAAAGCAACTAGATGCGGTCAAACTCCAGGCCCGCCTGGGTGGCGTTATCAAAATTATACGCCTTTTTGATACTTTTCAAAAGAAGGGCAAGGAATTCCCGTCTCAAGTCCTGACTAATTATTTTACCTTCAAGCGCATAAACGAATACTTTCATGATTATACCGGCAAAAAGCAATTTGGCGTATCGATTTATGTCCTCGACCCTACCCTGCACTTTCGTGACGAATCTCAACGCATCGCATTTCTTATAAAAAAAGTCTTGCAGGAGCAGGCCCAAAGTGTGCGCGCGGTGATCCCCCAGTTCCCGGCGCAATCGTTATCCTCGGTGCTCGTGAACGAAAATCAGATCTTACAAAAAGGCGCTGAGATTGTGGTCATCTGCGGCAACCAAAAACTGTTCGTTGGTAAAACCCTTTGCGTGCAAAATTACGAAGATTATGGCCGACGCGATTACCAGCGCCCGGCGCGCGACGAACATGCCGGCATGATCCCGCCCAAGGTCTCTCAGAGTATGATCAACCTTGCCGGACCGCTCAAGCCGCTTGATTATGTCCTCGATCCTTTTTGCGGCTCAGGAACTATTCTTCAGGAATCCATCCTTATGGGCTTACGGGCTATAGGCTCGGATCTAGACCAAACCGCGGTCGAAAACAGCGAAAAGAATCTGGAATGGTTCCGCAACAGATATCATGTGCCTCCGAACCGATATAAACTCCTTCGTGCCCATGCGTCGGAAATCGGAAGCCAGCTTTCGAACTTCAAAGTTGCAGCAGTCGTAACAGAAGGCACACTTGGGCCAATCTATACCAAGCTCCCCAAGAAATCCGAAATAGATGCCAACTTCAAAACCTTAAGCAAACTCTACAGCCAGGTGTTCAAGGAGTTCAAAACCTTTCTCCCGGAAGGAGCCAGGGTCGTCATATGTCTGCCAGCCTATAAAGTCAGCCAAACCGACTATGAATTCATGGACAACCTTGACTTTGGGACCGAAAACGGGTATACTGTCCTAGATCCTATTTCTGAACCCTTAGCGCTTAAATACAAGTTTTTGAGGGTCACAGGCCGCAAAACTATGGTCTATGACCGTAAGGACCAGATCGTAGCCCGTGAAATAGTCATTTTTTATAACGGAATACCGAAAGTAGAAAGTAATCAGGAAACTGTAATAGAAGGCACGATCGTGCCGGAGACAGAATCCGGTGAAGAGGCAATTTCTAATTGATCTAATTAAACTAATTGACCTAAATCTTGTTTAGAAATTAGTAATTAGAACTTAGAAATTTTCGTGATATGGCTCATAAGAAAGCCGGGGGTTCTACAGCCTTAGGGCGCGACTCCCAATCCAAACGACTTGGAATCAAATTATTCGGCGGACAATCCGCCCATGTGGGGTCCATACTCGTCCGCCAGCGCGGCACCAAATGGCACCCAGGCAAAAACGTTAAGCGCGGAAGCGACGACACTCTCTTTGCCCTTGCTGACGGAACTGTGAAATTCAGCTCCAAGAAAGTTCGCGGTTTCGACGGCGAACTCCACCAACGTAAGTTCGTCCACATAGTCAAAGCGACAAAATAAGACCCGTGCAAACGGGTCTTTTGCTAAGGAGGTTTACATGAACGTCCCCTACTCAAACGCCGTGAAGCTGAGCCGGACAGAAGCACAGAAAATGGCGCTTAGCATCAATCTCGAGTCTCTCACGTCGATCCGGCTCGAATTCAACTGCTACTTCTTCGCCAAGATGGAGCGCAATGAACGGCAATACTACATCCGAGGCCAACGCTCGGATGTCGAAAAGCTGATCAACCGCCTAAAAGAAGGCCTCAAGGTTCTCCCCTCGGTGAAAGCGAGCGAAAATCGCCGAAACAGGCTGAGCGAAATCATCAAACGAGGCGAAAGGCTTGCCGAAGAGGTTTTGGAAAACAGGCTCGACGACCGCTTCGCCTAACAAAAAAGGACTATCGTACTTACGGTAGTCCTTTTTACTTTTTCCTAGGCTTGCTCCTAGCCAATGCGGCTTTTATAAACTCCCGGAACAAGGGTCCTGGTGTCAGAGGTCTAGATTTGAATTCCGGATGGAACTGGACCCCGACGAAGAAGGGGTGATCAGCGTATTCCACAATCTCGACAAGTTGTTTATCTGGAGTCGTACCGGATATAACCATACCTTTGGCTTCTAGAATCTTGCGGTATTTATTGTTGACCTCATATCGGTGGCGATGCCGCTCTGAGATTTTATCAGTACCATAAGCCGCTTGGGCTTTGGTTCCGGGCTTCAGGATACATTGCCAAGCCCCCAATCGCATAGAACCTCCGTATTCGCGTTTGAGGAGCTTCTTTTCCTGCTCAGGCATGACGTAGATAACCTGGTGTTCGGCTTTTGGGTTGAATTCCATGCTATTTGCATCTTTGAGCTTGCAGACATTGCGCGCAAATTCAATCACGGCAATTTGCAAACCTAGGCAAAGCCCTAGGTACGGGATTTTTTTCTCACGGGCATATTGCGCAGCCAAAATTTTGCCTTCGATTCCCCTTTTGCCAAACCCACCGGGCACGAGAATCGCGTCAACATTTTTGAGAGCTTCAGCCGCACCTCTTCTTGGTAATTTTTCTGAATCCACCCACTCGATATGTAATTCACAATCGTTGAAGAGGGCTGCGGACTTCAATGCTTCTGTTACGGAAAGGTATGTGTCTTTCATACCCATGTATTTGCCGACCAGCGCCAGGCGCAGTTTATTTTTCTTGGGCTTCTTGATCCGCGCCACCAAATTGGCCCATGAGCCATTCTTACGCTGTGTAACCTTGAGCTGAAATTTATTGATGATAAAGCTGTCGAGATTGTAGCGCTCGAGAATCAGCGGGACTTCATAAACTGTAGAGACAGTCTCAAGCGGAATAACAGCGTCCGGGTCCACACCGGCAAACAAGGCGATTTTGCTTATGATGCCGTTGCGGATGGGGTAATCGGATCGGCAGATGACCACATCGGGCTGAATGCCCATTGCCTGCAGGTCGTGGACGGAATTCTGCAAAGGTTTGGTCTTGAGTTCTTCGCTGACCGCAAGGTAAGGTACAAATCCAACATGGATGTACAAGACATTTTCTCGGCCGACATCGTAAACCATCTGACGAATGGCTTCTATAAAATGCGTGCCTTCATAATCCCCGACCGTGCCTCCGATTTCGGTGATGAGGATATCGGCTTGTGATTCACGTGCGGCTTTCTTGATGCGCTCTTTGACTTCGTCGGTGACGTGAGGAATGACCTGAATGGTCTTACCGAGGAAGTACCCGGCGCGCTCCTTGTCCAAAATCGAGCGGTAGATCTGGCCGGTCATGACCGACGAGACACGGCTCAAGTTTACGTCTATAAAGCGCTCATAGTGGCCCAGGTCCAAATCCGTCTCCCCGCCGTCATCGGTCACAAAAACTTCGCCGTGTTCGGCCGGATTGAGGGTGCCGGCGTCAACATTGAGGTACTGGTCAAACTTCTGCATAAATACAGAAAAACCGCGAGCCTTAAGGATATTCCCTATTGATGCTGCGGTTATGCCTTTTCCGAGGCCAGAAAGCACGCCTCCGGTAACGAAGATATATTTGGTCTGCTTTTTTGAATTATTCGTGCTTCTCGACCTCGACTTTAACTTTGGCATTTACTTGTTCTAAAATTTTAATCTCGATTTCGGTTGTGCCCAAACTCTTAATTGCCTGCTTGATTATAACTTGTTTCGGCTCGATTGCCAAATTGAATTCCCGGTTCACGGCTTGGGCGATTTCCGCCTCATGGATGGCGGCAAATAGCCGCAATCCTTGGGCTTTGCCCGAAAGCTTGATGGTCTTGCCCTGGAGGCGGTTTCTAATATTTTCGGCCTGCTCAGCGAATTTGCGCATTTTTTCTTCGCGCTCGGCTTCTTCTTTTTGAACTTGAGCAAGGAGAGCGCTTGTGGCAGGGGCAGCCAAATGACGAGCAATCAAAAAGTTTCTGGCGTATCCGTCAGAAACTTCGCAGATTTTCCCTTTGCGCCCCAGGCCCGAAACGTCTCGAGTAAGAATAATTTTCATAGGCATGAATCATGAATCGTAAAACGTGTATCGCGACATGTCTCACGCTTCACGTTACACGGCTATTATACCCTGAGGTATCTGCGCATGGCAATCAGTGATGCAATCACACCCAAACCGACCCCGATTACTAAATTGGCCAAAAGGATTTTCCAATACAAGGCGCTCATAAGGCTTCCGCCCAGGGTCTGGAGCGATAAGAACTGCTCGACTTTGCCTGATAGGACCGATAAAAGCAGTAGCATAATTCCTGAAGCAATAATCATAGCCAAAAGCCCGTACATGATACCTTCGATGATAAACGGTCCGCGGATATACCAGTTGGTGGCACCGACCAAACGCATAATTTCCACTTCTTCCCGGCGATTATAGATTGTCAGCCGAATAGTATTGAACATGACCATAATGGTCACAATTATAAAGACGATTGTCAGGCCGATCCCGCCCTTGGTGATCACGTTTGTGATTTTATTCAAGCGATCAATAACTTTTTTGTTATCGCGGATTTTGGCAAAATATGGCTTGTACCGATCCGAGCCCAAGACGCTTGCAATATTTTCGTAGTCCGAAAGATTCTCCCCTTTTATGGCAAATGAGGCTGGCAAAGGATTGTCGTTTTCCGAAAACTCATTCACAGTTTCAATCAGCAAAGGCTCGTCCTGATGTGCGGCGATAAATTTGTCACGGGCCAGATTCTTCGGGATATAAACAATCTCTTTCACGCCTTGGGTGGCGGCCAGTTCGTCTTTGATATTGAGAATCTCTGTTTCGGAAGTAGTGTTATTGAAATAAGCGGTAATCCCGACTTTATCTTTGACGTTATCCAAGGACACGGAAGTCAGCGTGTACAGCACAATGATTGTGGAGATTATAAAAAGCGTAATCGTCATGACCGAAGTCGCCGCAATAGACAGCCATATATTGCGGAAGAAGTTGGTGACTCCCGATTTTACCAAGCGTTTAAAAACTGTGGAGTTCATAGTACGTATTTCCCTTTTTCTTGGTCGTAGACAATCTCGCCTTTTTCGATGGTCACGACGCGCTTCTTGATGCTATTCACTAAATCTTTGGCGTGGGTCGCCAAAATAACAGTTGTGCCGTCTTTATTTATCTTCAACAAAAGCTGGATAATATCCCAAGCGTTTATGGAATCAAGGTTACCGGTCGGTTCGTCGGCCAAAAGCAAGACAGGATTGTGAGCCAGTGCTCGGGCGATAGCTACTCTTTGCCGTTCGCCGCCGGACATTTCGTGAGGAAAAGCTTTTGCTTTGTCTTCGAGTCCCACGGTTTCCAAAATTTTTGGGACGTGCGATTTGATATCCTCCACTCGTTCCCCGGCAACTTCCATGGCAAAGGCAATGTTTTCGAATGCCGTCCGGTTTGGCAGAAGTTTGATGTCCTGAAACACGACTCCGATTTTGCGGCGAAGATACGGGATGTCCATAGACCGGATCCTGGCAACATCGATATCGTCGATAAGGATGCGTCCCGAATCAGGTTTCTCTTCCCCAATAATCAATTTCATCAAAGTGGATTTTCCAGCGCCCGACTGCCCGACTAACGACAAAAATTCACCCTTGTGAATTTCAAGGTTGATGTTTTTGATCGCCTGATTGCTGTGATTGTACGTTTTTGTTACAGAATCGAATTTGATCATTGAAAGTATTATAGCATTTTATTTACCGGAAGCCGAAGCAATCATTGTCTCTCCAGACTAAATTCAAGATATGCTTTGATAAATTCGTCCAAATCGCCATCCAAAACGGATTGCGTGTCTGAAGTTTCGTAGTTAGTGCGGTGATCTTTGACCATCTTGTAAGGATGCAGGACATACGAACGGATCTGATTCCCCCACTCGGCACTGTGATATTCTCCGCGAAGCTTGAGCCGCTCCTCCAACTGCCGCTGTTCCTCGAGGTGAGCAATTTTGGCGGTGAGAATTTTGATAGCTTGCTCTTTATTTTGGGCCTGTGAGCGCTCGTTTTGGATGGTCACCGTCGTCCCGGTGGGTTTGTGCACCGCCCGGATTGCCGAATAAGTTGTGTTTACAGATTGTCCCCCGTGTCCGCGCGAAGTTTTGGCCTCAAGCTCGACATCGTCCATGTTGAGTTTGAATTCTTCTTGTTCGATAATCGGCAAAACTTCGACTAGGGCAAATGAAGTTTCGCGCGAGGCGCTGGAATTAAACGGCGACTGGCGCACCAATCTGTGAACTCCGGCTTCGCTTTTGAGATAACCATAGGCATACTCGCCCATGACTTCGAAGACGACACTCTTGATACCAGCTTCGGTGCCGCGGCTTTCGTCTATGACCTGGGTCTTGAGGCCGCGAGCCTCGGCCCAGCGCAAATACATGCGCAACAGGATTTCCGCCCAGTCCTGGGCATCGGTCCCGCCCGCTCCGGCGTGGATAGAAAGAATTGCCGAATGATTGTCGTATTTACCGCCGAGGAACGTAGTCAGGCGAATCCGCTCGAATTGAGCCTCCAGGCGCTTAAATTTGGCCTGTAATTCGCTTTCCAGAGCTTTATCGGATTCTACCACCGCAAGCTCCACCAAACCCTCTAAATCATGGATTTCGGTCTCTAAATTCTTCCAGGCTTCCGCATGGTTTTTGAGCGTGGTGAACTCGCGGCTAATTTTTTGAGCCGTTAGGTTATCCTGCCAGAAATAGGGTTGCCCCATCTGGTCTTCAAGCTCCAAAATTTTTTGCTCTTTTTGGGGAAGCTCAAAGATGCTCCTTAAGATCTTTCATACTGGCCTTGAGATCTTGGATATGCTTTTTTAGTTCTTGCATTGAGAATATTTAAATTACTGAAGTTAAAAAATATAAGCCTACTGCTATAATCGCAGTCCAGATTAAAATAGGCTGATAATTTTTTCCTCGAAGAAATCCCCAAGCCTGGAATTGATTATTTGCTCCCCAAAGAATCAATGAGGAAATAGCGAGGATTGCTAGCAAAATTTTGACTATAAACATGCCGGTACAATTAATTATTAACGTTCGTAAGTTACAAATGAATATTCTTCATGATCTTCGCGGGAGATTTCTTTCCACTGGGATTTATCGAATTCCGGGAACAGGACATCGCCATCAATAACTTTATGGACTTCGGTCAGATATAATTTATCAGCTTTATCCATGAGCTGCGAATAAATTTGCCCGCCGCCTGCGACCATTATTTCACCATCGTCTTTACATGCTTGTAATGCATCCTCAAGGCTGTGATAAACATACACGCCCTCTGGCGGGCTAAATTTTGGGTCGCGAGAGACCACGACATTTTTTCGATTCGGCAAAGGCTTGCCAATACGATTTATAATCGAATCAAAAGTATTTTTACCCATAAGCACCGTGTGACCCGTGGTAATATCTTTGAAATGCTTGAGGTCTTCTTTGATATACCAGGGAATAGCATTATGCGATCCAATCACTCGATTTTCGGCTACGCCAATAACAAATGAAATCATTTTAGGACAGCCTTGGTTTCCATCTCGAACGAAGTGAGAGATCCCTCCTAAGAGCGACTTCTCGCTAATCGCTCGAAGTGGTCAATTTTTCTTGCCTTCATAAAGTCCGCCGGAGACGGAGAGTTCCGCTTTGATGGCGCCATGAGGATTATAATCAATCAGCCTCACCCTGTCCGGGGTAAAGTCATCAATAGACTTCACACCAGGATCAAGTTCGATTTTTGGGAATGGGTTTGGAGTACGTGAGAGTTGCTCCTTCACCTGCTCCAAATGGTTTTCATAAATGTGCACATCGCCGAAAGTGTGTACAAATTCGCCAGGTTGGTAACCTGTAACCTGGGCCAGAATCACAGTCAGCAAAGCGTATGAGGCAATATTGAAAGGCACGCCCAAAAATATATCTGCTGATCTTTGATAAAGTTGCAAAGACAGCTTGCCGTCGATGACATTGAACTGGTACATATTATGACAGATCGGGTATTTGGCCGCATCCTCATAAGTTGCCATGGTGTACAGATATTCCGGGTTCCAGGAGTTCACGATAAGATTATGCGCATTTGGATCATCTTTGAGTTCTTGGATAGCCCAAGCCAGCTGGTCAATTGTCCTTCCGGGAGTCCTGGTCGGCCAATGCCGCCAGAGCTCACCATAAATGTGAGGCAACACTCCATGTTCTTTTGCGAACGCATCGTCTTCCGTAATTTTTTGGACAAATTCTTCTTTGGTCAGATTCGGAACTTGCCCCGCTTCCATTTTCTTCTTGTAGTATTTGTAAGGATAATCGTCCCAAATGTGGACGCCTTTGCGCGCGAGGTAACTGACGTTGTTCTGGCCAGAGGCAAACCAGTAGAGCTCTTCGACCACCCCTTTCCAAAAAACTTTCTTCGTGGTTAGCAGCGGGAAATCCTTGGACAAATCAAAACGAATTTGTTTACCAAACAAACTATAAGAAGCGTCGCCTGTCCCACGGTCAACTTTGCGAAATCCCTTTTCCAGGATTTCCTTCATCAGATCTAGGTATTGATATTCAGGGTGTTTGGTTTCCATATTATTCAATGTTAAAAACTTTATCAGTTCCGTAATAATCTTCCCAATTGTTGTTGTAATACTCAAACATCCGCGCCAGGCGGTCTTGGGGTAATTCCATAAGCCCGATCTCACTCATGGCATTCCGGATTTCGTCTTTGATCCCCTCCACGCGAGATGCGTCATCGGAGATCTTCTCAAACTCGGCCAGGTATCCATAGCCGGCGTTTTTGTCGATGCTTACGTTCATTCCTTTGTAGGTATATTCTTGGCGCTCGCGTGACCATTTGGCCTGATAACTAAACCCTGATTCAATCAAAATTTTATCGAGCTCTTCAAGACTCATGTTTACTTCCGACTCAAATTCGAGTCTGGCGGTGCCGTTACTGCTTGTCGTGTCATCGACTGATGCTTTGATCACCAGAATCACCTTCTCGTCTGCTTTGCGTGTACGGACAGAAAATTCTTTGGCGTCGTAGCAGAGTTGTTTAAAGACGTCGCGCTTATCCTCGGCAATGTGCATCTCCGCATTTTCGTAAAGCCGTGTCAGGTCGCCGCCGATAAAGTAATGGTTAAGCTGTTTGTGTTCCCCGTGGGCCACGAAACTTGGATCAGCTTTCAGTTTCTCCAACAGCAAATCAGCGTTTTCCTTGGCACCGAGCAATGACTTAATTTCGACTTCGTAGGAATTCATTAGCGCTCTTTCCGAACCTCTTGAGACAATTTGGATGCCAGAGGGCTTTTTTGATTAGCATATTTGTTGTTCTTCTTCTTGCGATATGGTACTTCCACTGGGCTTGAGACTTCCTCGAAGGTAAACGAGCAAATCCGCATGCCGGGATAAAGCGCAATCGGAAGAGTACCGAGATTACCTAGTTCCATAGTCGGGATCCCGATCCATCCTGGATCAAAGACTGAAGCCGTGCCGTGGACAATAATTCCCAGGCGCCCTAGAGAGCTCCGTCCTTCGATTCGGCCCAAGAGATCATCTGCAAGCTCAAGGGTTTCCACAGTGTTAGCCAGGGCAAAGGAACCCGGCTGCATTATGAAGGGTCGGTCTTTTTCTATTACCAATTCTTCCATGATTTTACTGGTGTCGATGTCTCCTTTCAAATCGATGTAGGGGTAACTGGAATTCTTGAAGAAGCGGAATTTATTGCCAAGATGCATGTCTATTGAGCATGACCCAAGCTGAATTTTGAGGTCTGGTTTTGGTGTGATTTTAATGCGCCCGGATTTCAGGGCTTTTTTGATGTCTCGGTCGGATAGGATCATTGTTTTTCTTTAATTCTTAGGCATAATAGCAGATTTTTCTGCTATAATCTAGTTATGAAAACGCTACTGATAGATAACGGGAGTAAGTACACCAAAAAACTTCAAAAACTCTGCGCGGCGGACAAAACTATAGATTGGCAAAACTTAGATATCAGACAATGTGCCAATTATGATCTTATAATTTTATCCGGGGGTCATTTGTTTCCCGTGGTTAGCCATGAGAAGGATTTTAAAGACGAGATTAAGCTAATCAAGCGCCTTAAGAAACCTATTATCGGAATTTGTCTTGGCAGTGAATTAATTGCACATGCGTACGGAGCAAGCCTCGTGCGAATGAACCGGAAAAAACATGGAGAAATTAAAATCCGAGGTAAGGGAGGGGTATTCAATGTTTATGAAAGCCATCGCTGGGCTATTAAGAAACTTCCCGCCAACCTCGTCGAAATAGCAAGGTCTAAGGATGGGGTGGAAATCTTCCGCCATAAGACTAAACCAATCGTCGGGATACAATTCCATCCCGAAGTGTTGGTAAGTAAAACTTCGGGAAGGAATCTATTTCAAAATATTCTCAACACTCTGTCTTCGTCTTAGAATCCATTCTTCCGGATACCATAATTGTCGCAATTCTCCGGCTAAGAAGAATGATCCGGTTACGAGTATTGCATCTTTCGGGCCGGCTACGGTTCGAGCTTTCATTAATGCCTGTTTTGGATCCAAAGTCATTTCCACGATACTGCCGGCATTAGAATACCTCTTTGCTAAATTATATAGAATAATCGGATCTGCCGTTTTTCTCCTTTCCGATTGGAATCTCGTCACGAAGATATGCTTGGCCTTTGGGGCGATTACTTTTGTTATTTTATCAATTTGTTTGTCATTGGAGATTCCAATAACAAGTGATAAGTTTGCGAACTTCTGGCTCTTTAACTTTTGAACCGTGTTTTTCATTTTGATTACATTGTGCGCTCCATCAACAATAAGCAGAGGTTTTGTTTCGAGAATTTCGAATCGCGCCGGCAATTGGACGGCTTCAGTTATTCCCAGCTTTATAATTTGTGAAGAAATACCGAGCTGTTTTGCTATTGCCGAAGCCAGAGCTTCGTTAGAGTTATCTGACATACATTTGATTTGTTGAAATCTCGTTGATAATTTCTTACACTCGGTCCGAAACATCTTTAATAACCCTGGTCTTTTCTCAGTCGTTAAAAAACTACTTTTACATTTTACGATCCCTATCTTCTCCCAAGCAATTTTCTCCAATGTGTTACCCAATGCATTCATATGATCATAATCAATATTGGTTATGGCAGATACCAGAGACTTTTCGATGACGTTTGTTGCGTCATAGCGGCCGCCACAAGCCACTTCGAGGACCACATACTTGCATTTCTTTTTTGCAAAATAAACTATGGCCAAACAAAATAAAATCTCAAAAAATGATGGTCCGCCAAAGGGTGATTCGAGATATGCACGGTCGATGTATGGTTTCAGCTCTTCGACTAAATCAGCAAATTCATCGGGCGCGATAAATTTTTTATCAACTTTTATTTTCTCAATGCTGGTCGTCACGTAGGGTGACGTAAATAATCCAACATTCTTTTGCCCGCTGGCCATAAGAATAGATTGAGTAAGATTGGAGACTGATCCTTTCCCCGCTGTTCCTGTGATGTGGACAAAATCCATATTTCGGTCCGGGTTGTTCAGTAGGTTCAAAAGGAACCTGGTCCGATTTAGGTAAATTTTTGGATAATCAGGGTCTTCCATATACACTTTGTCATTCGGAAGGTTGTGTAACCCTTCCAAATATTTAACACTGTTATAGTATCTTTGAAAATTAGTCATAATTTGGGTTTAGCAGATAAAAATAAAAAACCGCCCTAGGCGGTTTGAGCAAGCTCAAAGTGCTAGGGTAAAAATTAGACGGCTTTGGCGTATGAGGACCAGATTTGTTTTGTGTGCGTAATCAGCATATGGTTATTATACCACAAACTTGAACACCTCATCTAATAGATGAGGTGTTCGTTTCTGAATATAAGGCACAATTTGCTAGATTTTGACCCTGATCCCAGGGCCCATGGTAGAGTGGATGGTAACTGTGTTTATGAACTCCTTTTTGAGTCCAGCCGGTTTGGCGTGGTTTAGAGCTTCGATAAAAGTTTTGAAGTTATCGGTAAGAGCATTGGTCTCAAGGTTGCTCTTGCCCAAAGTCATGTGGACGTTTCCGGATTCATCATTTTTGAATTCGGCTTTGCCGGCGGCATACTCCCGAATAGCCTTGCCAATATCCGCGGTAACAGTGCCGGTCTTTGGGTTGGGCATGAGTCCACGGGGACCAAGTAGCTTGGCTATCTGCGCAAGCTTGGGCATCATGGCCGGTTCCGCTATGGACATATCGAAATTCAATTGTTCGGTTTCCTTGATCTTCTTGATGAGATCTTCGCCGCCTACAAGTACAGCACCAGCATCCTTGGCTTCTTTCTCCTTGCCTTCTGTAACAAATGCAACAATGCGCTTGACCTTACCGGTGGCATGCGGAAAGGTTACGGTTGAGCGCACAATTTGATCGCTTTTTTTGGCATCAATTCCGAGACGGACATGCGTCTCAATATTACCGACAAACTTGGTGGTTGCGGTTTTCTTGGCCAATTCAATCGCCTCTTGTGGGCTGTATGACTTGGTTGAATCTATTTCTTTTTTGGCGTTGGTAATGCGTTTACCCATATCTACTCCTTTGTGGTTCAAACGGCTTTTGGCCTCCCACGGTTAGAAATTAGTTATTAGAAATTAGAAATTTATTTAATCTCTATCCCCATAGATCTGGCTGTGCCGGCAACGGTTTTTTCTGCGGCTTCCACATCGGAGGCGTTGAGGTCTGGCATCTTCTGCTCGGCGATTGCGCGCAATTGAGCCTTGGTGATGGTCCCAACCTTGTTCTTGAGTGGATTGGCTGAGCCCTTCTCGAGTCCGGCGGCTTTGCGGATGAGCACGGAAGCCGGAGGGGTTTTGAGGACAAAACTGTAGGTCCGGTCTTCGTAGATCGTGATCTCAGCCGGGATGATGGTATCTCCCATGGGAGCGGTGCGGTCGTTGAACTCTTTGACCAGCTGGGCCAAATTCAATCCATGGGGACCAAGAACTGTTCCCACTGGCGGAGCCGGTGTGGCTTTTCCAGCCGGAAGCTGGATTTTTACAATTGTCTTTATCTTCTTTGCCATAAATTTGTCGTAAATCTTGAATCGTGGATCGTGGATCGCGAAACGTTTCAAGGTTCACGCTTCACGCTACACGTCTTAATTATTTATGTTCACTTTCCATAAATTTCTGGATATCGTTGATCGTGCTCATGAATTGAGCCGGGAAAATGATTGTGGAATTTTTCTCAACGGAAATTTCAGCCATAGTCTGCAAATTACGCAACTGCAAGGCAATCGGGTGAGCCGCCATGATGTCCGCGGTCTGAGCCAGTTTTTCGCTAGCCAGAAGTTCGCCTTCGGCGGCGATGACCTTGGCTCGCTTCTCGCGCTCGGCTTCGGCCTGTTTGGCCATGGCTCTCTGCATATTCTCAGGTAACTCAATATCTTTGATCTCCACCACGGAAACGACAACTCCCCAAGGCTCTGTGTGAGAATCGAGGACGGTGCGGATTTCATTGTTGATAGAATCGCGTTCAGACAAAATTTCATCGAGCTGAAACCTGCCGACTATGTTGCGCACGGTCGTTTGGGCGATCTGGTTGATGGCCGACATGACGTTTTCGATAGCGATTATGGATTTGATTGGATCAACAATTTTGTAATAAGCGACAACAGAGACATCCACGGAAACGTTGTCCTTGGTGATAATCTTCTGCGGCTGTACTGGCATGGTAATTGTCCGCAAATCGACTTTCTTGAGTGTGTCGATAAACGGTACGATGAGGTTTAACCCCGGGGTCCTGGTCCCCACGATTTTACCTAACCGAAAGACGACGCCCGTTTGGTACTGCTGTACCGTTCGAAGTCCCATCAAGACGAGGACCAAAAGGATAAAAATTATAGTAATAACCATAAAATTATATTTTCTTTATTTGTAAAAAGTCGAGCTCAAGCGGAGTCTCGCGGCCGAAGATAGAAACCAGGACTTTGACTTTGCCCTTCTCGTCATCGGTCTCGGAGACCTTGCCTTCATAATCTTTGAATGGACCGTCCATGATGCGCACCAAGTCGCCAGCGCGGACATCGATTTTATACTTGGGTTCCTCTACGCCCATGCGCTTCTGCAAAAACTGGATTTCGGCATCGGAGATAGGAGTCGGGATAGTCCCGGAACCCACAAACCCGGTGACGTTAGGCGTATTGCGCACGACATACCATGAATCGTCTGTAACGATCATTTCCACAAGGACGTAGCCTGGAAAAATCTTTTCTTCTACAGTGACGCGCTTGCTATCTTTAATCTTGATCTTCTTCTCTTTGGGCACTAGGACATTGAAGATCTTGTCTTCCATACCCATAGATTCTATGCGCTGTTTCAAATTAAAAGCAACGCTATCTTCGTAGCCAGAATATGTATGCAGGACGTACCAATGTTTCTCTCCGGTAACTTGCTGACGGGCCATAAAATTAGATTAAAGTTTATAGTTAAAAGTTGATAAGATCCTATTATTGCTTCGTTATAGCGTACTCTATGAGCTTGGTAAGCCCGAAGTCGGCCGCACCCAAAATTGCCGCGACAAAAAGTGAGATACCTATTACTCCGAGAGTAATGTTTATGGTTTCTCTTCGAGTCGGCCAAATAACTTTTTGGAGTTCATTCTTGGCCTCTTTTATAAACTGAATTGGATTTGCCATAGGATGTCGTGGATCGTGATGCGTGATACGTGGATCGCGAAACGTTTCAAGGTTCACGCTTCATGTTACACGCTTTTAAGTCTTTATAAAAACCCCTTTCGGGGCTTTTAATCTTGGACTTATTATAGACCTTTTTTGATATATCGTCAAGTATAGGTTCTAAGGGGAAATTTCCTTAAATACAGGTGGTTTGGCTGAGCTGTTGGCATTGAGGAAGGATGTCCTCTTGGTTACAGAACAGTTAGCACCGTAGCTTTGGCCAGTGCAGTTGATAGTACCAGTGTTCGTAAAGAGGTTGCTGGTAACCGGTGAGACGACAGCTTGGGCATCAAACAATATGACCCAATTGGAACCGATCGGAATATTGCCCGAAAGGTTAATGGCAATACTCGGTTCCGAGCCTCCGATCGAACCAGTCTCGCCTGCTTCACCGTATATACCGTTGCCGTTTTTATCCACTCGCAAGCACCAAGACCCGGTTCCGCCGGCGGGGCAGGTCGCCGGGTGTGTAAGGTTGTCAGAAAGTACGTCCGGTGAAATACCAGTAATCGATGCGGCGTCAGTGGCCGTATTGCTATTGATTATAGTGTATCGGAAAGTTACGATGTCGCCGTTATGTATGATCGTGCTTGGGGTATATGCAATTCTATTGACTTGGTAAATTACCTTGGTCGAGTTATTGATGTTTGGTGCGCATTGGATTATAAAGACATTCACGTCACTGCTTGAGGCTGTAAGTGCCGAACTGATTGCGCGCACATTGTAATAATAAGTCCCGCCTCCAAGCACGGTATTGTCATTATAAGTTTGCGTGTTTTGAGGAAGATCAGCAATTTTGGCAAACGGACCCGAAGCCGAACTTGAGCGCCAGACCTGGTAACCGCCTACTGCATTTTCGTTGTTGGCGTTGTCTGTCCAATTCAGGATGGCACGGTTACAACTTGAGGTTGCGGTAAGGTTGGTGGGAGTCGCTAGATAGGTTAATGTAAAAGTAATTGATCCCCCGCTATTTAGGGTTTGAGTGGAATTGCTGACATAAGACGGCCCGACGTAGCCACCTCTTGTGTTGGCCGAGATTGCGTAGACGCTTGGGTTGGCCGGGGCATTGGCATAAGTTGCAGTGGTGCTCGGGAAACTGCCTACATATGTGCTTGGTCCGGTGACGGTCCACGAAGTTGCTGTATCCGAATTCACGAAAATCGTACCAGATCCCGTTACGCTAAAACTTTGGATGAATTGCTGTCCGTAAAAATAATTACTGCCAGGTCCCGGGCATGTCGTACCATCCGGCATGAGGAAGTCTCTCCCAGGTTTATGGACTGCTTGCATTACCAGAGTGTAGTTGCCTGGTGTCGAAGGCGCGGTAAGGTTGAAGGTCCAATTATGCGTATCACCCGGATACATACCGTAGCTATAGTGACCATAGTTCAAACCATCCACGCCCGGTGGACCCGTACTTATAATAGATAGTGCTGTGGATGATGTCTGCCAGACTTGCCACCAACCGCCGTCCGGCCACCTGGTGTTACCCGTATCGGTGATTGTGAAAGAAAATGGAACGACCTGACCGGCTGATATAGAAGCTGGAATTGCAGTAACCGTAGTCATGGATGCGTCCTCTATACATCCGCCGGTTGGCGGAGGCGGCGGAGGCGGCGGAGCGCCGGCACCGCAAGTCCCGGAACCGACTGTAATCGGAGCTGTGGTACTTGAAAATGTCGAGCCAACACCGTTAATGGCGCGGACACGATAAGTATATGTGTTCCCTGCTGAAACAGCCGAATCCGAGTAGGCGTCCATTTGAGCATAATTGCCTGAGAAGATGACTCTGAATCCACCACCGTTTACCGAACGTTCCAAATCGTAACTGGTCGCGCCAGATGAACTATTAAAGTTGACTTCTATTTGCGGGCTGGGCCAACCGAAACAGGATGAACCAGTGATACTAAACGCCCCAGGCGCACTAGTGCTGTCAGCATAAGCTAAAGTAAATGTGATCGAAGAGCCTGATAAGGTTTGTGTGGATGAAGGTGTGATAGTTAAAGTCTTACCCGCAATCGCATCAGCGGAGATACTATAAGTACCCGCGGCAGCTGAATAGGAATTACCTGACCCGCACTCCGGAGGGATAGTTGTAGGTCCACCGCTTATGGTCCAGCATGTCGAAGGTACTCCGCTAACGACAACATTAATGATTGATGGAGCTAAACCGATATTTAAAGTATAGTCCACACCTACCCCTGTTTCCGGGTCTGGGAGACAATTCTGCTGAATGGTTACATGGATTCCAGTACTCCCCGTTACAGGGTCCATATCCCCATAAAATCTGCCTGCGCCACTAGGACCGGCCGGATAAGTCTGGCTTTTTCCGTTCGGATAGGAGATATCATTATATGAGCCAGGCTCAGCGTAAGTATGGACCACGAAATTAAACCGAGTCCCGCTTGGTACACTTATAGCGTCAAACGAGCTAGCGCCTGTCGAAGTGAATGTCCCGTACCCTTCTGTCTCGATTACAACTCTGGGGGTACCAGCCAAACTACAAACCTGTATTGCTGAAGCCTTCTGTACGCCCGCAAAAAAACCACCGGCAAATATTGCCAGGAGTACCATGATAATCCGTGTGGATAAACCGAGTTTAAATTTCATTTGTTTCTAAGTGTGTCCAGTGTGAAGGAATTATAACCTAATTTTGATTGATTGTAAAGAAAAATGCCAAGCAAGACTGCTGTCCTGCTTGGCATCGTGTACTGGCTACTTGGTACCGAATTTTGGGTCGGTGTCTTTCCAGTAAGCCATTGGTTTCCTCATGACGATCATGCGCATGGCCCACAGGTCTTCCTGAGTGGGACTCAGAGTGGTCGTATACTGGCTGAAGATTGACTTCGAGGAAGATGTGACATTCAACCCCAGCAAGATTCCGAACTCACGCAAGGCATAGGATCGGGCCGAGTTGGTGTTCAGAAAGTAAATCTTGTCGCCTGTAATAAGACCGTCACTTCCAGACGGTTCCGAATACGAAACTCCGAGATTCCCTTGATTCACAGTAACAGCCAGCGTTCCGGGAAGAGCAACGCCATCTGCTACTACTCGAAAGGCGTATTCACGATTCAACTGGGTGATGGTCTCGGCGTCTCGCTCGAGCGAAGACATTACGTTACGATCAGACCGGAACGGCTCAGACACAATCAACGAAACATCTTGATTGAGCCTAAAAATCTTGCCTTTCCGACCACCAAGCGCTTCTCCAGAAAATGCCACGCTCGAAACGTAGCCTTCCCCGTTTTCACCAAGTGGCCAGAGGTAGTAATTCTTCCGGTCGTAGACGAGACTGGCATCCAGAAACCCTGAAGCGGTAATCTTGAGCGACGTTCCGGCTTCGGGTTCGGGCAGAGAAACCTCTCCGTTGGCGCTGGTCGTCAGTGACTTCCCGAGCGTAAGAAAATTGACCTGAGCTCCGACCACGGGGGTGTCGTTTGCTCCGGAGTAGAAAGCCAGGGTCACCTCAGGCTTCACCGGAGGCGGGAGCGGAGTTGGAGTTGGGGTTGGAGTGTTCGGCGAGCCGCCGCACGAAAGAGTAGTCAGGCCGAAAAACAGGGCCAAAACAGTGCCCAGCCGAAAAAACGGCTTGTGCATGATCTATCCTCCTCTAAAGTGGAAAAGCCTGTATAAGTGCTTATGACGGGAAACTAACACGCCGGAAGCTTTCTGTCAATTGCACAAAAAAACCGAGCCTCAAGCCCGGTTATTTGTATGTTTCGATTCGATATGGGTTTATGTCACCCTCATCAAATGGATAAGTTTGGGTATAAAAGGTCAAAGTCTCCCCAACTTTGATATCTTTTATTGTAATTTTGGTTTCCTCGAAACTACCATCTGCTTTTTTTGTTTTCAATATAATGGCGGTAAATTCTGTAAGATCGGCGGTTTTCAAAAGTGTTACCGAGGCGCCATTTTGGATAACATGGGTCTTAAACTGAATCGATTTTGCACCGACTGCAGTCACCTCGCCTTGGAGAGCAAAGTTGTCATACTTAGGATCTCGCGCTTGCTCCAAAACGCTCTTTTGATTTTGAGTGGATGTTTGATTATGGGTTTGGGTTTTGGAATTTGGGTGCAAGAAGAAATACGCGACTCCCGCGCAGAGGATCAAAACAAGAATTAAAATTAAAATCCGGGCTTTGGCCATTTATTTTATAATTTCCACTTTACTTACAACTGCAGTGGAAGATGCAAGGTCGTTAGAGCTATATATGACGATCTGCGAACCAACTGCCACATCCGAAAGCTTGGCGCTCTGGAGAGCGGTCCCAGTTTTCGCGGTAACGCGCCTAACCACCTCGAGAGTCGATCCAAAAGTAAAATCTTTTACAGTCGAACCGTCTGCCAGAGTTATGGAATAGGTTTTACCGTTAATTTGTTTGACCGTGCCGTTGGCGGAAAAAAGCGACACTTTCGGAACTACTTTGGTATCCCCGCCCGGATTCTCTTCGTTTATGGTCAATGTTTGGTTTGATTTAACGTAAAAATAAGCGCCAACGAGCAGAACCACCAATATCGCCAGGGCTAACAACCATTTTTTCATATTTGTTTCGGAATTTTAGCTTTGATAACCAAAGTATAACTTGCGGCAAACTAAATATCAAGGTTTTTGACAGTTTTGGCGTGGGTTTGGATAAAACTCTTGCGCGGCGCAACTTCGTCGCCCATGAGGGTTTCGAAAATTTTGGAGGCGCGCTCGGCGTCGGTTACATCTACCCGGAGCATTACACGGAAAGCTGGATCCATGGTCGTTTCCCAAAGCTGTTCCGGATTCATTTCCCCCAAACCTTTGTAGCGCTGGATATTTACACCCTTAACCACTACTTCCCCGCTCTGCTCGGGAGCGGCGTCAGCTATTTCTTTGACTTCAAAGCCTTCGGCGGCTTCTTTCTTGGCGGCCTTGGCGTTTTTCTTTTCTTTGGCGCCGGCGGCAAATTCTGCGATTACCTGATCGCGCTCTTTATCCGAGAATGCGTATTTAAAACTCTTGCCGGAAGCCACACGGAACAACGGCGGCTGGGCGATGTAGAGATAACCACGGTTGATAATCTCCGGGAAGTGTCTGTAAAACAAAGTCAAAAGCAAAGTCCGGATGTGGGCACCATCGACGTCGGCATCGGTCATGATGATGATGCGATGATAGCGCATTTTTTCTATGTCGAACTGGTCACCTATGCCGGCTCCCATGGCGATGACTAAATTCTTGATTTCATTGTTACCAAGCATCTTGTCCAGACGGGCACGCTCAACGTTGAGGATTTTACCACGCAAAGGCAGGATCGCTTGGAATCTACGGTCACGGCCTTGTTTGGCCGAGCCGCCGGCGGAATCACCCTCGACGATATAGAGTTCGGATTTACCCGGATCGGATTCGGAACAGTCGGCAAGCTTCCCTGGCAGAGCCAAACCCTCGAGTACACCTTTGCGGATGACAGCATCGCGTGCGGCGCGGGCGGCCATGCGGGCTTTGGCGGCCAGTAAAACCTTTTCCATGATTTTTCCGGCGTCGCTCGGATGTTCCTCAAGCCAGAATTCCAAACCTTCGCCGACCACGTCTTCGACATAACCGCGAACTTCGGCATTGCCGAGCTTGGCTTTGGTTTGGCCCTCAAACTGCGGATTTGGAAGTTTGACAGAGATAATTGCCGTGAGGCCTTCGCGCATATCTTCGCCGGTGATCTTGTCGGCCTCTTTGATGTAGCCGTTCTTGACTCCGTAGTTATTCAGCGAGCGAGTCAGGGCTGAGCGGAATCCGGTAAGGTGCATACCGCCTTCGGGTGTATGGATATTGTTGGCAAAGGTCAGAACATTTTCCGAAAATTCATCCGTGTATTGGACGGCCACTTCCACAAAGACTTGATCCACGGTTTTGGCCACGTACATGGGCTGGCTTTTGACGACTTTGTTGCGGTTAATGTGCTGAATATACGCAACTAGTCCACCCTCGAAATAGTACTGGTAACTAAACCCGTTGCGTTCATCAGTAATGTTTAAATGCACGCCGCGGGTGAGGTATGCCTGCTGGCGGTAATGGTCGAGGATGTATTTGATGTCGAATTCGTAGACAGTAAAAATTTCAGCGTCAGCTTTGTAGGTGATCCTTGTGCCGCGCTGCCAGGTGTCGCTTTTTGGGACTTTGCCGGCCTCTTTGACGCGCGTCATTACTTTGCCGCGCTTGTATTCTTGGATGTAAATTTTACCGTCGCGGCGTACTTCGGCAATAAGGTACTCAGAAAGAGCGTTGACGACTGCGGCGCCGACGCCGTGCAAACCGCCTGAGACTTTGTATCCAGAGGCATCGCCGCCAAATTTACCGCCGGCATGAAGCACAGTGAGTACGGTTTCGAGAGCGCTTTTCTTGGTTTGCTTATGGACGTCGACCGGAATTCCCCGGCCGTCGTCTGTGACAGTAACTGAATTGTCGGGATGGACGACGATATCCACTTTTTTGGCATGCCCAGCCATGGCTTCGTCTATGCTGTTGTCAACAATTTCTTTGAGCAGGTGATGGAAGCCTTCGGTCGCGGTATTGCCAATATACATACCCGGGCGCTTACGGACTGGTTCCAAACCTTCGAGCACGGTAATACTTTCGGCAGTGTATTCTTTGTTCAATTTCTGGTCTTTTTCTTCATCGTTGGCGGGCATGAGTTTCTTTCGAATTAGGCTTTAAAATCGGGCCGATTTGGCCCTTGTTTCTACATAGGTATTATAGCAGATTTTGCGGGCTTTTTCCACCCCATTTTGGGGATAAAAAAAGCCCTGTTTTAGGGCATCTGAACACCCGACACCCCGTCCCGGGTGTTGCCGAGGCCTCTAGCCCCGACCATCCTGAATATCTATCCATCGCGAGCGGCCGTTTGCTTAAGCTTAAATCTAATAGGCCGCGTGGCGATCTCTTAAAAGATTGCCGCGTCGCCGCGGAGCTAATGCTTAAGAGTTGCGGCTCCTCGCAATGGGATATATGCTCGCTTGGTATTCCGACAAAATGTTTTTCAACGTCGCATTAAACCAAAACCAGGTTGCAGCCTGGTTTATTCCTAGCTTCCCAGCTTCTTAGCTTCTAGATTCCAGCTTCCAGATTCCTATCTTAACTGGGCATTGTATTGCTTGGCTGTTTCTTCGTAGAGTTTATTTTGGAGCGGGTCAACTTCTTCGGTCTTCAAAGTCCGCTCATTACTGCGATACACCACTCGGTACGTGTAGCTGACCTTATCCTTTCCAAATTTTTCCTCGTTTTCGTATTTGTCGAGAAGCTCGACTTCCTCCACGAGGTCGCCGCCAATATCGCGGATAAGATCAAAGTAATCATTCGGAGCGAAGTTATTATCGACGACAAAAGAAATGTCACGCGTTATGGGCGGAAATTTACTGACCTCGACAAACTTAGTCCCGAGTTTGAGTTGTTTGACCACTCGCGGGTCCGCAGACCACAAGAGCCGTATGTCTGGCAGCTGCATCGAAGCTATGGCCAGACGTTCCAAACCAAAGCCAAAAGCCCAGCCGTTGTAGCCAGTAAGTCCTAAGTTTTCTAATACAGACTTCCTCACCAGACCCGAACCAAGCATTTCGATCCATTGGCCGTTGATCTCGGCTTCCATCTCAAAACTGGGATCTGTGTAGGGAAAAGTGTGATCGTAAAATCGGAAATTACTCCCGAAGACGTTGGTTGCGACATCAGACAGTACGTTCTTGAGGTCATCCGCGGTGATCACGCGCTTGTCATCGGGTGCTATAAGCCAGCCCCCAAACTGATGAAAGACGTTCATGTGCCGGCGGTCGATTTCGTCCTTGCGGTAAACTTTACCGTAGCAGATCGCCCCTAAAATTTCTTTGTTTGCAATCCGCTTTTTGATCTCCGGATCATTCAGGTAGTAATACCAAAAAACTGTATCGTGAGTTCTGAGGACATTTTCGTCATCCACGTAATATGTATCCGATTTACTGCGGGCTGGATGCCCCGGCGGCATGTTAAACAAATCAAACAATATTTTCGTCGGCACGATTTCTGGGACTTTGATTTCATCAAAATCCGCAAGGCTTTTGACTTGCTTGGCTTTGTCCACGATTTCCTTGAGCGGACTGCCTGCGGTCCGCGACAAGTCGGGCAAATTTAAAAAACGCAGCATGCGCTTGCCGTCTGCATCAGTTCGAGATTCAAGTTCTTTGCGAAGCCTCGCTTCGTCCGGAGAGTTTATGACAATTTCCATAGCCCGCCTATCTTACCAAATCCGCGGAAAAATTACTACCGAGCGGCGCGGTGTCCTTGAGGATGAGAATCCCCTGGCTGTCATCGGTGAGTCCAAGCTCCTTGCCTGAACAAATCATGCCTTGCGACTCAACGCCGCGGATCGTGGCGCGGCCTAAAGTGAATGGCTTGCCGGCCGGATCGTGTTGGTCATGCGGAATTATTGCCCCGGGCAAAGCTAGCGGAACAATTGCTCCCGCTTCAAAATTCCACGCACCGCAGACTATCGGCGCGTAAGTTTGCTTGCCATCGGTGAGTTCCACCACGCGCAGACGATCGGCATTGGGATGCTTCTCAACCTTCGTGACCTTAGCGACGATAATGTTCTCAAAACCTTGCTTTGAGCCGAATAATTTTTTTAGCTGGGAAAATAAGTTCATTGAATTCTAGACTTTTACTAATTTAAAAAAAATAAACCGAGGCAGCCTCGTAGTGTATTCAAGCTTTGGATATTGCGCCAAAAATTCTCCAGGCAATTCGTTTGGCTCAGTTATTTCTTCTAACTTAAAATATTTTAGGAATAGCCTTGTGTACTCCTGGATTGTTCGATGATAAAACGGCCATGGTTTGGAACCTTGAGCGTCTTTTCGTTTTGATGTTTTTTGGTAATAGTCGAATGCCAAGCCGCTCACTGGCTTTCTGAAAATCTTGGCCCAAAAAGATTTGTACAGTTTCATTGTTGGGGTATTAAATGCTGGATGAAACACTGCGACAATAAGCTTCCCGCCTGGTTTAAGAATCCGAGCGCTTTCCGAAAGAAAAGTCTCAATATTTGAAAGCGACATGAGAACACAGCTTGAAACTACTGCATCGAACTCAGAGTCCGGAAATTCCAATCTTTCCAACAAATCAGCCATTCGAAAATCTATTTCGGGATATGTCTGCTTGGCATAGTCGAGCATTCTATGCGAACCATCAATGCCAACCATAGTCGCTCCATTGTTTTTGAGAAAAGCTGAAACAAATCCCCCGCCGCAGCCTGCATCGAGTATTTTCTTGCCTGAGACGTTGCCCAAGATCCTAGATAACTCAGGGAGTATAAGGGCTGAAGCTATCCGCCTCTTTGGCAAAATTTTTTCTACCCAGTTTTCTGCCTCCTCATCCCAACGTTTCAGATCTTCGTTCATGTAATTAAGTAATGTTACTGAGTTTTGCGGGCAATAACCTTAATTGGTATTACCTTAGAGACACTTTGCGTCCCCGAGGTAACTTTCATTGTTACTGAGTAATCGAGACCAATATATTTATTTGAATCTATTTGTCCAAAAAATGTTGCCAAACCTCTACAAGGTTCTGATTTATTAGCTGGGCAAAAATTAGGATCCACTTGAACTGTTATCCCAGGAGGCAATTTTTTGTTGACTACTTCCCATTTATAAGACATTAATCCACCGCCCCCGCTAGCTTCAAAATCCATAGAATAAGACAGACCAACCTCGAATTCCAACAGTTGAGTAGTTATTGCTAGCGGGCTAGTTGCAGAACTAGATGCTCCTGCTGGCTGTACTGGTGTACCATTCGTATTGAGACCCAAGGTCGTGGTGGTCGGGACATGCAGTTGGTACTGTACAATCTTGGCCTGGATGGTCGCGAGTCTAGTCTCGGTGAATTTATCACCGGGAGTGAGCGGGTCGTAACCGTTCTTTATGGAAATGCCGTCGTTGAAATCCTTTTCTTTCGCGAAAGATCGGTTATCAGTAAATTTATTGATCGGGTTGGTGCCGTAGATATTTACCTCGTCGCCGTCAGCCAAACCGTCCAAATCGGTATCTTGATCTGTGGGGTTTGTTCCGGCCACAAATTCCTGATAATTGCTAATGCCGTCATTATCGACATCGGCATTGTCGCCGCAGGTAGCGTCATCGTCGCAAACATCCTTCGCAAAATACTTTTGCATGAAAGCCGGAGTGAGTTTGGAATTGGTGGGCTCGGTGATATCGGGTGCGGCGGCTTTTTTACTAAAGCCCAAAAAATAATAAGCCAAACCACCCAATACGAGCAGGACGACTATGGAAACGATTATGTACACGGCTTTCCCGCCGCCCCCGCCGCTTGGAGACGATCCTAAGACTGGCGGCGGTGTTGGGGCAGTGTTTGCCGGCCGGTTGCCGCCGGGCATGACCTGGTAAGAAATATCAGGCTGGCTCGGTGGCGGTGTGTTTGTTTCATTCATAAATTTTGTTGATTAATTAATATATTTATTTAAATAGAAAATAAGACTCTAAAAACACGAGACAAACGCCCAAAAATATCGCGCTTAGCCAATTAAACAACCCGTAGGATAGCAGGATCAACGAGATAAGCACCATGAGCGAGAACCAAAGGGCTTGCCTGGCTGAGATCCAGACGTGTCTCCAGGCAAATTCTTTGACCCCGAACACTTGCCGCATGTAATACCCAATCAGGTAAGTGAGGGTGCCAATCAGGACCAAGATATCTAAATAAAAAGTCAGGAGGTGCACAGTCTGGCCGGGGTCCAGTTTGGTGATTATGAGGCCTAGCCCAATGCTAGACAGCAGCAACAGACAGACTGCCGAGAGATTTACAAATGTTATTGATTTCAGCAAGTTTGTTTTTGTGCTTTCAGTTAATTATACCATGAATTGCTTAAAAAACTAAAAAACTTCCGCATCAGCCTTGTTATTCCAAATGGCGGAATTTGCAATCGTGCCCAAGGCGCAGGTCCGCTTCGCGAAAACTATTGTTCTGAATAACCAGGACGATTTCTTCGATAGTCGCAAGAAGCTTGGCTTTCAATTTTTCGATTTCTTCCGGTTCGCCTATAAACGGCAGAGCTGAGTCGAGGTCTTCCAAATACCAATATGTGAGTTGATTGACCTTCTCCCGCATAGACTCCTGAGCCGCCCATTGGTAGATCAACAATTGGTCGCGATCTACCTGCTCCAATTTGGTCCGCGGTTTACCGGTTTTATAGTCGATGATATCGAGGGATTGGTCCGGATTGAGGTCGGCGCGGTCGATGCGCCCTTTGAATCGATATTTACCTAAATTCATCCGAAACGGCTGTTCTAAGTATTTCGGAATTTTGGGATTGGCTATGGTTTTGTTATAGATGTTTGTAAGGTAAACCAAGCCGTCGTGGTGATATTTTTCTTTTTGTTCTTTTTTCTCGTACCAGTCGTCAACCCATGACTCTTCATAGAATTTTACAAGGAGCTCTTTTGGTGGGACCAGAATATTGTCGTTCCTAATGCCAAAAAGATCAATCTGCTTGGCCGAATTCATCTGCTGCATTCGGCTAAAAAATTTCTTGAACGCATTATGCACTGTGATTCCAAAAGACAAAGCTGGGGCCCCAGGCATGGGGAGTTTGTAAATATATTTGTACTTATATTCAAGCGGGCATTTTTTGAAGGTCGAAATTTGCGAAAAATCAAAAGTCTCAGGAATGGAGAATTTATGCTTAGGCAAATTTAAGTTGAGCGCCTGCTGGTTGGCAAAGAAAACTTCACCCGAGGGTTTGGTTTGTTCCCGCGGTTTCTCTAAACCCGTATCGAGCAAAAACATCGACGGCTTCTTAAGAGTCGTCCCGCCGTAATCGTCGGCCCAGGTAAAGTATAGAAACCGTTTGGCGCGAGTCGCCGCGACGTAGAACAGTCTCCGCTCTTCCATGAGATGCGCGTCCCCTTCTGGTAAAATTTCCTCAATAAGATTGTCCGGGAGTTCGATCTGCTCTTTGCGGTCGCGCGAAGGAAATCGGGCATCGACCATGTTCACCAAAAACACGCAGGCAAATTCCAAACCTTTGGCGGCGTGGATGGTCATAACCCTTATGGCCTCAGGTCCGGTGTCCGGGCTCGAAATGAGAGTGCCTGTATCCCCGGCTTCCTGCTCGAGCGTAATCTCTTGCAAGAAATTTTTGAGAGTTTTTTCCTTATTGCCCTCGGAAAAATCCTGGACCTTGCGGTAAAATTGCTCAAGCAAAGACCGATTTTCCACGTTCTCGAGCGAATCAGTCGAGAGCTGTTCGGCAATCCCGAGATCCCTTACAACCCGGACGAAAAGCTCGGTCATTGGCAATTCGGCCGAGAGTTTGCAATGTTTATCCATTTGCAAGAGGAGATTGGCAATTTTGGCTTCGGACTCAGTCGAAACTTTGGCGTACAAACTCAAATTTTTAAGAATTTCATAAATCGACAGCACTCTCCGTGCAGCAGTATGCGAAATCAAGATCAAATCATTGTGATCAATCCGAAATTTAGGAAAATTTAGAATCCGAAAGAGAAAATCATTGTGATGAAAATCATCGAGCAGGCGAAGGTAAGAAATAATGTCGATGATCAACGGCTTGCGATAAAGTCCGCGACTTGCGACAAAGATATAGGGCAAATTACGGCGCGAAAGCTCGCTTAAGAATGCCTCGGCATGATCATTGGCACGCGCTAGGATCGCAAAGTCATTGAACGACAGGCCCTCTTGCTCCTGAAGCCAAACTATTTTGTCGACCACAGCCTTGGCTTCTTCGTAAACATTTTTCACATGCAGGACTTCAATTGCCCCCGCCTCAGCGGCGTGGCCTGTGAGTTTTTTGGAAATCTTAAGCTTAGCCTCAAGGCGTTCGGGGTTGTTGCGCTGGATAAAGTCGTAAGCCAGATCCAAAATCGGCTGAGTGGATCGGTAGTTATCCGTCAGGGTTACCTCAGCGGCTTTGGGATAGTCTTCTTTGAATTTGAGGATATTGGAAATCGAGGCACCCCGAAATTTATATATCGATTGGTCGTCATCTCCGACGACTGTGATATTGTCGTGAGGTGCGGCCAGAAGCTTGACCATCTCGTACTGGGCCAGGTCGGTATCCTGGAACTCATCGACTAAAATGTACTTAAATTTATTCTGATAAAACTTCAGAATCTTGGGTCTGGTGGCAAAGAGTTTAAGTGTGTAATTTATCAGATCACGAAAATCTAAATATGAATTATCGAGCAGGTATTTCTGATATTTATGATACGCATTCGCGACTTCCTGGACGCGCGAAATTTCGGCCGGATCCGCCGCTCCTTTTATATCTGGATTATCCAAATTCAATTGCAGACTTTGTGCGAATTCTAAATATCGCTCCGGGGTAATTCCCTCCCGCTTGGCCATTTCGAAATGCCTCAGTAAGGCATGGATAAATTTGGCGGGATTACCTTTGGGTTTGTAGTAATCCAAATCAAAATCATAAATGTGGTTGCGCAACAGAATCCAGGCCTTGGTATCGTCGAGGATCTGGAAATCGCCGGGCAGGCCGATATCGAGTGCATGCTGTCTGAGAATTTTTTCGGCAAACGCATCGAAAGTCGAAATTGTGATCTCCCCATAACCCAAAGGTAAAATCCGGTCGACCCGCTCTTCCATTTCGCCTGTAGCTTTGACAGTAAAGGTTAGCGCCAAAATTTCATCCGGTTTAGCCAACCCTTGCTCCAAAAGATAAGCAATCCGTCTGGTGAGCACCGTAGTTTTACCGGTACCAGCACCAGCGATTATCAAAAGCGGCCCGCCTTTGTGAATGACGGCTTTTTCCTGGGGTTTATTCAACCCTTCTAATACTTTGGATTTTTCGACGGTTTTGCCTTTCATCAATTCATTATAACCCATAACGAAAAAAGCCCAAGGTGTGCCCTTGGGCTCCGGCCTCATCTGGCTGGACCTATTGAAGCGGAGAGTTGGGTGGGACGTGAAGTCCGAGAGATGAGAAAGCGAAACGTTCCTCCTTGCGTGTCTGCAGGAGTGAAGGCAGTCACCAGAACCTAAATTCCCCTGGCCGTAGCCACGAAACGATCAACCATCCGGCCGATCGTCGGTTCCTGCCCACACCTTGCAAGCATGTGTAAAGTTTAGCCGGAAATATTTTGCTTCGATACTGTATGGCAGTACAAAAAATTCAGCGATTGATTAGGCAAAAAGAAAAAGAGTCAGGCAAATTGCATGACTCTCTATCGAACGTTGGAACCGAAAGTTCCGAAATAGATCCCCCTTTGGATCCGGTTGCTCCTGGAGAAGTCCAGGCACTTCACTGCGAGCGTTGATCGCGAAACCAGAGAACCTTGTGGGCTCAAAGTTGACGCAATCCGCATCACAGCAGAAATGCATGGCCTTACTCCAGAAGAACCTTCTTAGGGACTGCTGCCTCACGACTTGCAGTCACAACTTGAGCAGTCTCCCGCTCAACTCTCGGAGTCCTTACCCCGATACCTTCCCTTTGACTCACGCAAGGAGAAGCTTGCGCTCCAAAGCTTGCGCTGTCAAAAGCCCAAAGATTGGGTCCGATTGCCCCAGACACCGCATTGCGCCGGTTGTACCGAACGCTTTGCAAATGCATGAGGGTCGAATACTCATTCTTTCCGGAATATGTCCCAGGCGACTTGACCTTTTGAGGGGCCCAATCAACCTAATTCATATGCCAGTCTTACTAGAGGTAAAACAAGCTTACACCTGAGCATTAGGACCGTCAACGAGGATAAGTGGATGAATTGTGGACAAAATAAAAAAAGCGGCTGGAATACTCGGGAAAGTACTCCAGACCGCTGTTGCGATATCTGATCAATGACCGTAAAATCCCCGCCCCTCCTTGTCTGGCACCATGCACAGCACGACTCCTCGCTCCTTCGCGAGCTCCTTCAGCGGCTTGTCGCCCGTGATGGAACCCGAGGAAGTGAAGATGGCCTTTACGCCCGCATCCATGAGAATCTTGGGCGCGTCTGGGTACGGAAAGAAACTATCTGAATACGCCACAGCACCATTGATGTCGTGGCCGGCGCGCTGGGCTTTGCGGACCGCAAGTTCAGCCGCCATCACGCGGTCTTGCTGACCCACGCCGTTGCCAATGAGCATTTCATCCTTCACGAGTGTGATGGTGTTGCTGTTGCTCGTGCATCCAATCGCCCATGCCAGGACGAAATTCTCGATGATGGAATCATGGGGCTCACCATTGACCCATTCAAGCGTACCGAATTTGGGGACGTAGGTGTAGTTGGGTTGGGTGAGTCTGCCACCGCGCACGTACCGAAACCGGCGCCGTTGGTCGAGCCAACCCTCCCTCTCGGTTAAAGCTTCATTGGCGAGGAAGCGGCATTTGTCTCCCTTGCGTTGGAGCAACCTTATAGAGTCTTGGTCAAATCCCGCCGCCGCAATCCCGTCCAAGAGACGACGTTTGCCTTCTGGCTGCTTATGCGTGAGCAAGAGCTCAGCATGTTCTTCCCGGACGTAGAAATCCAGAATCACCAATCCGCCATGGATGGCCAGCAGATCGCCTTCGACCATGCGCTCGATGGATTCGGATGCAATGTAACTAACCGCGGCTCCGCACGGATTGCCATGTTTGACCGCAACACTGACGTAACCTCCGGAGAGATGATTCACATGTCTTCCTTCGTCGATGTGCGTCTTGGTCTGGAGCATCCGGTCGAGGTCGCAGAGGTTGTTATAGCTCGGATCTGTGCCGGCGACTAGTTGAAATCGCGCCAAGGACAACGGATCGTCACACTCCGGATCAGGCTCAAACAGGGCCGGCGTCTGCGGTGCATTCTCACCATAAAGCAGATTTTTTATTTCTGCCATCACTTTTTCTCCTTAGGTAAGCAACGTATAGGCTTACCACCTTGAATCGTCACGCGGGTGTTGAATTCCGTCGAAATTGCCGCGTCATAGGCGGCAGTGTGCGCAAACGCTTTGCGCATGAGATCGAGATGAAACCAGTCGTGAGATCCTTCCGGCCGCTCGAGCTCCTTGAGCAACATGTCATAATCATCCGGGTCCACCGCGACGAGTACATACTGGAAATTTTTGGCCGCGGCGCGGATCATGGTCAGTCCGCCGATATCGATCATTTCGATGAGTTCGGGAACGGTGGTCTCTGGCTTAGCGGCTGTCGGTGCGAACGGATACAGGTTGCAGATGACAACATCGATGAGATCGATTGCATGCTCCTTGAGGAACGCCATGTCTTCCGGGTTGTCGCGGCGCGCGAGGATCCCCGCCTGGATCTTGGGATGCATCGATTTGACCCGGCCGCCCATCCCCTCGGGAAATCCCGTGACTTCGGAGACATCTGTGACTGGAAGATTGGCAGCGCTAAGCGCCTTGGACGTGCCGCCGGTGGATACGAGTTCGAAACCGAGCTTGATGAGGCCCGCCCCCACGTCCTCAAGTTTCCGCTTGTCGTATACGCTCAGGAGTGCTCTTCTTGCCATTGATCTAACCCTCTTTCTTGTTGTAAAAGAAAATCTAAAAGCCAGTCTTCTAGACTGGCTCCTGTGAAGATATATTATTGTATTTGCGCCATAAAATCAACTGGTGCGCTTGGGTGGACTCGAACCACCGGCCTTTCCCTTCGGAGGGGAACGCTCTAATCCACTGAGCTACAAGCGCCTTACCTATGGCTTCCTTCGATTGTTACGGATCGGCATAAGGTATTTGCGAGTATCCGAATCCAGATCGAGGTAAGCATCGACAATTTCGTTGCGCATTTTACTCGACGTAGATTTGCCGAATGAGACTAATTCTACCCGCACGCCTTGGATCTGCAAATACTCAAGCAGGGGAATATAGTCGCCGTCACCCGAGGCCAGCACGACACAATCCAATTTAGGTAGAAGCTTGATAATATCCATAACAATTCCCACATCCCAATCGCCTTTTTTGGTCCCGCCGTAATAAGTCTGTAGGTCTTTGAGTTTCACTTCAAATCCGGCCTTCTTCAAAGCATCAAAGAAAGTCTGCTCTTCGGGCATGTCGGCCTTAATCCCGTAGGCAATCGCCCGCACAATCGGCCGATCGCCGGCCGCATCTTTCAAAATTGTCGTAAAATTTACTCTCGCATTGTAAACATTCCGGGCGGTGTAATATAAATTTTGAATATCTACAAAAATTCCTACTCTTTGTTCTGCACGCATAAAAAATTGTTCCTAAATTAATTTACAAAAGTTTATTGAGTTCTGTTTCCGTGATTTTTTCTGGTTCAGCTGAGTCCAACTGCAAAGTACTGGCGTTGGTGATCTGATTCTTGAGCTTACCGTAGCCATCGACCAAGGCTCCCATGGAATTATTGGTATTTTTGACGTGATTGGCCATGGTGTCCAAGGTTTTGCCGAACTTGTCGCTCTCCTGCTTGATGCCATTGATCATGGCTAGCACTTGTTGGGCGGCCTTGTTTATCTGCTGGCCGCGTAAAGACACCAAAAACGTCTGCAAAGTCAGATACAAAGTATTTGGGCCAACCATGACAACTTTTTTGTCGCGAGCATAGGCGCAGGTCGGGAGATCTTCGGCCACTTCCATGTACACCCCTTCGCTTGGAATAAACATCAGCGCAAAATCATAAGTCCCCTCCTGCGGCAGAATATATTTTTTGTGAATCTCATCAATGCGTTTCTTGACGTCCTTGAGGAAAAGTTTGCGCTGGTCTTCGGTTGCCTCTTCGGTCTTGGCTTCTTTAAACAATCGATAATTCTCCATGCTAAATTTGCTGTCGATTGGCAAAAGCAAGTCACCGACCTTGACTGCGGCATCTACGACTTCCCCGTTTTTGAATCGATATTGGTATTTGGTAAATTCTTTGGGGAAAACCTGGTTGAGCATATTTTCGAGCACCTCTTCACCAAAGTTGCCGCGCATCTTGGGCGAAGCCAAAGTCTCCGAAAGTCTGCGGATGTCGGGCCCGAGTTGCCCCATGCTTCCCAACTCCTTTGATAACCCGGCAATCACTCGGCCGGCATTATCCAGGCGCTCGTTGATGGCCTTGTTGAGTTCTTTGATGTTTTGCTCTGTGGTCTGTTTACTGCTTTCTGTTCCTTGTTTTATATCCTTCATCCATTCCATCATGACGTTGAGCGCTTCCGAATCTTTGGGTTTGGTCAGGAAGGCGCGCAAAACTAAAATAACCGCTACAAAGCCGGCTACTATAAAACCTACAATTATAAAAAGTGATTGCGAATTCATAATTCCTGTTTATTATACCAAATTCAGCCAAATTA
The DNA here is from genome assembly GCA_019659055.1 of Candidatus Doudnabacteria bacterium. Taxonomy (GTDB): domain Bacteria; phylum Patescibacteriota; class Doudnabacteria; order UBA920; family O2-02-FULL-48-8; genus JAIFWV01. Next base: position 65,404 of record JAIFWV010000001.1, read on the forward strand.
ACATATGTAGGCCAAAATTCTACCCCAGTAATCTGGGCCTTTTTTGTACCCTTTTAGGGAGGAAAACATACTTGACTAAACCTCAGCATTGAGGCTATGATAATGCGTCAATCTTTGAGCGAAACAGCAAAAAACCGCAGCAATAATTGACACTTTCACATACCACTAGGAGGCGGAATGAAATTTCTTTCAAACGCACTTTCGGCCGTTTCTGGCCGATTCACTACGGCGGAAAAGTCAAAACAGCCCCCAGGCATAATCTGTATCGACCTGGGTACGGCCAATGCCCTGGTTCATGCCAACGGCGAATTTGGCTGTATCTTGGTGGAAGATCTCGTTCAGAAGGAAACACGTTCGGTTTCTCATATCCGCACAATTGTCGCCCGTAAAGGCCGTGCGGAAGAGATGGACGACTTTCAGCGAAGAATCGACAAAGAACGCGGAAGAGCTGACATGAGAACCCCCGATGAAGACTTGGATTTAGACATCGAGGCGGTGGGCCAAGACGCGTTCGAGATGTGGGGTCGAGCACCAAGGCTGATATTTGACCGCGCGGTGAAGCGTGGCAACATCGCCAATATCCGTGCGTACCGCGCAGTGATGCGTTATCTCATTGCCATGGTTCATCCGGAATTCAAGTGGTGTTTTCCCGAATCCTCGCCCAAGCCGAAGATCTTCATCGGCGTCCCGGACAGTGCAGACAAATATCATCTCAGTGCCGTCCGCGGAGTCATCGAGCGCAACCTCAAGGCTGATGCAATCACAGTCATTGAACAGATCGCCTCGGTCGTCGGCGCAAAACTCAAGGGGGGCGGAACTATCCCCTATCTGCAGCCGGCTTCGGTCGCGATCGCAGACCTCGGCGGTGGCACTCTCGATTTCGCCGTTCTGAATCACTGTCAGGTCGTAGATCGCGTAAGCTACGAGACAGCTGGTGACGAAATGGATCTTGCCATCATTGATTGCCTGCGAAAAGGGCCACACTTCATCGATATCGGTTTTCGAACCGCGATCGAAATCAAAGAAGCTCTCGGCAGCGCCATACCTCGTGAAGAGGATGACGAAAAACCCTACGAGGTCTACGGGGCAAAATTCCAGCAGGAGCAACCTGGAAGCACGACGGTAACCCCGAAAGTAATCCGAGAGTGCCTAATGCCGGTATTACAGGTTATCGTCAATGATTTCCGAAGATATCTACAGAGGCTCAAAAATCACGGCGAAGTGCACGCCGACATCATGCAGAACGGTTTTTACATCACTGGCGGTGCGTCACTTCTCTATGGTTTCGACCAATACCTCGCGCGCGAGATGGGACTGCCGATCAAGCCCGTTGAGAACGCCATGACATCGGTCATCGATGGGCTGGTGATCATGTCGGAAAACCACAAACTTCTCGAACTTGGATTGGCCAAGTAGTCTGGAGCAGACATGTCCTTTGGAGACACGGATCGGACAACAAGAGTGGCGCAAGGTCCTTCCATACCGAAACCTGAATTCCCAGTTGCTCAGGGTCATAGCAAGAACTGGCTTTACGCAGGGCTTGCGGTACTGTTAACCGCTTTGACCATCGGTGCGTGCCGACCGTCCAGCGTCCCGTTTACGACCGTTGGGTGGAGTATCTTCTGGATTTTCGCTGTTCTCCTTCTGGTCGTAGGAATCTACAGCCTCGTGAGGGCCGAATCTTGGGACCATAAGTATGATCGCCCACTCGAAGCTGGCCTCGTAATTGCCCTCGTTGTTATCGGTGTATGGCTTTGGAACAGTAGTCCTAAACCCTTGAATCGCCCGGCCATTCAGGAAGCGAAAGTCACCGCACCGGACGTGAAGAAAGTGGTTCAGGATCCGGCTCCACAGCTGACAAGCAACGCCCAGCCGAGACAACCTGCGGATCAGTCGTCGATCGGAGCTCAGGTTCACAACCTTCAGGACGACGTGAGTCATCTGAAGTTGGACCAGAAGACCACCAACCGACGGATCGAAGGTATCAAACACGAGCTGTTGTATCCTCTCAAGGACGAGCAAACTGATACCAAACGGAGGATCCAGAGCTTCAAGCACGAGCTCATCTATCCGCTTCGTGACAAAGTCGCGGTGCTGGAGACCGTGCCCAAAAGCAGTCCGCTCGCGATCAATCAACCCATACCAAGGAGGAACCAAGTAGTAGCTAGGTCGGCCTGGAAATCCCAACCGACATTTGTCTATCTCACCGACCGAGAAAAACAACTTCTCGCCCAAGCGAGACGCAAATAACCCCTTCCCCTAGATGCAATCATCCGATTGCTTCTAGGGGATTTTTTCTTGATTTTTTTCACGAATAGTAGTATACTCCTTTAGCTTACAGGATTTCGATTCTTGAGGTGACATAAAGGAATCCAGAGCCTGTTTTTAATTAGGTAACTTGGTGCGGCTTGCAAATAGATGCCGGCGTAGCTCAATTGGTTAGAGCGTGGGACTCATAAGCCCAAGGTAGCTGGTTCGAAGCCAGCCGCCGGCACCAGGGAATTCCTTATTTCAAATAGCGAGCATTGTTGTAAATTTAGCCCGCGGAGGACGACGGTCCGAGCGAGCAGGCCGAAATTTCAGCAGAAATTTACGGCCGGTAAATTTACAATCAATGCGAGCGCAACACGTCGCGGGGTAGAGAAATGGCATCTCGCAAGGCTCATAACCTTGAGATTGGCGGTTCGAATCCGCCCCCCGCAACCAAGAAAATATATAACACTAAGAGCTCGCTTGGTGTAGCCCGGTCTAACACGTCTCCCTGTCACGGAGAAGACCACGGGTTCAAATCCCGTAGCGAGCGCCACAAAGCACATCTCATTTCGAGGTGTTTTTTGTTATCCGCAAAAAAACAAACACCTCAACTTTCGTCGAGGTGTTTATGAGAGACTAGAGTCTCTTCTTTTTGCCGCCGGACTTTCGTTTCTTGGCAGCCTTTTTCTTCTTAGCCATTTTATGCTAGAAGCTCCATGTGCCTCCGGATAAAAATTTTTAAAGTTTTTAGCGGAGACTTATAATTTTTTTTCATCTTTCACTCCGAGAAATTTTTCGGAGGTCAAGCCAAATATAACTAACATCTCAAGCGTAAACTAAATTGGCAATGCTGTCAAGTACTTTTTGCATATTTTTTTAGGAACTTGCCGGCATCATTTTCGTTTTTGATTTCACTGAGTAAAATTTTTACCTTCATCGCGCTTGCGATTTGTCCGATTTGGATCCCCGAAGAAAGTTTTGTGACGCGCATTATGTACGCTCCGCCTGCGAATTTATCGAGCAAAGATTTTTTCGCTCTGATAACTTCAAGATATTTTTCACCCAGTTGGACGGACTCACTGTTTCCAGGTTTGATGCCGCCGTTTTCCATAAGCCTCAAGTTACCGGCTGAGTCTGCCCTCCACAATACCAGCAGAGCCGAAAAATCGGGATGTAATGCATATTTTGCCTGTTTTAAGGGCTTCGCAGTCCTAAAGTTGAGTCTGTCATCGTGATGGATTATGAGCCAATCGATAAGATTTCTGGATCTTTTGGAAAACCTAAATCTGGATGCGAACTTGAGAAAAATTTCATGAGAAACTTTCTGATGTCCGAAATGCCTCATGACTTTTTCGCCATCGATAATTTCGGTATGGGAAGGTTTGATCTTGCCGATATCATGAAACCAACCGGCATAGATCAAATCCAAATCCGGCGGCAAAAGCCCTACCACACTGAGAGTGTGATAATACATACTCCCCTCCAAATGGTATTTTTTCGAGTTGTGGAAAACTTTTTTTAATTGCACAAATTCCGGCAAAATAAATTTCATAAGGCCCAATGTGCAAAGCTCATCCAAACCGCGGACCCGGTCACTGCAGAGCAGTATTTTATCCAACTCTTGTTTGATGCGCTCAGCGGAAACGTCCTGAATTAGTTTGGCCCGGGTCTTAATCGCCGCAAAAGAATTTTTTTCAAGTCTAAATCCCAGGGTTACGGCAAACCTTACGGCTCGCATCATGCGCAAAGGATCCTCATCGATCCGTTTCTTGGGATCGCCGACAAAACGGATAATTCTTTTTTTGATATCCTCCATACCGCCGGCCGGATCAAAAAGCTCACGGCTGACCGGGTTGAAGTATAGGGCGTTTATAGTGAGGTCCCGTCTTTGAGCATCGTCGAGGTATTCGCGGATAAACTCCACTTCATCCGGATGACGCAGATCGCTATATCTGGATTCCCGACGGAAGGTTGTAATCTCGACGAGATTACCTTTGGGAGTCGCCAAAATCGTCCCATATTTTTTGCCGATTTGCTTGAAGCTGATTTTGGCTTGTGTCAGTATTTTCTCAACATTATCCGGCAGAGCGTCGGTGGCGATATCAATGTTGTCCGAAGTTTTCCCGGTGATTAGGTCGCGCACATATCCGCCAACGAAGAATCCTTGAAATTTTTGGTTGTTTAAAAGCCGGACAATATCTAATCCGGCTTTCTCTAATTCACTTTTTGGTTTCCAATTCAGTTTCTGCACTAGATAACTTTTTTAAAGCTAATCTGATCGTGATCATCCATGAGCGCAAGATATGCTTCGACTTGTTTGTCGGGATATTTGGACTGCGTGACCGAAACCGCGTGGCGCAATTTAAGCTCACGCTCGCGGGCCTCTTCTTCCGTGGAGTCAAAACTTAGTTCGCTGAGATCAAGACAACCGATGTGGCTAAAAATTATTATTCTCGGGATATTATGCACAGTAAAATAGTTCTGAAAATTCTGAAAAGCCTCGTTCCGCGCTTCGGTATCATCCAGCAGAACCTTCATGCCGTTCGGATTATCCAGGTAATCGACAGCGTATAAGTTAAGGTCATTTTCAACAAAGCTTTTGAGATTATCCTTGAGAATTGCCTCAGAGCAAGTAAATATAATTGCTTGGTGTGTCTGCATGACTTTCCTTTCCAGACGATTCTAACTTATTTTTATAGTTTTGACAAAAAAAGCCTTGTCTGGATATGACACCAGACAAGGCCGAGACTTAGCCTAACTCAGCTGAGGGCGGCGGGAACCGCAGATGATCGGCGTCGGTCATGAGATCGACACGGTCGCCGAACATAGTCCTCAAACGTTCGTAGGGATGGACCTCCTGTTCGCCAAGCGGCGCGCTCCTTTCGGTTTGAGATTCAATCATGTGTGATTTGGTCTCGGAACTCGAAAGCTGATCCACTCTAGCACCTCCGTTTGTAATGTTTAGCCTACCGCAACCAGTTCCCCGAAAAGTTCCGAAGCTTTTTCGATGCGATTGATTACGTCGAGCTTCCTCGTATCGAGGTTGACCGTAGAAGTCAGGACCTGAAGATGATCAAGGATGTCCGGAACTTTTCTGTGGAGAATCTCCACCGAATATTCCGCCAGGTCCTTGGCTTTTTCTTCCGCAAGCCTCTGTTCCGGGCCAGCAGATCGGTAACCGGCCGAAGTCATCATGACGAGCTTATCGTCCGAGAGACGTCCTTCCCGCAGGTTCTTGAGCAGGAGTCCGCCCGCAGTTTCGATAGCGACCTCAAGCTTGAGGTCGTACGGGCCAACAATGAAAGCCGTATTCACGAGGTGCAGCCAATCGAACGCTCGACCGATCCCGAGCACCCATTCCTTGTGAACGATGTCGGAGATCGGGCGATTGCTGGCGCGGATTTTCCGGATATGCCGCACGTTACCTTCGACCAAAGGCAGAAGGTCGTTGACAACTCGCTCGGGGAACGAAGGATAGAATTCCTGCAGCATCGCCGTAAGCGCCGCCTTGGATGTGTCCTTGCATTCCGCCAGATCCAGTACCTCTCCACCTTCTCCGTGTAGGATGAGGGCATCGAGATCCGTCTCTATCCCGCAAACCAGGGTGCTGACGCCGCTGCCGTAAACCCGGTCGAACTGGGCTTTGAGTGTTTTGGCGGCTGTGATGGCTTTGTCGGTCTCGTAATTGAAACCGGCACACCCACGATGGTCATCACCTCGAGATTTGTGGTAAGTAACCAAAACCAGCGAGTGTCGGCCGCGTACGATGGCGTAATTGACCCATTCGTTGATGAGATTCTGAAACAGCGGCCATCCCAAACTGAATTTTCCGCCGAGATTCCGGAACGGCTGGATAACACCCAGAGCTGTTTCGGTCATAACGGGCAGATTCAATCTACCATCCATGCATTTGAGTGCACAGATTTCGGTCGGATGTTCTCCGCGGTAACGTATTCGCTCGATCTTCTGATCCAAAAACTCCTGCGAGTGCTGCTCGTTGATTCGCAAAAGAGTTTCAATCGTCTGCGGCATTTTACCCCCGTTGGTCATGGTTTTCCGATTAATATTGCAAACAAAAAACAGGACACACCATGTGTTCTGCTCTTGTGTCAGGCCAAATTCCTTGGGTCTATCAGAAGGGCAGAACCACCAGGAAATTTTAGCTTATTTATGAGTTTGTGTCAATCCTTGGCGCATGCGAGCGGTGTTTCCGCGCGACCTTGAGCCGTGCCAAATTTTTTTCCAAAACCGCAGAAGCCGTGGCATGGGATTTCTGATCGTGATACGAACCGCGCATAATCTCCTGCGCTTTTTGGCGCGCTTCCTCTGCTCGATGTTCGTCTATCTCGTGACCAAACTCAGCAGTGTCCGCCAGCACCACGACTTCGTGATTTTTGCGGACTTCGATAAAACCGCCGGAGACCGCAAAGAAACTCTCCTGCCCATGTGTCCTGTATCGCACCTCGCCAGCTACAAGACTCGCCACCAGAGGGATGTGATTTTGCAGTACGGTGATCTCCCCTAAGCGGGTCGGCAAAGTTACCGAGTCAACCTCGGTTTCAAGCAGAATTCTTTCGGGAGTTACTATTTTGAAATGGATCATAGTAGATAACCATCTCGAACGAAGTGAGAGATCCCGGTGTTAATACCGAGACTTCTCGCTCCGCTCGAAGTGGTTTATTTTAAATCATCTATCGAACCCTGCATGTAAAACGCTTCTTCGGGCTTGTCATCATGCTTGCCTTCGAGAATCTCTTTGAAGCTCCGGATCGTATCTTTGAGAGGAACGTATTTGCCGGGGCGGCCAGTGAAGACTTCGGCCACAAAGAACGGCTGAGACAAAAATCTCTGAATTTTACGGGCGCGGGTAACGGTGAGTTTGTCGTCTTCGGAAAGTTCTTCCATACCGAGGATTGCAATAATGTCTTGGAGGTCTTTGTATTTCTGCAAAACTCTTTGCACGCCGCGGGCCACTTCATAATGTTCTTGCCCGACGATGTTTGGGTCTAGCACTGTGGAGGTCGAATCCAGAGGATCAACAGCCGGGTAAATACCAAGTTCAGACAACGCGCGAGATAGCACCACTGTCGAATCCAAATGCCCGAAGGTTGTGGCCGGGGCCGGGTCCGTAAGGTCGTCTGCAGGCACGTACACTGCTTGGAGCGAGGTGATTGAGCCATCTGTGGTCGATGTTATGCGCTCTTGAAGTTCACCCATGTCTGTGGCCAATGTTGGCTGGTATCCTACAGCCGAGGGAATACGTCCGAGCAAAGTCGAAACTTCTGACCCCGCTTGGGTGAAACGGAAAATATTATCGATAAAGAGAAGTACGTCTTGCTTGGCTTCGTCGCGGAAATATTCGGCCATAGTCAATCCGGTGAGACCCACGCGAGCGCGAATTCCCGGCGGCTCATTCATCTGACCAAAGACCAACGCGGTTTTTTCCAAGACTTTGGATTCTTTCATTTCGTGGTAAAGATCATTTCCTTCGCGCGAGCGCTCCCCGACTCCGGCAAAGACCGAGACACCACCGTGTTCGCGAGCAATGTTGCGGATGAGTTCCGTAATAATAACCGTCTTACCGACTCCAGCACCGCCGAAGAGTCCAACTTTGCCGCCTTTAATGATTGGTGCGATGAGGTCGATAACTTTAATACCGGTTTCGAGAAGTTCCACTTTGGTAGATTGCCTGGCAAATGCCGGGGCTGGCCTGTGGATTGGGTATCTCTGTTCGGAGGTGACTTCTTCCTTGCCGTCTATGGCTTGGCCAAGCGCGTTAAACATGCGGCCAAGAGTTATATCGCCGACTGGCACCGAGATTGGCGCACCGGTGTCCACCACGTCGAGATTGCGTTCGAGTCCGTCAGTCGCGCCCATAGCCACGGCCCGGACTTGATTGCCGCCGATGTGCTGAGCAACTTCTAGCACTAGTTTCTTGCCGCCGAACTCAACTTCCAGGGCATGTCTAATCTCCGGTAATTCCTTGCTGAATTCCACATCTACCACTGGCCCTATAACTTGTGTAACTTTTCCTTTGTTCATATATTTAACCTTCCATTGCTAATTTCGCGGCGGAAATTTCCGAGAGTTCCCGAGTGATTCCCGACTGACGTGCTTGGTTGTAGCTTAATTGCAAATCATCTATCAGGTCCGATGAAGCTTCGTTGGCATTGCGCATGGCGACCATTCTGGCCGAATGCTCGGAAGCCTGCGCCTCAAGCAAAGTTTGATAAACAGCAAACTCAATCGTTCTATAAATTAAATCTTCCAAAACGTCGTCGGCATTTGGTTCAAACAAATACTCCTCCGCATCGCGCTCAGCGTTTTTCACCAGCGGCAGAAGCTGGAGCATATTTGGCCGCTGATTGAGGGTGGAAACAAAATCCGTATAAACTATAAAAACTTTGGAATAGTGCTGGGCCAAAAATTCTTCGATAGCAATATCGGCGATTGGCTTGGCGTCGAAGATGCGCAGATCGCGCTCTTTGGATTCAAAATCAGCAATTATATTCAGCCGCAGTCGCCTCACGAGGTCCTCCCCTTTTTTGCCAATGACGACGAAGTCAATTTTCTCGCGGCCTTCGGACTTTATGAGCTCCATAGCCTTATTGACGAGGTTGGTGTTGAGGGCCCCGGCCAAACCTTTGTTGGGGCTAACCAAAATCATAAGGGTCTTGTCGGAATTGTTTTGCCCAGAAAGGATTTTCCGGAAAAGCTGGTTTTCGGTCTCGCCCACGGTTGAAGCGAGATTCTCTAGCAGTGAAGACGAAAGTTTGGCGTAAGGCCTAGAGGCCAAAGCCTGGACTTGCGCTTTGCGCATTTTGGCAGCCGAAACCAATTCCATGGCCTTCGTAATCTGGCCAATGTTTTTGACTGACTTTATGCGTCTGCGAATTTCTTTACTATTTGCCATACGATTTATTAAAATCCTCAATCGCCTTCTTCAAATCATTCTCAATTTCGGCAAAATCCTTGATGCTTGGAATTTTGGCCAGCAAGTCTTTGTGTTGGACGTCCATAAATTTATGAAAATTGCTTTCCCAATCCCGCACATCTTCGACCGCAACTTTCTCAAGGTAATTATTCGTGACGGCATAAAGCACTGCCACTTGATGACCGACAGACACCGGCTGGTACTGATCTTGCTTCAGAACTTCGGTAATTCTGCGGCCCAGCTCGATACGTGCTTTGGTTTGTGGATCAAGGTCAGAGGCAAATTGGGCAAACGCAGCCAACTCGCGGAACTGAGCCATATCGAGGCGGAGCTTGCCTGCAACTTTTTTGATAGCCTTGATCTGTGCGGCCGATCCCACCCGCGAGACCGAGATACCGACGTTGAGCGCAGGGCGAATGCCCTGATAAAACAAATCGGTTTCCAAATAAATCTGACCGTCGGTAATGGAGATGACATTAGTAGGAATATATGCCGAGACGTCACCCGCTTGGGTTTCGATAATCGGCAAGGCTGTGAGTGATCCCGAGCCATTGGGTTCGCTCATTTTGGCGGCGCGTTCAAGCAAACGTGAATGCAGGTAGAAGACATCTCCCGGGTAAGCTTCGCGACCTGGCGGACGACGCAAGAGTAAAGAAATTTCGCGATAAGCCACAGCGTGCTTGGACAAATCGTCATAAACGATAAGCGCGTGCTGGCCCTGGTCCATGAAGTACTCGCCCATGGCACAGCCGGCAAACGGCGCGATATAAGAAAGCGCTGCCGGGTCGGCGGCGCCGGCCAGGACGATGATCGTGTGGTCCATAGCCCCATGACGTTCAAGTTCGGCTTTGATCCGAGCGACTTTGGATTCTTTCTGGCCGATGGCTACGTAGATGCAGATTACGCCTTTGCCTTTTTGGTTGATGATAGTATCGATGGCAATCGCAGTCTTACCTGTTTGGCGGTCGCCAATGATAAGTTCGCGCTGACCGCGGCCAATCGGGATCATAGAGTCTATAGCTTTGATTCCGGTCTGTAAAGGTTCAACCACGGATTGGCGTTCGATTACTCCCGGGGCGATTTTTTCTACGGGATAGAGTTTCTCGGATTCCACTGGTCCCTTGTTGTCGAGCGGCACTCCGAGCGGGTTAACCACACGCCCCACCAAGGCCTTACCTACGGGGACCGACAAAATTTTTCCGGTCGGCCTGACGATATCACCTTGTTTGATGTGCTCGTAGCTTCCGAGCAATATGGCACCGATGCTGTCTTGCTCCAAGTTCAAGACTACGCCGAGTGTACCGCCTGGGAATTCCAACATTTCAGAAGCTTTGGCGCTCGAGAGGCCGGAGATCTTGGCGATACCATCACCAACACTCAGGACGTTTCCGACTGTTTCAACTTTTGCCTTGCTTTCGAATTTCTGTATTTTTGCCTTGAGCTGTTCGAGTACGTTGTTTGCCATATTAGTTGCTTAATTCATCTTTTAATTTATTCAGTTCACCTTTGACTGAGGCATCTATGAGTTGGTCATCGAGTTTGATGACCACACCTCCGAGGATCCGTTCATCGATTCGCTTCTTGACTTCCACATCGCCTTTCACAATTTTATTCAACTCATGGATGATATCGCGCTCGGTTTCTTTGGAGATAGGATGAGCCGTGGTCACCTCGGCCAGTCTTTTACCTTTCTTCTCAAGCTCGAGCTTATGGAATTCCTCTTCGATCAGATCAAAAGTCTTAATGTCGTTGTTCTGAACCAAAACCTCAACGAAATTATTCAAAACCAAATCCACATCCTTGGGATTGGTATCCTCCAATGAGTCGTACAAGGCTTGCGCGTATTGTTTGGCGGTGAATTTCATAAGTGTAATCCATCTCGAACGAAGTGAGAGATCTCGGTGTTAATACCGAGACTTCTCGTTTCTCTCGAAGTGGTCAACTGGCGTCTTTAATACTTTCTGTGATCAATTCATGGTCTTTCTTCTGATCGAGTTTGGATTTGAGGATTTTTTCCGAAGCCGCGACAACCAAAGTCGCCACATCTTGCTTAATTTCGGCAAGCATTTGGACTTTTTCGGATTCAATCATTGCTTTGGCCTGTGCTACGAGACCTGTGGCTTGCTTCTGGGCCTCGACAATCGTTTCTTGTTTAATCTTATTGGCGGTATCGTTGGTCAGGCGCAATATATGATCGGCTTCAGTGCGGACTTTTTTCATTTCTTGCTGTTTCCATTCCTCAAACCGCTTCTTTTCGTCGTCCATGTATTGAGCGTTTTTGAGGCCGGATTCGATCCGATTTTGCCTATCTGTCAGGGTCTTGCCCAGAGGCTTCACTATCCATTTCCAAAACGCAAATAAGACGATGCCAAAGTTAATTAGCTGAGCCAAGAATAATTTCCAATCAATACCCAAAGTACCAAGCACGTTTTGCTTAGCAACGACCTCCTCAGCAGCAGATAATATAAAGTGTAAATCCATAGGAAGTGATTAAGATACAAAGTTAAGGGTTCAAGGCATAGACCCTGGAACCCTACGCCCTATACCCTATAAAATAAACGTAATAACCAACGCGTAGATGGCGATAGCTTCTGCAAAAGCCATGCCCAAAAGCATTGGGACAAACAACTTGTCGGTAGATTCCGGATTGCGGCCGATGGATTCCATGGCTTTGCCGGCAATTCGGCCTACGGCCAAGGCTGGAAACATACCGCCGATGGCGATAGTCAGACCCTTGGTCAGGGTTGCGATCATTTCTGGTGTCATAAGATTCTTCTTTAGCTGGACTGGATGTTATTGTTTAAAGTCCGCTGTTTAAGAATTAAGAAACAGAAACCTTCGACTAAAGTTCCTGTATACCAAATTCTAAACCGTGGGCGTGGGTACCGATTCCTGATGCCCGTGCGCTGCGTCGTCGTGGGACGTAATGGGAGTCGTGGCAATGGTCAGATAGACTAAGGTCAGCATTGCAAAAACTACAGCCTGGATCAAACCGACCAAAATCTCTAGCAACATAAACGGCAGCGGCACCACGTAGGCGATGAGGCTAGCCAGTACCGTGAGCAAAACTTCCCCGGCAAAGATGTTGCCGAACAACCGCAATGACAGCGAAACCATCTTGGCGACCTCGGATGAGACCTCGATTAACCCTACGACGAATTCTACCACAGCCACAAATATGCTCATACCGCCCTTGCGCACCGAATGGATGAGATCATTGATTTTGATAAATTTGTTGAAGTACTTATAAAACCCGATGGCCGCTACTCCCAAGATATGAGAGGTGATAACTGCAAACACGGCCATGGCCAAGGTCATGTTGAGGTCCGAATTGGCCGGCCGAAACAGCGGCACCAATTCCTGACGGCCTTCCACAATAAGCCAACGGCCGATAGAGCCGGTCCCCGGGATCAAGCCCATCCAGTTTGAGATAAGTATAAACAAAAATAATCCGCCGACAATCGGCAAAAATTGCATAGATTTTTTGCGGTCGCGGGTAACTTGATCCACGTATTTGAGAATAAATTCAAGGATGCTCTCGGCAAAGTTCTGGATCCGGCCCGGCCTGAGCGCTGTTTTGTTTCTAAGCACATATCCGGCAATCAAAAAAAACACCACTGCCAAGCAGGAATTTATGTAGGCGTTTGTTACGGGAAACGCGCCTATATGAAGTATTGGTTCAGCCACAAGCGGCGGCAAAGTGAATATCATTATTTAATGTAACCTTTAAGTCTTTTGGTCATCCATATCGTGGTCGAAATAATCGCAATCAATATCCCTGCCAAGGTAATCCATGGAAATGTGCCGAATTTTGCATCGGCCCATTTGCCAGCTAAGGCAAAAACTACCAGCGGAATCGCGATTATAAATCCGAATTCACCAGCCAGCGAGACGAGTGACCATTTTGTGACTATTGGATTATTGGGTTTCTGGGGGTTTTCGTCCATAAAAATTAAGCTTTGCGCGGAAATTATAATAAAAAAAGCCGTACTTGGCAAGCCTGGCATTTTTTTGGGGTATTGACTTTGGGAATTCTGGAGCCGATGGTCGGGATCGAACCGACGACCTCTGCTTTACGAAAGCATTGCTCTACCAACTGAGCTACATCGGCGCCTATCAAGTATACCAAACAAGGCCTGATTTAGGCCAATTTTAACGGCTCATACGGGGTATGAGCCGTTAATTATCTATTCTTCTTGATCTGGCTATATATAAGCTTAGCTTCCACAATCATTTCTTTGATGATATTTATCCCACCTTCCCAGAATTTCCGGTCAGAGAGATTGATTCCAAAAGGTCTAAGGAGCTCTTGCGGCGATTGAGACGACCCGGCACTCATGAATTCCAAGTATTTAGGCACGAATGGTTTAGGGTCCTGCTTGTACTGAGCATAAAGCGAGAGGACCAATAGTTCTCCAAAGGCATATCCGTAGACATAAAACGGTGTATGCAGAAAATGCGGGATATAACTCCACCAAAGTTCGGAACCGGAATTATCCAGAGATTTTCCGAACATTTCGTTTTGGCGCTTAATCCAAAGAGCTTTAAATTCTTCTGTGGTCAGTTCCCCTTTTTGTCTTTGCAGTGAATGTATATCTTGCTCAAACTTATGCATAGCTGTTTGGCGAAACACAGTGGCAAAAATACCCTGAATTTTTTGGATGTACATGGCAAATTTTTCTTGCGGATTGGTGGTTTTTTCCTTGAGGTCATCGAACACCAGCATCTCGCAAAACACACTTGCCGTTTCGGCCAGAGTTATAGGCACTCCATAATTAAATAGAGTCTGCTTGCTCATGAGATAATCGTTTATCCCATGCCCCAGCTCATGCGCCAGCGTCTGCACACTTTCGTTGAGACCCTGGAAGTTTACCAATATAACCGGATGGACATCGGGAGTAATACCCGCGCAATACGCACCACCTTGCTTACCGGCAAGGACTGGAGCATGGATCCAATTCTTATCAAAAAACTCTTTGGCGATCCTGCCAAACTCCGGCGAAAATTTATTAAACGCCGCAAGGATAATTTGTTTGGCCTGCTCGTAGCTGTATTTTTTATCGGTTTTTGCTATCGGGGCGTAGCGATCATAGACTTTAAGCTTAGGCAGTTCCCTAACTTTGGCCACAAACAAATAAAAATCTTCCACGACCTTATAATTCCGTGAGATGACCTCAGTCATCGTCTCGACCATTTTCTGATCGACTTCGTTTGAGAGATGCCGGGCTTGCTCCGGGTATGTAAATTTGTGCCACTTGTCGCCGATAGCCTTATCTTTAATGATCGTATTGAAGATAAGCGTAAGCATGCGCGCATCTTCCAGCAATCCGGCAGTAAAAGTTTCCGCAGCCGCTCTCCGTGCCTTTCGATCTGGTAAGTTCATTTGTTTTGTTACCGCTTCCAAAGGCTGACCCTTGAATTTCTTCGATGCAAAGTGCTGGTCGAAGAGTCGGTTAAATGCGCCACTCGAGGTCATGGCCTTGTCGTTGAAAATCTTTTCCTCCTCTTCGCTCAAATGATGAGGCTTCATCTTGGCGATATTAGCCAGAAAATGCTTGTAGTTCTTCAAGACCGGATCGTTTATGAATTTCTGAAGTCTTGCCGCTGGAAGCTCCATAATTTCCAGATCAAAGAAAATAAAACTGCTCTGCACTTGTGTGGCATGATCTTCCATCTGCTGGTAAAGCACATTGATTTTGGGATTTGCGCTATCCACCGTCAGCCCGAGATAGGCAAAGCTTCCAAGCTTTGCAGTTTGTTGCAGGATACTTTCTCCAAGCTTAAGAGCGGCCAAAAGCTGTTTGGCATCGAGCTTGGCGACCTGATTTTTGTAGCGCTTCACGAATTTCTGAGCATCAACCAGATTCTTCTTAGCGTCCGATTTGATTTTGGGATCATCCACGCTTTTATATAGCGCCGACAAATCCCAGACTGGTAGTTTTTCTTGTTTAGGCATTAATTTTTTCCATCCCATTCCTTATAAAATTGCTTAAGAAAATCCTTAACAAACTTTTCTCTTTTTAACGCAAGATTATATCCGGTCTTGGTATTCATAAGGTCCGTGAGCCACAAAATCTTTTCATAAAAATGGCCGATTGTGGTCTCGTTTTCTTTCTTGGGATCATAAATCATGCGCTTCTTGTAGCCGCCATAGGCAAACGCTCTAGCGATACCTATCGCGCCTAGTGCATCCAATCTATCGGCGTCCTGAACGACTTTGCCCTCAATCGTAGTCATTCTATGCGTGTTCTTCCCTACTTTGAAAGAGATATATTGCACAATGTACGCAACCTGATCGATTATAGATTTGGGAACTTTTAGACTTTTTAACTTCTTAACTGTTAATTTTACCCCGGCATCGGGATCTGCATGGAACTTCCAATCCGCTATGTCATGTAGGAGTGCCGCAAGCTCCACAACAAATAAATCGGCTTTTTCTTTCTTGCCGATTAGTTTGGCGTTCCTCACCACCCGCTCGATATGGTACCAATCATGTCCAGTTGCTTCATCTGCTAGGACTCCCTTTACATATTCGCGAGTTTTCTTCAAAACTTGGGATTTAGTCATGCTTTATATATTTTTTGTAATTACCGATTGCTTCGTGGAAAAATTCCGGAATATCTTTGAGTTCATCTATATCCATCCATTTTTGCTCTGTGTGCTCTTCAGATAATTTTACCTCGTCGGAAAGCAAGTTACACCAGTACATTATCAGAGTTATTTTCTGCCCATCCACACGGACGAAATGCTTCACTGCAAGAGGCATGATAATTTCTACTTGAGAGTTTAATTCCTCTTTTACTTCACGCTTAAGTCCTTCAAACGGATCTTCGCCTAATTCCAGCCGACCGCCAGGGATATCCAGTTTTCCTGGTTTGTGCGGATCATTGGGCCGCCGCTTCATCATGAAGAGTTTATTACCGCGAACTATAAACGCCTTCGCCGCATTGCGAAAATTATCCATTTATTTCAGAGAAATTATTTGATACCCAAATTTTTCGACATCGTCCGGAGGGAACAAATTGACTTCTTTAGTTTTAAGAACGTACCCGACTTCTCTGGAAACCTCACGTCCCGTATACGCTTGAAGTTCTGGGTCCCATTCTTTAAGCACCAAAACATCGCCAGGATTACATTCCCAGTCAGCAAGCCTCAGTTCAAATGTTTTAGAACCATTTTTTACCTGTTCAAAATATTCAGGCAAAATTTTCTTCTCAATTTTCATATATTTTTCCTGGAGCAGGTAGAGGGAATCGAACCCTCGCTCTATCCTTGGGAAGGACATGTACTGCCATTATACGATACCTGCCAACATAGCTTTAACATTATACAGATTTTGGTATAATTAGAAAAACAAGGCCATAGCGGCCTTTTCAATTTAGGAGGAATCAATGCTTAAAATCTCAGTGGTGACAAACATTCTCCTCGCCATTGTGGCCTTTCTGGTAGGAACACTCCTCGGAGTATCACTTACAGGGCATCAAATCTACCTGCTCGCAATACTCATGTTCGTCTCGAGCCTGATCACTTCTGGAGCTCTACTTATTTCCGATGAAAGATGGCAGTGGCACGCGTGGTTTGTGTCATTGGGCGGTATCAGCGGAATGTATGCCGCCTACTACCTCATCGCCAGTCTCAAAATGCTGGCGCAAAGATAAAACCCCAACGATTCGAATTTCGTTGGGGTAGTTTTTTTCCTAATAATTTTTGATTTTCTTGACCGGCATATCGCCGAGGAGATTGGCAAGCCAGGGATCAAAGCCTGTGGTTTCGATGAGGATGTGTTTGGCATGCCACATTTTTTTGCCGTCGATCATGGATGTTTCTATGGGATAAACTATTTCGTATCCGTCGCGGGTGACGATGATATCGTGCACTTCCCCAATCTTTGCCACGGTAATTGCTTTTTCCAGTTCCGGCAGAATTTGCCCGTGCTCAAAAAAGCCCAAATCTCCGCCGAACTGTGCGGATTTTTTGTCGGCGCTAAATTGCTTGGCGACATCCTCGAATTTTTCACCGGCATTGAGCCGCTCCAGGACATTTTCCGCTTTTTGGTAAGACTTCTGGTTGAGATTGAAATCGGAATTATATTTTATACGCAGACGCGCTTCCACGGCTTGGGGAGCAACGACGTTTTCTTTAAATAATTTTTCTGATCCCCGGAAATAAGTGCGGAGAAAATTGTCGTACTCAGGGGATTTTTTATAGAAATATAATTCATCCGAGATTGCGTCTGAGGGAAGTTTCAGACCTAATCGTTTAAGCAGGAGGTCGGATTTGATGTGCTTGAGATACATATCAAATGCATCCGCTCCGGAGACATTGCCATCCATCTTGCTCGCCAAGGCCACGAAAGCGTCTGAGTCTTCAATCGAGACCGGCACAGATCCCACCAAGGCCGAAGGATAGAGCTTCTTGAAACTTTTGGAAATGGGATCCTGCCAAGCGGTAGCATATGCGATGGTGACTGAGATAAGCAAAAATCCCAGGATGATCGCAATGCCGGCCCAGAACAAGTGTTTAGGTTTAGGCAGATTGTTATTGATTTCGGAAGAAATATTCATACCATTTTTTAACATTACTCTCTTGCGTGGTCACCCGCGCTGAGGCGATTTGTTCCTGTTGCTGAGGAAGCGCGACCACGACTTCCCCATCTTTTTTGAGGTTGAGCTGTTCGCGCGCCGCTTTTTCCTGGTATTGCTCGCTATTTAAATATTTCAAAAGATCGGAAAGCTCCTGGTTTTCCCCGCGGATTTGGTCGGCGTGAGCTTGGAGCTGTTTGATCTGGTTATCTGTCTGATACTTCTGTGCCAACAGCCTCCCTGTGACAAACAAAAAGCTCACTAAAGCAATGGAGAGGATAACCGTACCGGTTTTTGATTTCAGTATTGAATGCATAAATTTAGCGGGCGGCCAAAAGCGGGATAAGAGTAAACAAAATCATGGCCGCAATCATAAATACGGCGAAGACTATAGAAATTTGTTGAAGTCGTTTTCGGTTTCTCATTTCTTAAGAATTGCTAAAAATGCTTCTTGCGGGATATCGACCTGGCCGATACGCTTGAGCCGCTTCTTGCCTCTTTTCTGTTTCTCGAGGAGCTTCATTTTGCGGGTCACATCGCCGCCATAGAGTCCGACTGTGACATCCTTGCGCACAGCCGAGATGGTTTCGCGGGCAATAACCTTGCCGCCGATAGCGGCTTGGATCGCGATCTCAAACTGTTGCCGCGGGATAAGCGTCTTAAGTTTCTCAGTGAGGCTCCGGCCTTCGGCCTCAGCCACATCCCGGTGGACTATCATAGACAAAGCCTCGACGATTTCTCCTGCCACCAAAATATCGAGCTTTACCAAATCATCCACCCGCGAATCCAAATACTCATAATTGAGTGAGGCATAGCCTGAGGATACACTCTTAAGTTTATCATAAAAATCAATGATGATGTTGGCCAGCGGCATTTCGGCAGTCACGAGCACGCGGTCATTGGAGAGATAATCCATGTTTTTATATATGCCGCGACGGCCGGTAATGAGTTCCAAAATTCCCCCGATGTATGTCTGCGGGATTAGAATCTCAATTGCGACCCAAGGCTCTTCTATGGATTCGACGATAGATAAATCGGGCAACTCCGCCGGGGTGTGTATGATTTTCTGAGTGCCGTCCTTGAGATTGATTCGGTACTCCACTGATGGCGCGGTCAGCACCAGATCCAGATTGTATTCGCGTGACAAGCGTTCCTGGACGATATCCATATGGAGCAGTCCCAGGAACCCGGTCCGAAAACCGAATCCCAGGGCAGGAATGTGCTCCGGGACAAATTCCAGGGCCGCATCGGAAAGTTTGAGTTTCTCTATAGCGTCGCGCAAAAGCGGATAATCATCCCCCGAAACCGGAAAAATAGAAGCATAGACCATAGGTTTGATCTGCTTGTAGCCAGGAAGTTGTTCCACCTTTGCTCCCGCTGACGTGATCGTATCGCCGACTCGAGCTTTGCGCACATCCCGGAGTCCTGTAACTATGTACCCCACTTCCCCGGTCTTGAGATCCTGGGACGGGAAAAATTTGGGATGGAAATATCCGACCTCAAGCGAATCAGCCGGAGTATTTGTCCCTATCATCTGTATCTTTTCGCTCTTCTTAAGACTGCCGTCCACTATCCTCACAAATGTCAGCACGCCGCGGTGCTGATCATAAGCTGAATCAAAAATCAAGGCGCGCAGGGGCTTGTCGGTGTCTCCTTGGGGCGCCGGGACTCGCTCGACCACGGCTTCGATGATTTTGTCCACGCCTTCACCGGTTTTGCCGGAGGCATAGAGAATTTCATCGTCGGTAAACCCGAAAGCTTTTTTGATCTCTTCTGCGGTTTTTTCGCGGTCGGAATTCGGAAGGTCGATTTTATTGACCACTGGGATGATTTTGAGATTGTGGGCTTGCGCCAAATGAATATTGGCCAGAGTCTGCGCTTCTATACCTTGGGTTGAGTCCACCACCAATATCGCACCTTCGCATGCGGCCAATGATCGCGAGACTTCGTAAGTAAAATCCACGTGCCCAGGAGTGTCGATAAGGTTGAGGATGTAATCCTGCCATTCCATACGCACCGGTTGGAGCTTGATCGTGATCCCGCGCTCCCGTTCTAAATCCATAGTATCGAGCAACTGATCTTTCATCTCTCGTTTGGAAACTGTGGAAGTCATTTCCAAAAGCCGATCCGCCAGCGTGGACTTGCCGTGATCGATGTGGGCAATGATACAAAAGTTACGGATTTTATCTTGTGACATAAGCGATAACCTGCCCAGTAGTGAAGTTCGATTATATTTCCCGCGACAGCGGATCGAACTTCTACTACTGGGTACAAAAATTCCTAATCTTATCCTGTGACATGAATTTGATGAGACTGTAATACGGTACAGTAAGTAAGTCTATATTACGCCTTGATTAATTCTGAAAGATGTGGCATGCCTTTGTATCTTGGAAATTTAGTCGAAGTCTTTTTCCTGAACTTCTGTTCCAAACCCTTAAGGTTATTGTGGGCCTTGCGTAACCCCTCCCCTTTTTGGGCCAAGATATTACTGACATGTGCAATTGTTTTCTCACTTATGTTTAGCTCGCGACTTATTTCTTCGTAATGCTCGCCATCTATGAGTCTTCGGGCGACCTCGAGTCTTTTCGCTAGCATTTTATATTCAGTATGGGTGAACAAATCCCGAAACAACACTCGCATCTCTTCCTTTGTTTTCATAGATAAGAAAGCGAGCCAGATGTTATTGACCAAAAGTCCGAGTTTTTCATTGCTCAAAGGTTTACGCGATAGTTTTGTCATATTCGTTATACTTACTTACTGTACAGTAAGTAAGTGAGTTATTAAGCCATTTTACACTTGCTTATTTTAGCAAACTCTTGACAAAACCGCAAAAAAGGAGTATAATTACTTGTTGGAACATGCCGTTCCGACCAAAGGCCAAGGAGGCCATATGCCAGGATTTAGAGTTTACTATACAGCAGTCGATGACAATGGCAACGAAAGCATCGTGGCCAAGTCATTCGCCCCGCGCATGATGGAAGTCAATCTCATCAACAAAGCGGTACGCGATTGCCATGATGCGATCCACAACCATACCGACCTCGGCCCGATCGACACGCGGTTCGAAGGCCGTGACAGCAACGACTGGCGACCAATTTCGAAAGAACTTCGCAAAGGGAAGATCGCCATTGCCTATCTGAAGACGAAGAGAATCAGGGAAGGCATGACGGTCGGCCACGACCTGCGAAGCGAGCTGGGCAATATCGTGATCGAGCTCAACAAGCAGCACCCGGGTCTTGATGTGGATCTCGATGAGGTCCTTGAACTCACACGTGATATTATCCATTTCGTCACGGAATTCACCTGTCGACCAAGGTCCGACAAAGACACGGTCTCGACAGCTCGTCAACGACTCGCTGGCATCTAGAGCAACCAGTTTTCAAAAGCCAAGTGAGCGCAAGCTCCACGAGAAATCGTGAGGGGTAATTGCACTTCCGTCCACCCGGACGGCAAGGCAGGATAAGAACCCTGTGCTGGTCTAAAATCGCAAGGCGAGTGATTGGATGAAAATCCTTCACTCGCCTTTTTCTTTTTCCTATAAATTTAAAAAGCAAGGCACCTATGACCACATTGACCAGATATAAGCAAAAGGTTTGCCGGCTTTGGCCACGGCACTGCGTGTTACCGAAATAATATTCCGGGTCTCGGCCAGTCCCAAGACCCAGCTCACGGCCAGGTAGGCCAGAGAACCGACGAGGCCGGAGATAATTGCTTGTGTAAGCACACCGACGTATTTGTTCATAGGGACAAACGGCGCGACGATATACAGAGTTATATAAGTGATAATGCCGGCCACGAGTGAACTAATGACTATTTTGAGGGTCAAGACAATCAGATATTCGTCGTGGATATTACCAAGTTTGACGTGCAGTTCCATCATGAGAATCGCCAGCTCAATCAGGCTTGTAATCGAGAATGCCATGGCCAGGCCCGGCACTCCGAATTTGCGCACGAGGATTGCGGTGGCGACGATATTGATGGCGATGGTAATAAAACTTATGATCACCGGGATTCTGGTGTTCTGCATAGCATAGAACGCGCGGGTAAAAAGCTGAATCAGTCCTTGCGCAAACATGGACACGGCAAATAATCCCAGAGTTGCGGCCACAGTCCGGACGTCGTTGAAAGTAAAGTTAGTATTTTGTCCGATGCCGAGTACAAGCCGTACCACTTGGGCGCGCAGGATCAACATAAGTACCGACAATGGGATCACGAAGTACAAAATCTGGATCGTGGTATGGGCAATAACGTCTTTGAGTCCGGTCATATCTTTTTCATTAAACAAGTCCGACATCACCGGGAAGACTGCCAGTGCTGCCGAGACCGCAAAAATGCTCAAGAATACTCCCTGTAGATTGTTGGCATAATAAAACGAGGACAGAGCCCCAGCACCAAGAAACGATCCAAAAATACTGGTGATAAGCAAAGTGATCTGGCCTGTGCCCATGGAAAAAATCCGCGGCCAGTACAATTTCCAAAACTGTATAAATCCTGGTTGTCGCGTATCGATTTTGAATTCATAACGAAAACCCAAACTCAAAAGCTGAGGCACTTGGATAATAAAGTGTAGGAAGGCTCCGAGCACTACCCCAAAAGCCAATCCCATAGGACCAAATTTTGGATAAAGCCAAACCGCGCCGGCGATTATAGAGGCGTTATACAGTAATGGTGCCGCTGAAACTATCGCAAAGCGCCGATGAGTATTGAGCATGCTCGAGGTGATCGAAGACAATGTCAAAAATATTGGCGAAAGCAAAAAAATCTTAGTAAAAGTTTTCGCAAGCTCGCGGGTTTCGCCCTGGAAACCAGGCGCAATGGCCGAGATCAGCGGATTTATAAAGACGAGCGCCAGCAAGCTGAAGACAAAGATCATCAGCAGGGTAACATTGATAATGCTGTTGGCCAGACGATTGGCTTTTTCTTTATCTTTGATCAGGTATTCCGAGAAGATCGGAATAAAAGCCACTGAGAAAGTTCCGAGAATGAGCAGATTGAACACAAAGTCCGGAATCCGGAACGCGGCGAAATAGGCATCGATCACAGGCCCGGTACCGAATTGGTGGGAAAAAATAGCATCTCGAGCCAAACCCAAAATTTTTGACAGCAAACTGAACACGGCAATGATAATTGCCGCACTGCCTATTCGATTGCGTGTTTGCCTGAAATTATCGCTG
Source organism: Candidatus Doudnabacteria bacterium (assembly GCA_019659055.1). Taxonomy (GTDB): domain Bacteria; phylum Patescibacteriota; class Doudnabacteria; order UBA920; family O2-02-FULL-48-8; genus JAIFWV01. The sequence continues at coordinate 88,347 of JAIFWV010000001.1, forward strand.
GTCATTATCGGTTGAGAAGAATTGCCCAGTACTGATCGGAGCCGGTGGTATAGCTTAAGTTACTTACGCCATTATCCAAACCAACGTCTGCGGAATGCCAATAAGGTGTGAGGTTGCCCGACTCGAGAGTGGCGCTGAAGTCATAAGGGTAAACTCCAGACTGCTTCTGGAAGAGAAGACTGTATTTGGTCTGAGTCGCAACGACGTTGGTCTTGGCTTTATACGGTATCACATATGTGAGCCTGAGAGACCGGGTTTCGCCAGCTCCAAGTGCCAGCCAGCCTGTGAATTCGGTTTTGCCGGCTTCTGCGCGGATAAACGTATTACCGACCTCGTGTCCCTGGTCCCAATTGCCTAAATCCGGATCGGTGGTATAGCCTTCGGCCTGCGATGGATTGAATTCGTGCTCGTCAAAGCCCAGCGCGGACACCAAAGTAGATCCCGCCGGGACCATAACGCGCATGAAATCTAAATTATCTACCGCGCCGCTATTGAATCTTTCGATCGTGAGCGTATCGATGATCGATCCGTCTGAGAGAATTTTACTTTGAAGGTGAGCTTTCTGTTTGATTGAAAGATCGCTTTTGGTCCCGCCGAGATTGGTGTTGATAATATTCAGGTAATCCTCTTCCGAAGCCAAAATCTTGCCCGAGACATGTAGGTCGTCTATATTTTTTTCTAATTTAGGATCTTTGCTAAACAACAAAATATGTTTGGCACCCAAATTCTCCTGCATGGATTGCAAAATCTTCAGCCATTGCTCCTGGGTCAGGCTCATGAATTTATTGAGCAAGAGCGGGGCGAAGTCGGCCAACAATTGCTTGGGCTGGTTTTTTTGTTTGTCATAGTCCACCGAAGTCTTGTACTGCACCACGTCTTGGAAATTATCAGCCGAAAGCACCACGTCATAGCCAGGCATAGGAATTGGGCCCGTGATTCGCAGGATGTCTTGGAAAATCGCCGGCGTAAACGCAATCACGCCGTCGGCGGTCTGCGAGCCGGACTCAAAGAACTGCAAAAGTTTTCTCGCCGACGAGGGAAAATCGGCAAACCAATTGGCATCGCGTATCCCCCACTTTTTTATGAACGGCTGAAACGGTCCGGGGGCGGCAACATTGTCATAGATGTGGCCGTCGAGATCGTAGATGCTTTCGATTTTGAGATCCTGGATTTTGCCGTCATTAATTTTAAGTACGCCATAGGTCCCAATAAACCCGCCAGTGGCGCGGACCTCGTCGTAGTTTTGGAAGATCAGCAAATAGACTCGCGGGCCGGTGCCAAAAAATCCCAAATAAATATCCTCAAGGTTGGACAGATTCTGGACCATACCCGAAAGTGCGGACACCTGTTGTTTCGCTTTGAGAAACGAACTAGCGTATTCGGCCGGGAGACCCGCTACCCCGCTAAATTCCTGCTCCGATTGTTTGAGTTCATCCAAGGCCGTATGGAGGGAATTCTGGTTGCGTTTGAGACGATCAGGAAGATTTGCAGTTTCTATTCCGGAGCTCGAAACTTTGAGGTCGTCAAATACCGATAAGGCCTCGGTGAGTTTTTGTCCGGCGGCGGCCAGATGCGACGCGCCCGAAAGAATCTGGCCGGCAGTTTTGGCCTGGCTGGCAACTAATTGCAGAGCCTTGAATTCATCGAGCCTGTTTTGTGCAGTATTTAAATTACTCAGCGCTTCCGTAAATTTGATCTGAGCGTCTGAGAAATTTTTTGCCGCCAAACTGCTCCCGGCATCGGATAAATCAGAATAAGCCATGGTCGCCGCACCTAAGATATCTTTCTGGGCATTTTTGGCTGAGGACAGATAACTCAACATTTGCATGGACAGCATGACAATAATCAACCCGGCAATAAACGGCGCGATGAGCATTTTACTGCGGCGAATCTTGGGCATAACTATAAACCTCAATTCTTGAGGTTGGGTTTTTTGTGGCTTACTGTTTTGTGGACTTCTGATTATGTCTCTCATTTGTTTGTAGCAAACCGGGAAATATTTAAAAGAATTCCAAGCGCGGCCAGATTCAATGCCATAGCAGTGGAACCGTACGAGGTGAATGGCAATGGGATACCCGTAAGCGGTATGACTTTGGTGATCCCGCCGATATTGATAAGCGCTTGCACGACAATCCACGACGTGATACCCGCGGCAACCAATTTGCCAAAGACATCAGGAGCCTTGAGTGCCACCTGGTAGCCTTTGTAGGCCAGAAATAAAAAGCCCAACAAAAACGCTCCGGCGCGGATAAATCCCATCTCCTCGGCGATGACGGCAAATATCGAGTCACCAATGGCTTCGGGCAGGTAGTTTTGCTTTTGGATACTGCGGCCAAATCCCCGTCCCCACAAGCCGCCGGAGCCAATGGCGAGCAAGGCTTGATTGATCTGGTAAGAGATCCCTTGGGCATCGACGTCTGGATTAAAAAACGCCAAAAGCCGATGCGTGCGGTAAGCAGCCGCTTTGACCAAAACCCACAGGGCGACTGATGCTAGCGCTGCTGTTGTGAGTAAATATTTGAGACGAACGCCGCCGAGGAAAAACATAATCGAAGCGATGGCAATCAAAACCAGCATAGTCCCGAGATCCGGCTGCATAATGATCAGCACTGAAGCTACACCGACTATGGTCAGCGTCGGCAGAAATCCATAATAAAGATCATGGACATGCTGTTGACGCTTGTCGTACCAGCTGGCTAGGTAAATGATAATTGCCAGTTTCATAAATTCGGCCGGCTGAAAAAGAAATACTCTGAAGTTTATCCAGCGAGTAGCGCCTCCCGTAGTAAATCCCACCCCGTTCAGAAAAACCGCCACCAGCATGCCGATTCCAAGAAACATAAGGACGGGGGCGAATTTCTGCCAGATATGGTAATCGATTCTCGACAAAAGATACATGAGGATAAGACCCGGCAAGGCACCCTGCAAAAGCTGTCGGGTAAAATACCAGTAGTTGTTTCCATGCTCCTTGAGGGAGACCACGGACGAAGCCGATGACAAGCTCAAAAGACCAAATGCCAAAAGGCCAAGGATCGTCCAGAGTAAAGTTTTGTTTACGGGATTCATTTTTTGATTTCCGTTACGAATTGCTCAGCACGGTCGCGGTAATTTTTAAACATATCAAAGCTGGCCGCGGCCGGTGAGAGCAGGACCACATCGCCTGCAGTCGCAATGCTTTTTGCCTGGGAAATAATCTCTTGCATATTTTTGGCGCCGGTAAAAATTTTCCCAGAATAGCCTTCCATATTTTTGAGAATTTTAGGAGCTTCTTCCCCGACCGCAACGACGGCTTTCAGATTTCCTGCTGACTTTATAGTCTTGCCTAGTTTTTTGTATTCCAAGCCCTTGCTCGAGCCACCGACAATCAAAATTACAGGCTCGGCAAATGCCTGGATGGCAGCAATCGTCGAATCCTCGTTGGTACTTATCGAATCCTCCACATAAGTAATCCCGTCTTTCTCCAAAACTTTCTGCAGACGGTGCGGGAGGCCTGGAAAGTTCTTCACCGCTTGGCGAATCAGGTCTTCTGGAACCTTCAGAATCTTCCCCACAGCAGATGCGGCCGCAATATTTTCAAGGTTATGCTTTCCGAGTATTATGTATTCATAATCTTCGACATCTTTCGGATCAAAAATAATTTTCTGGCCGTGGCCTACATTCTGTACATCGGACGGAAGTTCATGGGAAATGACTGCAAAATCCTCTGCGGTTTGGTGGGCTATGATCTGCAGTTTGGCATCAAAGTATTCACTGATCGATCCGTGCGCTGATTTATTGTAGGTACCTGATTCATCCAAATGATCCGCGGTAATATTGAGCACGACGGCTATGTGCGGACTGCGATGGAGATCCTGGAGCTGGAAGCTTGAAAGTTCCAAGACCACCAAATCCTCGGGTTTAATAGAATCAATAAACTCAAACGGGTCGGTGCCGATATTGCCCGCCAGCCAAACTTTGTAGCCGCCAGCTTCGAGAATTTTGGCCGCGAGCGTGGAGGTTGTCCCCTTGCCCTTGGTGCCAGTGACACCAATGATTTTGGCCGGACACAGATCAAAAAAGAGTTTGGTCTGGCTTGAGATTTCAACGCCTTTGCTTTGAGCCTGCTGAATGGCCGGCGCCATATACGGCAACCCCGGGGTCCGAAACAAAATGTCGAAGCGGTCCAGCTGTCCCACCAGGTCGGAATTCCGCTTCCAATCAGCGATCGTTTCATAGACAATTCCGTGCGCATCAAAAAAGGATGCCAACTTTTGATTGTTGACTCCCATGCCGACGATCGCAATCTTTTTGTCTTGAAGGTGTTCTAGGTTCATGTTCTGCGCAATATCGTGCCAAAGTGCCCTGAACCTCGGCCGTCATAATAAGCAATTTGTCCGTTGACGATCACTGAATCGATCCCAAACGACAGCTGGAACGGGTGTTCGTAAGTGGCCTGATCCGAAACTTTCTTGGGATCAATAACCACGAGGTCGGCTATGAGGTTTTTCGCAATGGTCCCGCGGTCTGTGATCTTAATTAGGCGCGCCGGTTCGGAAGTAATTTTGCGGATCGCTTCTTCCCAGGAAATTTTTTTCTTTTCTCTGACCCATGACAAAAATCTGGGCATGGCCCCGTAACAGCGCGGGTGGACCAAATTTTCAGTCTGAGCAGTGTAGCCGGCGCCATCGGTGGCGATCATCCCAAGCGGGGAGGCCAAAAGCTCATCCACGAGCTCATCCGACAAATTTCTGTCGAATGCCACGGCTTGAGTTTTGCAGGCGGTTAGAATATTAAGCAGGGCTTCCGCGCCGGATACTCCAGAATTGGCGGCGATGTCGGCCACAGTCTTGCCAATAAAGCCGGAATTGTTTTCCGATGTGGCGACAGTGATGTTTTTGTAATCGTATTCCTGGGTTTTGAGATATTCGAGGATTTTTTTACGCTCGACTGGTGAAGCCATCATTCTCAAAATTTCCTGCCGGCCGCCCTCATAAGCCCACTTAGGCAGATAAGTGTAGAGCACGGACCAGGAAGTGTGGTACGGATAAACGTCAAACGAAATATCAAGGCCTGAGTGGTAAGCGTCCTCGATTTTTTTGAGAGCTTGTTTTCCCAAGTGCCAATTTTTTTGGTTTTGGATCTTGAAATGAGAAATTTTCAAAGCCACGCCGGCTTTTTTGGCAATTTCGATGACTTCGTCGAGACTCTCCAAGACATGCGCGCCTTCTGAGCGCAGATGTACGGAAAGATAAGCCTCACGGGTTTTGAGATTTTTCGAGAGCTCCAAGAGCTCTTCGGCGGTGGAATTAACTTCATGCGCATAGACTAAGCCCAAAGACAAGCCAAGTGCGCCTTGCTCCAGAGACTGCGACAAAAGTTTATCCATAATCTGAATTTCATCCGATGTCGCCTTCCGGACCTGATCGCCCAGCAGACCGCGCCGCAGAGTGGCATGCCCGACTAAACTGCCGACATTGACCGCAGTTTTCTGGTGCATGCTCCGCAGGAATTCGGCAAAGGTTGACCAGTTGATATTGATGCCGGCGAGATTATGCCATTTCTGAATTGTCTTGATAGCTTCTGTACTTGTAAGCGGTGCCAGAGATGATCCGCAGTTACCGACTATTATAGACGTGATTCCCTGTGAGATAAGACTCAATTGATCCGGCTCATCAAAAAGCGTCCAGTAAGCGTCTGAGTGGTTCTGGATATCTATAAATCCGGGTACGATGAACTTGCCGCCCGTATCAATTACGACTTTGGCTTTGGACTCTGGGATGTTTTCAGCGATTTCCGAAATCTTGCCGCCGGTAATTGCGACGTCGGATTTAAACTTTGGCTTTTTGCCCGTGCCATCGATGATTTCCCCATTTTTTAAGAGAATATCAAACATAAAATTGAGAATTTAAGAATTATCGCCCTACTAAACTTATAGCAACGCCGACTGCGGCGGACATAGCGGTAATGACCCAAAATCTCATAGTGACCTTGGTCTCTGGCCAACCGAGGGCTTCAAAATGATGATGAATTGGAGCCGAAAGAAAAACTTTTTTCTTAAATATTTTTCGAGCCCCGATCTGAATAATTACAGATCCTGATTCTAATACCAGAACAAAACCTATAATCGGCAAGACGAAGACGGAATTAGTATAAAAAGCAATGACCGCAAGCACGGTGCCAAGTGACATAGAACCCGTATCGCCCATAATAAATCTAGCGGGATAAATATTAAACCAAAGAAATGCCAAGAGACTTCCGACCATGACCGCGGTAAAGGTCGCCAAATCGTAACGGCCTTGTACAAAGGCGATAGTTCCGAAAGCAAAAAAACAAATGCCGAGGACCCCGGCGGCTAAGCCGTCCAAACCATCGGTTTCGTTTACCGAAAAGCTCGTTGAGATAACGACGAAAATAAAAAATGGGATATACCACAGCCCCAGATGCCAATCGCCTAGTCCTGGGACATGCAAAATATCAAACCCCAGCTTGTAATAAAACCAATAAGCGCCGACCACAGCGACCAGGGAGTAGAAAGCCAACCTATGCCGCATGCGCATGCCGCCGCCTTTGCCGCCGCCGCGGCCAACGACGCCCAGATAGTCGTCGAATAACCCGAGGAGCGCGGTGGCCAAAAGTACACCCAACGGCAGGAGGGTTTGCTGGCGCGATAAGAAATTCAGATAATGAAAATAATCGAGATGGACTACGCGGTCCAGAAACCAAAAGCTCAAAGCCAGGACAGCTGTCGTAAACCAGATGAGGATACCGCCCATAGTCGGCGTTCCGGCTTTTTTGGCGTGGAGTTTGCTGAAAACCGGGGTGTCACCTTCGGCACGGATTTTTTTGCCGATTTTGTTCTTATACAAAAAGTCGGTAAAGGGAGGCGTGAGCAAGATTGCCACGATAAAAGCCATTGCCGCCAGGCAGAACATTTTAATGAGTATGGGAATGGATTCCATAGCTTAAAGATTTACGATTTTGTTTCGAACAAGTAACGAATTTGCCGCTATATTATACCACACGGAAGCACTTTTGCCAAAATTAAAGCCGCCTCGTGGGCGGCAATATAATTACCACCGATAAGCGTGGAAGATCCAGTCGATAAGATTGCGCGTATCATCTTCCCGGTTCGGGGTATTGAGCACAATGGTCAGGACTTTGATCCCGTTGTGATCGATTTTGATAATGAGGTTGCCCTGAGCGTCGTTAGTGAAGCCGGTCTTCACACCCACGACTTCTGAATTTTCCAAAAGCAGTTTATTGCTCGTGCGCAGGTGATGGACAAATTTCCCATCGACGGAGCTGACATCCATGCCGCCGGTGGCGACAATTCTCTCAAGGAGGGAATATTTGAGGAACTCTTGCGCGATTTTGGATAAGTCCTGGGCTGTAGAATAATTGTCAGGACTATCGAGTCCGGCGGGATTGGAAAAATGAGTATCGGCAAGCCCGAGCTCTGCGGCTTTGTCGTTCATCATTTTTACAAACGCCACCTCGTCTCCGCCCGTGAATCTTGCCAGGGCCTTGGCAGAATCATTGCTTGAGGGTATAAGCATAGCCTTGAGCAGGTTCTCTACTGTAAGCTGTTCCCCGGCCAGTAAACCTACGCACAAACACGTTACCTGCGTGTCAGCCTTATCTATGGTCACGACCTGGTCCTTGCTGGCATGATCAGAGACGACCATGGCAGTCATGAGTTTGGTCAGACTGGCAATCGGCAATTTTTCTGCGGGATTCTGGCTATACAGGACTGTTCCCGTGTTGAGGTCGATAGCGAGAATGGATTTGGCACTGCTATGCGGAGCTGTAGAACCTCCGATCAACTCTGGGGAGACGGTATCCGCGGAAGGTTCTTGGTTTTCGATGCTGGCCGAAGAAACTGCAGGTAATTGCTTATTCCATGTCTGGTGCGGAAATATCAAAACCACCGCCCCTAAAGCCGCTATGCTAAAAATGGTTTTCCTGTACATCTAAAAGATAATTACTGATCTGCACTGATTTTACTAGATTTTTTGACACATATCAATTCTGCCCATATAATAATTTGGCATAATTTAGGCGGACGAGGAGAAAAAAATGGAAATCACACTCACAGACAGCAACTTTAGCGAAGAAGTCCTTAAATCAGACAAACCGTTTTTGGTGGATTTTTGGGCCGAATGGTGCGGACCCTGCAAAATGGTCTCTCCGGCCGTGACCCAATTGGCAGACGAACTCAAGGATCACATGCGGGTGGGTAAAATCAATGTTGATGAAAACCCGAAAACTACTCAAGATTACTCGGTATTTTCTATTCCGTCTCTAAAGATATTCAAAGGCGGCAAGATTATAGGTGAAATCGTAGGCGCAGCTCCCAAACCCGTAATTGAGCTCAAAATCAAAAGCATTCTTGGGATCTGATTCGCTCGGCACGTTTGCAAAAGTACCGGCCATAAAATTCTGCTGAATTTTTGGCCTACGCGCTCGGACCGTCGTCCTGCGCGAGTTACTTTCTGCAAAGTGCCTCGCTTTGTTTATTATTGGTTAACAAAACCCCGGAAAGAATTCCGGGGTTTTTCTAAACTACCGATGAGCGAAAATTAGGGTTGTGTCGATCCTGAAGCACTGCCTGATGCAGAACCTGACGCCGAACCAGATGTCCCACTGCTTGAAGATGAACTCGGCAATGTGGTGTTGGTTCCGCCGGTTGAACCTCCGCGGCGGCCAAAGATATTGGTCCCAAAGAACAGTAGAGCAAATAGGACCAAGAGTACGGCAATCACCGCCCAGACGCCTGCACCACTCCCGGTATCACGCTCGACATAGTGCTCATGAGTCTCTGTGGGTGTTGTATATACAGCCATATGATTAATTTAGAATGCAAAGTTAAAAATTCAAAATAACTTTTCGCTTTGCATTTTTAATTTTAAATTACCTAGTATCTGCCTGAAAGCGGTGTTCTAAATCCGCGGACGATCCAAAGCAAGAGCACTGAGCCCAGAACAGCCACGATCAAGCTGACGAAGTTGAAACCAGTCACACTCGGACCTCCGAATAGAGTCATGAGCCAGCCGCCGATGAGGGCGCCGACGATGCCGACAATGATGTTGGCAGGAATCCCCATCTCCGCATCCGTACGCATAATAATGCTTGCAAGCCAACCGGCGATACCTCCCAAAATTATCCACGCTAATACTGTCATTTATATCACCCCTTTCTCTTTAATTAATTATTTAAGATTCAAAAAGGAACATTGTAGTTTAGTTAAAGCCTGAGCCGTCGCCAAATCCTGAGTAACGGTTGTTCTTCCAAGATGACTTAATCCGGCGCCAGTGCCATTTAAGATCGTCGGCCAGATCACGCAATTCGTTACTTGAGATGCCTTTGACTTGGGCGTACTTATTGGTCACTTCATCTACAACTGAATCATATTTGTCTTGCGTCAGGTCGGAAATCTGGGAAGCTTTATCGTAAACTTGCTTCTTGAGATTTTGGAATTCTTCGTTCTGGCCGATTTTGTCCGAAACCTTTCTGCCAAATAACGCCCAAGCAACGGCTCCGGCGATGAAGGCGATCAATCCGGCTCCCAAAATATTGCTTCTATGCACGTAGTCTTTCTGAAACATATTTCTCTCCTTAGAAAATAAATCTTAATGCTCGAAGTACAAATCTGGTAAATGCTAAATTACGCCAGGCGCGCGTCGCGCTATGCACGTGTTCCAAACTTTCATCGAGTTTGCGCACGCTTCGGTCTGCGAGTTTCTTAAGGTAAACCAAAAGAACGATCAAGCCGAGGACAAACAAACTCACGAGAATCAGAGCAATGCTAGCCGTCCAATAGAAAAATTCTCTTATTCCGTCCATAGAGATATTCTAGTCTTCGGGCTCAATCTCGCTACTGTTGGCATTGACTAAAGCATTTGGGCAAGATCACAAGCAGGGTTGGAGCTTATTACATATTTGTGGACAAAAGAAAAACCCCAAAATCTGGGGTTGGAAATTGAAATTGGTATTTGCAAATTATAGGTTTAGGTGTGGCGATCAGCGACCGAAGACGCGCCATAGGAATCGGGCTTAGTCTTCACAGCAAATCCCGAGCCCTTGATCATACCCACGACTTCGTTGATTAATTTTTTGGTCTCGCCGTTCGGGCCGACATCGACATGGATGGTAAGATTGTAGTCGATGATTTCTTTCGCTCTGAGGTTTTCTATCAATTGCTCAGCCAGGCGGAGGGAATACAGAGCTTCCTGGTAGATGCGATCACGGAGCGTATGCAGGCTGGTCTCGTGGCGTTTGGACCAAAAGTATATACCGCCTTTGTTTTTGCGGTGGACCACTATTGCCGAGACAAACTCGGCCTCATGTCCCGACGGCATGGAGTCGGTACCGATGATGAGCTCATACTCAAGCCCCGGCGCCACACCCATATAACCGAGGAGTTTTTCCAAAACACCATCAAAATCAAGCTTTCCATGTGTCGGGCTTCGGAACTCGTTGAAGTTGAAATCCTTCATGATCATACAGAGGTCAGACCTGCGGCTTGTATTTGCTTTGGATGTAGTAGATGCCGTAAGTACACACTGCAACGAATACTGTCATGACGATGTAAAATTCGATCACTGTGTGGTGCTGAGAGAAATACACCCCGTATTCCAAGGCCAATTGCAAAGCCATAATGATAGTAAAGACATAATATGGTATCAGTACTACTGCGTATCTCTGCTTGTGAGTACTAATGCTGACATTGACGATGATCGAAATCACAAGCAGTGGAATAATAAAAAACGCGTGGACTAGGATCACCCCGAGGTTATTGAAATAATCAAGCGGCGCCGGTGCCAAGAATCGGCCCATGTCGTAGAGGATTCTTTCGCCGAGCGCAATCAGTGACAACACCAGGAGTCCAATGATAAATACTCCCGAACCCGTGAGTTTGGTTGTGAATATGCTCCCCTGTTCATTTTCTGGGGTTTCTTTGATAAACATTCTAGGCGCTCCTCATATATTTTTGGACAAAAAAGATGATTCCGGTGAGAACCAAAACAGTCATCACAAGTACGGCATAGACGCCGTAGGTCGCATTTTGATCCATGATGTACTGACTGACCTGAAATAAGAGCTTGAGCAGGAGCCAGCCGGCGACAAAGTAATAAGGCTGAGAAATAATCATGAACTTATTTTTTTGCTCGTGCTCATGGAACGAATAATGCAGTAGGAAAGCTAGAAGCAAGAACGGCAGAACAATAAACACGTTTATGATGAGTTTGCCGCTGGTGCTTAGAGACGTAGAGACCAAATCCTTGACGACGTGGTTTGAGAGTATGAGCAGGGCAAAAAACAGCACCACGGCAAGCATTACGCTCAGTGGTGAATTCCATGAATGTTTCCGGCCAGGATTAGCTGCTAAAGCGCTCGTTCCCGTGATGGCTGTGCTCGCCGAGATTAGCGCTTCGCTAGCCTGGCCTTCGGTCCAGCCGTTGAGCATGAGTGCCTGCTTAATAACCTCATCACTGAGGTTATTGGCCCGTGCATGCCGGATATAATCTAAAGATTTTTGGTCAATCATTGTAAATTTATTATATATTACGCCAGCAATCAGGGCAAATGATCTGGTGATTATTGAACTAGCTCTTGGTATTGGCCGGGCGCTTGTTTCAATTGATCCACAGTCAGGCCAGTGCTTGAGAACATAAGATTCGTGGTCAGAAGCAGTAATGCGATCGAGGCTACGGTAAGCCCCAGACAGACGTAAGCCGCAGTTTTGCCGTCGGATTTGCCTGAGGTAAAGAATTTTACAGCATAAAGCAACCCAAACGGCGGCACTGCCAAGGAGACCATATATCCCCAGCGTTTTTCCTTGGAGGTAAGCATCTGGTCATTGGCCCCGCTGAGCGCGGCCATGGCTAAACTCGCGACATCAATTTCTTTGTTGGCGCTGTGCAGATCTTTGTATTGTTTTATTTGTTTCGCAAGCTCGTCCTCATTCATGTCTCTATTATACCAAAAAAATCGCCCAGTGTCCCCTCGATTACATTAATTAGCAAGGATAAACCTATTTTGTGAAAGTGATGTGCTTCAGGATTTCCTCTTGTAACGATTTTTCCATTTGGGGCGGGAATGAGAATACATAATAGCCGTTGTTCTGTACTACTACACCATCGTTAATATCGTTTCCTTGAATCACAACCCAGTAGCCACTCTTGGATCCCACTATGATGTTCTGGCCCTTAGTGTATGAATTACCTAGCATACTAAAGAGATCACTTGCGTACTGCACGTTAAAATCATAATCATAACCATTACTCTTTCCAGCATCGACTTTTGCTTTAGTGCTAGGACTTAATATAGATGCAACCCCAGTATTATTATCAGCAGAAGGAGTGACTATTACCCACGTGGATGGATATTCAATTGAAACCTCTTTGGCACTAAAAGTCTTAAAAGGAGCCTTATAGTCCTGGCTTGTGGGAGGAGGCGTAGGAGTGGGGACTTGAGTTGGATTTGGAGTCGGAGTGGCTTGACTTACTAAATCATTAGAAGAATTTCCATGCCAAATTAGATAAGCAACTACTGCTATAACCACTATAGCAACCACCACTAAAATTACATTTTTTCTCATTTGATTAAGTTTAATAACGATTTAATTATAGTAGAAAAATAGGGAGAGCGCACTGTGCCCTCTCCCTCACCGTTTGCGTGGTCCGCGTCAGGGATATACCACGACCTGCTTCCATCCCGACCAGTTGCCATTGACGTCGTAGTATCCCCACCAACGAATCAATTTGTTTGTCTTATCTACCGCAGCCTCGGCCTCGTACCAAGTCGTGACACCGTTCACAGTTTTAAAGAACCAGCTCCTGTAGTGGATGGAGTTCCCCGCAACATCGTCCCACCACCAACGCAAGTCGTTTGGGTAAGGGACAAGAGCCTTGTCGAACTTCGCGATCAAGCCCTGTTTCATGTCATAGAAAGATAAAGGCATGTCCGGATCACTGCATTTAGACGTATCGCCTGGGGGGCAGGTCGACTCGATAAATTGGATAGGATCCACCCACCCCATGCGACTGGGCCAGTTAGCTATTGCAGTCCTCCCTAAACCAGTGGTAGGACTGCCGCTACCTACCCAGATACCGAAATGAAGGTGCTCTGCACCGCCATATGTACCAACAGATCCAAGGTACTGGCCTTTGTATACCTGGGTATTAAGCTGTCCCGAGCCACAGTACATACAGGTTGACTTTTCGATATGTCCATAAACAGCCTTAAACGATCCAGCCGTGGGAGATGTCGATCTGATAACTAAAGCTATATTCACAGTACTACCCGATACGTCCCAACCATTTAGTGAAACCTGGTCGATGTAACCGTCTGCCGCGGCGTAGACGTATGTCCCATACGGTGCCATCACGTCATAACCATTGTGGTAGACATCAGGGCTGTAATCGTACCAGCCCGCCTGGCCCGTATGGTAATCATTTACCACAGGATCGGGGGACATGAAGTGTCCTGCGTAACCTGTATTGCTGGGACCTTGCTGAACCTTCGTAGACGATCCACCGATACGGTGGTATCCACGATCAATCCAGTCATTCACGTCAGTTACAGGATAGTAGTACCCTGTGTGCGTGGGGTGAGGACCTGTTTGTGTCCGCACGGGGGCACTGAAGAAGAGCCCTATTGCGGTAACGAAGAACGCTGTGAGTCTGAACGAAAATTTCATTACTCATCCTCCTGCAGATTGAGAATAAGATAGCCTGTACGGCTATTCTTATCCCGTAAACAATACAGCGTCGCTTATTCTGGGTCAATGAGAAGAATGGATAATTCTGACTCGGTTGGGCGGCTCTGATTCGGTCAGTCGCTGATACTCCTTCTCCCGAATCCAGCCACCTTGTGAAATCACAAAAGAAAGAAACTGACAAAATATCAGTTCCTTTCTTTTGGCTCCCTCAGGTTTGCGATTATTCGTATCGTAAGGCTTTGATTGGATCGAGTCTCGATGCCTTGAGCGACGGCAATGCGCCTGCCAAAAACGCCAGCAAGACTATGCCAGCCAAAGTCAGTAGGCTCGGCAAGACCGGAAACGACAAGAGGTTGAAGCCCACAAAATCTTTGAGGAAATTTTTGGCTGCGTAGTGATTGATAATCTGGCCTGTGGCTACACTCAAGGCAATGCCAATCAGGCCGCCCCAAAAACCTATGCTTGCCGCCTCGAGCGAAAAAATCGAAAAGATAGACCGAGAGTTGGCACCCAGAGCTTTCATTAATCCGATTTCGGGGGTCCGCTCGTTTACCGCCATAAGCAAAGTGTTTACAATCCCAAAAGTTGCAGCCAGCAGAGCAATCGCTCCAAACACGTCGAGCCCAACCAAGATCCCATTGATAATTTTGCTAAACGTACCGATCTGATCCTGGATGGTCTGGGCCGAGTAACCATTGGCCACGAGAGTCTGCTTGAGCTCCTCGACCTGCCCCGGTGGCAAATTTTTATCGAACTCGACGATAAGTCCATTGAAGCTGTCTGAGAGATTGGCAATCCCGCGCGTCTGATCTGCTTGCAGTTCCGACGCAAATATTGGCGAAGTATAAATGGTGGCGTTGCCCAGGATTGATTCTTGCTGGACACCGACTATTTGCAGTTGGCGTTCCTCGATTTTCCCCAAAGAATTTTTGTAGCCGACTGTCAGATTTTTCCCGAGCGCATCGGAAGCCGAGCTAAACCCCAGAGGTTCGACATAGCGGATTGGGATACTGACCTCGTCTGGATTTTCTAAGCCCGCCACCCGGCCTGAAGCCATATCCAAATTTAAGCCGCGGATGTATTGGTTGAGTGCGGCGATATATTTGTCTCCGCCGGCCGCGATGTATTCCAGTTGCGGGGTGTAATTTGGGGTTATAGTTTGCACATTTTTAATGTTGCGAATATTTTCGATGTCATTGGTCCCGAGAAGCGGCAGATTGAAAGTCCCACTGCGCTTGTCCGGGTCGTATTTGGTGACTTCGCTTGAAAGTGGGTTCTGCTGGCCGGACTTACCCTGGACAATGAGCGAATTCTCGACTCCGACATTACCAAGTTCTTTGTTAACATAAGACTTCACCCCATTACCGACACCGTTGGTCAGTGAAATAGTAAAGGTCCCGATAAATACTGCGAGGATTGTCAAAAAGGTGCGAAGTTTGCTTCGAACCAAGTTGCTTTGGGAAATTTTGATCATATCTAAAATCTTCATACGGTTTCTCCCAGAATCACTCCGTCTTTGATAGTGATCATGCGGTTGCACATGAGTGCAAGTTCGTGATCGTGAGTAACGATAATCAGCGTCATGCCTTTTTCGCGCTGAAGGCGGAACAAAAATTCTATAATCGAACGTCCGTTTTCTGAATCCAAATTGCCGGTCGGCTCGTCAGCAAAAATAATTTGAGGATTGGTGATAAGCGCCCGGGCGATACACAGTCTTTGCTTTTGGCCGCCTGAGAGGTCGTTGGCTTTCTGCTTGGCAAACTCCGCCAACCCGACCACGGAAAGCATGGCCAGTCCCCGCTCGTTGCGCTGCCTAGCGCCCACACCTTGAATAACCAACGGCAAAACGACGTTTTCAAGACAAGTGTTGCGGGCATTCAGGAAAAATTGCTGGAACACAAACCCAAATTTTTCATTTCGGAGTTTGTCGAGTTCCTGATGTTTGAGAGACGTCGTATCGTGGCCGTCTACAAAAAGCTTGCCCGAAGTCGGCCGGTCCAAGGTTGCCAAAATATGCAGGAGAGTGGATTTACCGCTCCCGGATTTACCGACAATCGCGACACTCTCGCCTGCTTGGATATTTATGGAGACATCCTTAAGAGCCGCGGTGGTAGCGCCGTCATTGCCGTAAATTTTGTCTAGATTCTGAGTTTCGATAATTGCGTTCATATTGTGATAAAACGGGAATTAGATCCCGTTTTTGTTTGCGTATTCAGTATATAATTGTACTCCTTTTTTGGCATTTTGTCAACATTTAGCCTAGTGGAGCTTCTCTCCACGAGCAAGCATTTCAATCAGGTCATTAATACGCTTTTTTCGGGTTTCAATTTTCTTGGCAGTCGTGATGCGCCAGATGATGGCGTAGGAATTAGCCTTGCTTAAATTTTGAAAAAAGGCTTTTGCTTTTTTGTTCTTCTTCAAGGCTGTAAGGAAATCCTCCGGCGCTACCGCGCTTTTGGGGGATGCATAGGCATTGTCCCACCGGCCGTCTTCCTTGGCGGCCGCAATTACCGCAAGTCCTGCGGGCATCATTTTCTTCTCAAGGATAAGCTTCGTGACTTTGTCGCGGTTGATCTGCGACCACATGCTCTTGGATTTGCGCGGAGTAAACTTCTGAATGTACGATTTCTCATCGAACCGGTTGACCAGGCTGTCGATCCAGCCAAAACACAAAACTTCGTCCAAAGCTTCCAGATAATTCATCATTTTGACGCCTGAGGCTTTCTTATAAAACCGAATCCAAATCCCCTGGGACTTAGCGTGATTGATCCTAAGCCATTTGCGGAATTCTTGCGACGTTTTAAATGCTAAAATTGGGTTTCCGTCTTTTGCTTTCATGTATTGAAATTATATCCTAAATCTGGTATATTTACTAAGATTTGGGGCGTCGCCAAGCGGTAAGGCAGGGGCCTTTGAAGCCCCCATTCGTAGGTTCGAATCCTACCGCCCCAGCCAATAAGATTTTCAATAATGATATAAAGTAGGATTCGAACGGGTTGAAGCGAGGCAAGTCATCAGACGCAGCCGAGCGATCGGAAAATGTCCTGTGAACATTTTCCGCAACCCTGTAGTAGCCGCCTAAGCGGCGGAACTCGAATCCTACCGCCCCAGCCAAAAGAAATTCGCATATGCAATTCAGTCCAACTAATAACATTGTTAAACTCTGCCTTCAGGGCATGGGCATGGAAGACAAAGGTAAGCCTGAAGAAGCAAGTAAATTATTTCTCCAAGCCTGGGATGAAGCCACAAACAATTCTGAAAAATTTCTCGCCGCTTTCTACATATCCCGGCATCAAAAAAATACTTCCGATAGGTTAAAGTGGCTTACAACTGCTTTACAGTTGGCATTGGAACTAAACGACCATTCGGTTGAGAGTGCTTTTCCTTCTCTGTACTCAAGCATTGCCAAATGCTATGAGGATCTAAACGATCCTCACGAGGCAAATAAGAATTATAAATTAGCAGCTTCTTTTAAAAATAAACCGACCGACACCGGTCCTTTTTATCATGGAACGAAAGCAGATTTGAAAGTGGGCGATTTGCTGACAACAAAAAATGATTCTAACTATAAATCCGACCTAAAAATGAATCATATTTATTTCACCGCGCTCGTGAATGGGGCGGGTCTTGCTGCGGCATTGGCCAAAGGTGAAGGACGTGAACGTGTCTATGTAGTCGAACCAACGGGAGACTTTGAAGATGACCCGAACGTTACCAATAAAAAATTCCCGGGCAATCAGACACGTTCATATCGCTCCGAATCGCCACTGAAAATTGTTGGCGAAGTAGTAGATTGGGAACGGCTTATACCTGAGGAACTTCAAAAATTTCGTGACAGATTAGCCAACACCAAAGAAAATATTATAAATTAGCGATCCATTTTTGTTTAAAAAAGCGGAAGTAGATCACTTCCGCTTTTTTGTTATACGCCCTTGTTCTCTTTGAGATCCCAACCGGCTTTAATCGGTTCACCGAGTGTGCCATCTGGCTTTTGCTGCCGGTATTCGACTTCTATTTTCCCAAAACTTAAACTGAAAGAATCCAGAGGAAGCAGGTCGCTTCCGCCAGCATTTTGTCTATAAGAGCTAACCAAGACGTCTGAGAATTTCCAGGTCAGAAATACCTGGCCCTTATCTTTGCCTGCCGAACGCACTACCATAAGTGTCGCATCCTTGATGTGTTTCCCGTTGGCCGTGGCCAAGAACAGCGCTACCGATGCCTTGTTTACTCGCATCGTGAAATTGAAATCATCCATTTGAACTTTGCCGGCACCGCTTCCACCGCCAAAGCTTGTTGACCCGGAATTATGTTCGCCAAAACTGTAAGATTCAATGTCGATTTGGTTTTCGTGTCCCGCGGTTGTAGATTCGCCGTCTATGCCATCAATCTGGAGGTAATAATCAACTGCCGAGGCGTCTGCGGACTGCACCAATAAGTCATTCAGGCCTAAGGCCTTGTTCTGTCCAGCCGGACCTGTTGCCAAACTAAATGCAAACATACCGAAGACCAAAACCAACGCTAAAACTGCCGCGATGTTTGTTTTCGCCCAATTCGTAATTTTATTCATAAGCATTATGTATCTGCGTTAATTATTCTAACTTGTCGACCACAAGTTAGGTTTCGACTTCGCCGCCCATAATTTTGAGGGCGGATTCCATGAGATTATTATCGAGATTGTCTTCCACGGGTTCGCCCGGCGGAGGCATCTCGTTTTCTGTTTGCGGTGATAAGGGAACAGGTTCTCCCTTCCAATCCTTCTCCACGACTGGTTTGATCATAAGCTTCATACCGGTAACTTCTTCGATAACCTGATCGACTACGATCTTGTTTTTGCGCTGTTCAACAGCGTCCTTATGGAACTTATACGGAAACGTGATCACGAGCTCCCGGCCTTGCAGGGCCACGGCTTTGGCCAATTTCAGGCTTGGAATAAGCGAATGATTGTACTCTTTGAGTTTATCTAAGATTTTCGGCCAGGCTTCAGCAATTTTCTGCAAACCTTCAGGATTGTCATGAGAGTTTCCACTTCGATCCGACGATTGTCGGGGAGAAGTCTCGGTGTTAGTACCAAGATCTCTCACTTCGTTCGAGATGGTACCAATAGCAACATTATCTTTAATATTTATCGCCTCAATGGCTGCCAGTTCCATAGGCAAGCTTTGGATCACGCTCCACTTGATTTCACTACCGGCGCGCTGGAATAATTCAATAATCCGGACCAGCTTCTCAAGCGGTACCCGAGACACCAACTCCAAAAGCTTGCTTTGCATTTCCTGGGAAAACCCAAAGTCGGCACGCGCCCCGACTTTGATAATGAGAATCTTGCGCAAATACTCCAAGAAGTCTTTCTGGAATTGGATGAGGTCTTTCCCTGAATACATAAGTTTGGAAATAAAATCCACGGCTTGCTTGTTTTCGCCGGCCAGGATGAGAGACAAAAAATCATACGAGGTCTGCAGACTGGTTAGTCCGAGCACATCTTCAGCCAAAGCCACGGTGAGTTTGCCATTGGCAAAATTTAGGACTTGGTCGAGGAGAGACAATCCATCTCGGAAACTGCCGTCCGCGGCCTGCGCGATGACGATCAGAGCTTCATCTTCGGCCTCGACTTGATTATCGGCGCAGACAAACTTAAGCCTCTGGACCAGATTTTCCATAGAGGCTTTCTTGAAGTCAAACCTTTGCGTGCGCGAAACTATCGTAGCCGGGACTTTATGAATTTCGGTGGTCGCCAGAATAAAAATTGCATGCGCGGGGGGTTCTTCCAAAGTCTTAAGCAATGCATTGAAGGCCCCTTTGGAGAGCATGTGGACTTCGTCAATGATTATGACTTTGTACTTGGCTCGGGTGGGCGCAAATTGCAGATGGTCTATGAGCTCGCGGATGTTATCGACTCCGGTATGCGAGGCGGCGTCAATTTCGAGGATGTCCAAAGACGTTCCGCCCAAAAAATCCTTACAGATATCGCAGTTATTACAAGGTTCACCCTCAGCCACCTGGAGACAATTCACAGCGCGCGCAAAAATCCTGGCGATAGTGGTTTTACCCACTCCGCGCGGACCCGTAAACAAATACGCGTGGCCGGCGCGATTGTGGGCCACAGCGTTTCTGAGGGTAGTTTTGACGTGATCCTGGCTCACGACATCCGAGAAACTCACGGGACGATATTTGCGATATAAGACGAGATTAGACATAAAGAGGTAACCATTTCGAGTGAAGCGAGAAATCTCGCGATTAAATTATTGATTTATATAAGTCTTGCCATTTAGGGTTGATTGAGCTTATCAAGGTTGTTTTTTTAAATCTGCCCCATTTCTTTATTTGTTTTTCTCTGGCCAAAAGAGCATCATAGTCTTCCCCAGATTCATAATAAACCAATTTCTGGCATTTATATTTCTTCGTGAACCCTTCAGCGAAACCATTTCGGTGCTCCCAAACTCGCTTAACGAGATCCGAGGTAAAGCCTATGTAAATCGCCCCACTTTCGCTGCTCATTATATAAACGTAAAACATATGTTTTAACACCGAGATCTCTCACTTTCGTTCGAGATGGTGTACGCTCTATTTTAGCATAGAATCCCACTCAAACAAAAAAACGGCAATTGCGCCGCTTAACAATCATAACTTGATCATCGATCCTTAAATACAAACCTCCGGTAACCGAAGAAATTCCAAATAAGACCAAGCCCGATACCCAGCGCATTTGCCAAATTTAGCCACAGCTTCGCCGAAAGGCCAGCCACAGGATTGATATAGGTCGTAACTAGAAATATCACGGTAGCGTTGATTGCGGCACCGACAATACTCACCATGAGGAATCGGGTAAATTCCACGCCCCGATCGTTTGTGCTCGGATCCCGAAACGACCAGTGCTTGTTCATATAATAGCTATTGGTGGTAGCCACCGCAAAGGCCGCGGCCGAAATATAAATTACCTGCCCTCCCTTTTCTATTCCTGTCAGCCAGGTCAGCACGTTGAGAATAATAAAGTTGATTACTGTATTCATGAGTCCGACGACGGCAAAACGCAAAAACTGGCCAGCAAGCTGGCCGTAGTTTTTATTGGTTTCGGATGGCGGAAGATTATTCTCTGGGATCATAGTTCTTCAAGCTCGGTCTCATCGGAACTTTTGTCCGGGGTCGGGACTGTGGCGGCACTACCGCCGGCACTGGTTCCTTGTTTGATGACATTTTCTACCGCACCCCAAGTGGCATCCTTGTCTTTGGGTAAAACTATTGTAACTTCATCACCCGGCTCGGCTTTGAAATAAGTGAGACTGGCTAGTAAGACCCTGAAGGATTTACCTTCGGCAATCACCTTGTAATCGCCTTTGTCATCTTGGGTGAGCATCCCGAGAACCTTACGGCGCTCAATAGGACCGATCTGTTTATATATGAATGAACCGTCATCGGCAATCGTAAGTTTGAGGACATCCCCTTCCACCAATTTACTCTTGGAGGCATAGTTTGCCGGGACTGGGTATTGTTTGCCGTCGGGGCCGATCATGTTTTGCCCGTCGAAGACGCCTTCGATGATCTTGCCGCCTTCGGACACAGAAAGAGACGCCGCCCGGCGGGATATTTCTCCAAGATCGGAGACAATCGTTCGACCGCCCATGAGGTCGCGTAAAAGCTGTTTGGCCGACTGAATATTCTTTTCCGCCGACTCAATCATTTGGGCAATTAAAGCAAGATTGTTGGTGTTATCCATATTTTTATTTCTAGGGCTTAAGCTTAAGCAATACAGGCGTATTCTACGCAATTTATCCACAATGCGTCAATATGCATCTTGTATATCGCCTAAATTGTTATTTAGTTTCAGTAAAGTTATTAACCTACCGGTATTATAACACTAACCTTGAAGGTGCGCAAACCGTTCTAAATCCGGCCAGGCCGAATCGGGTTTTTCGAAGGTTTTGCAATGCTCAAGCATGTGTTCTGCGTTCTCTTCAAACTCCGGGCTCGTGGTTTTCTCAAATTTTGATTCGAAATTTTCGCTCATTGGGGTTGGTTTAAAAATTCGGCGAACTTGGGATACTTATTCTTTAATATATCAAGATTATTGTTGGCGTCAATTGCATCTTCCAAAACCTGCATCGCAAGGTTTTGGTCCGTATCCATGATTCCGGCCACGAATTCGGTCACCTTTTTCTCGGCATCGCTGCGGCCTTGGCGTTCGATATAAACTGCGAGCTTCTGCTCAAACTTCTTGAGCTGAGGAAAATCTTTGGCCAGCTCCATAATCAGCCTCAACATATGCTCTTCGCTGTCGATGAGATTTTTATGCGCCACCACGGCCCGGGCCATTTCTTTGGCTGTGCCCAGAGAGATCATACGCATGCGCATTTCCTCGGCCAGAAACAAGCAAAACAGGTGCGCGGCGTTGTCCTTTGGGTTCAATTTAGTTTGCATAGTTGTTCTACCCCTTCTAACCTCCCCTGTTCCAGGGGAGGAACAGACCAAAACCAAGCTGCGGCCTGGTTTGGGTTGATTCCCCTCCTAATATAGGAGGGGTTAGGGGAGGTATTATATTTAGATTATAGACTTCTTTCTACACTCGCCGGGCCAGTTTGAGCGGGGCTCCCGAGCTTGGTGCGTTCCAAAATGTCGGTTTCTACATCTCTGCGGGCTCGGCCAAAACTTAGACGCGACATATTGCGGACTATTTTGGCTGTGTCGAGATTTGCTCCTGGCGGTTTGGGGTAGGTCTGCATGTTAAACGGCCTGGAGGCTGTGCCGTTGATCATGAGTTTGACGTAGGCATTGAACCGCTCGATATTGATAACGTCGAACTCGTTGAACACCGGGGCAAATTCTTTGGCCATGATTTCGGCGTCCTCGACACCAATACGGAAGCTGACCATAGTCCCGGCGTTACCGAAGACGGCATCGCGCATGCGGGTATCCAGGCCCGACGAGCCTTCTTTCTCCTGGGCCAGCTGGGAAATAAACTGGTGCGCCATAATCAAATTGAGACGGTATTTGCGGGCCTCAGAGAGTATAGTCGCAAAGCTATCGGTGACGAAGTTCTGGAATTCATCGACATAAAGATAAAAATCCTTGCGGCTTTCTTCCGGGATATCGGACCGCGACAATGCCGCCATCTGAAGTTTGGATACAATTATCAGCCCCAAAAGTTTAGCATTGACCTCACCGGTTTTACCTTTGGATAAATTGATGAGGAGGATTTTACCTTCGTCCATAACCTGCCGAAAATCAAACGACGAATGTGACTGCCCAATGATATTACGCATCATTTCGTTTTCCACAAACCTTCCGACTTTGGAAACCAGGTAGCCCAACATTTCGGATTTGTGGAAGTCCGAAGTTTTGGCCATTTCTTTTTCCCAGAACGACCGGACGATCGGATCTGCGACTTTGGAGACTTTGTATTTCTGAAAATCGGTGTCGGTAAACATGCGCGGAATATCCGCAAGCGTGCCCGGGTACTGCTTGTCCTCCATGAGCGTAAGCATGACGTTGCGCATATTGTGCTCAAACATTGGGCCAATCATCTCCGGCGGAAACAGCTTCATAAAGATCGCAATCATTTCCTGCACGGCGAAATCTTTTTGCGAATCGTCTTTGACCTCGAGCATGTTGAGTCCCAAAGGGCGCTCCATATCGAACGGTTCAAAGAGGATGACATCTTGGGCACGCTCTTTGGGGATATATTGCAAAACGTCTTCCACGAAATCCCCGTGCGGATCCACGATACAGACGCCCTCACCATTGCGGATGTCCTGGATGGCCATGTTCTTCATAAGTTCAGTCTTACCCGTACCTGTGCGGCCGATAATGTACTGATGTCGGCGGCGATCGTCGCGCTCGATAAAGATTTTGGTATCCTGGCCGCGATAATGACTTTCGCCGAGCAAGAGGCCGGCTGCTGGGGCATTCTGCGGCGGCGGGGCTTTTTTGGCATTGAGCCATTTGATATTTGGGGTTTCGGTAAATCTTGTCGGCAAGTGCCAAAGTGAAGCCAACTCTTCGGTATTGAGAATCTGTTTGGTGTTGCGGAACACCCGATAGACATAGTCGGTAATCACGCGTTTGGGCTTGCGCTTGAGCACGCGGAAGCCGTTGAACGGCGGCATCGTATATTGCATAAACGACGAGACGATGTTTTTGAGGTGGATATCGGCTGTGCCAGGATCGCTTGCAGCACTCACTACGCGCAGGTTAAACTTGTATCCGGCGCGCGAGGCTTTCTCTTCAAACTTTTTCACGATCTCCTGTTGCATAGGAGTCAAATTTATAGGTTTGTCGAAGCCCGATGGATCAAATTTGTTTGGGTCTTTCTTGGACCCCATAGCTTCGTTGATCAGCTCGCCGGTAAATTTGCCCGTGCTTTTGAGAATTTTGGTCCCGATCGAAGCCGTCACGTCCGAAGGATTTTTCCCCTGCTGAATTTCCAATGCCAAATGCCGCGGTTTCTCCTGCCAGCTGTTGCTCGCCGGGGAAATAAGCAACTGGATAGCCGCGCCTTCATCATCGCCAAGTTTAGATAAACTATTCGTGAGCGCGTTGAGCGGATCGGTCTCCATGACTTTATAAGTCCGGACCGGGTAGATATAAGATTTCTGTAAACTCAGTTCTGCGGCGGCGGTCGCGGAACCTTTGTGGAAAATGTTGTAGGATTTTATCTGCTCGATCTGAGCTTTGGGGTACTGGGCATGAAGCTGTTTTTCTATAAGCGGCTGAAGTTTGCGGGGGACGTTGATGTAAAACGAAATTCTTTTGCCGATAGCAGCAATCTCAAACGAAATATAATCATTGATATCCAAAAAATGCTGGATATTGAGCTTTTGATCGATATGCGCGATCGTGGAAAAAAATTGCTCAGCAATGGCAATAATGTCTTTCTCTTCTTTGGCCGCTTCCTGATTTGGGTCCGTGTTTTCTTTGGGGATAGTGACTTCCAAAAACACGGAATCCAAAAGTCTCGGGCCCCAAGTGTTTTTACGCAAATAATCAAACAGGAAAAAATACAACATCAATCCAACCAGCCCGAGTACGGCCAGCAGGATTACCCAAAAAAATAATTGTGTTGCTCCTGTCATTATTTTGTTTTTCTTCTACTTCTGTTTCGATTTTACGTCCGACTACTTACTCGCCAGGAATTATCCTTTGCTGTTCTTCGATGGCACTATAGGGATCATCCGTGCCGGCATCGATTTCCTTGATCCACGAGGTCATGACAAGTTTTTGATCTTCCTCGCTGAGTGCTTTGGTTTCTAGAGCACCTTCTGCTGAGGTCGCTTTCTGGGTGCGCTCAAGATTTTGGGCATCCACCATACTCCCGCTTTCGCTTAGATTCACTTTCTTAGAGGTATAAGTCGTACTACTGCGGCCTTCGCCGTCTTGCTGGAGTTGCTCCAAAAACCCTTCCGTTTCCGGAGAAGGTTTTATTGCGGGCTCTTGTTCTGGTATGTTTAATCGTTCTGACATGACTCGTAATTATACATTAATTTCTCGGTTTGAGCAATGCTTAAGCCCCGGCTTTTTTCTCCATATCTACGGTGAGACCCTTATGCCCAATCCTGACTGCCGTTATCTTTTGGCCATATTTCTGCTCTAGAACCTTTTTTATCAGATCAGGAATTTCATTTACGCGAGATTGGGCGAAGGCTCTGACCAGAATGTTGGCGTCTATTTGGCGCCGAATCATGACTATTTTGTTGTCAGTGCTCTTGAATTCACCGCTAAACCCCACATCGTAACCTTGGGCATTTATCCGGCCTTCAATCCCGATCGATGCGGGATTTTGCTTCAAGTTCAGCTCTTTGACTGTAACATTGGAGTTTTTACCGAGCTCTTCCATAATCACCATTTTCAGATCATCCACGCTGAGGAGCTTGCTTTCCGTCTGTTCCTTATCTTCCCGGCGCTCTTTCTTTGTCCCGAGCTTGGCGTTTTCGATTCTGTTGACCTGAATTTTTCCGCCTGCCAATTCTTTCCAATCATCTTTTTTGAATCCCAAGGTTTGCATTATTCCGGCGAATTCCCGCTTGGCCGACCCATTGCTCGGATTGATTTTTTTGAATTCGTTGTAAATTGTGGTGAGTTGGTCTTCAATTTCTTGTTTCTCCGGTGCGCCATACTTTTCCATGCCCCGGATCCGATGTTTTAGTCGCCGTTCAACTAATTTCAGAGTCTCGCGGACTTTATTTGCTTCCGCTTCTCTTTCGGGATCGATAGGTATTTCGGCAGCAGACGGGCCTTCATTGACAATTTCGGCAGGCCTCGTCAATTCAACGTTGCCTGCGGGCTCTTCTACTGAGTCGGACGTGCTCCGCCTAACAGCTCTCTCCTTCCGCATTTCTTCTATCGCGGCGTTCTGCTTTCTCTCTTTATAATCACCAATCAAATCCTTTGCTTCTCCGATTGCCGTAGTCAACATAGGTTCTCCAGGAGGTGCGCCTCCGGTTCTTACCCTCGCGGTGACTTGACCCACACTTGAAAGCCTTGCTTTGCGTCTATCATCTTTTATTTTATAAATAGGTTTGATTTTATAATCATCCAGGGCTTTTTTCACGTTCTTTATACTCATAATTTCGACTGCGCCAGAAGGGCTTATTTTCCAATCATCTTTCTTGAAGCCTAACCAGTGCATCAATCGGCCTAAGAATTTTTCTCCCTGCTCTTCACCAATCAAAGGCTTGATCATGTGTCTATACTTTCCTGATAGCAGGGTCTCGAGTTGTCTGGTATTTGATTCGTTTAAAGTCTCGTATGGTTTTATCTGCTGCAGAAAATCATCAATTGATTTAAATTTGATTGATTCGTTGTGAAAATCAGCGTAAGGGTCGATACCCCTGATCATTGCATCCAAGTACCGACGTGGACTAGAATCTGATCTCGTGGCTATGGTGCTTATGGTTTTGACATTAGGCTCGATGTTATCACCTTTCCTTTTGCCTCTGAAAACAGAGATCATTTCGCCGATATACATGTCTTCACCAACTTTAAGCGGACTATACCCTCCTATTTGAGCATAAACTTCGGCCGTAAAAGAAGTGTTCCAGCCTCCTGTAACAACCCTATTCCAGACGAAATTATTAGGGACGTCCTTGGGCCGGAATTTCTTATCACGCATTAGGACTTCCCAAAAATCATCCATTCTGCGGTTTAAGAAAAACATATCATTCTTGGCCATTACTTCCGGATATCTATCCTGCTTGCCGCGTAAAGCGTCTAATTCGGGATTTTTGTCATATTTATTCATAAGGCGAACAACAGTTTCCGGATCAACTTCGAGCAAGTCTGCATCTTCAGATTCCATGTATAATTGTCCAGTGGGATTTTTCCTTTCTTGAGAGCGGAGCAAAATTAGATCTGCTAAATATTTCCGAGCTAAACCGACTCCAGCGGATTCTCTAGGAAATTCTTTATCGATAACGTTTATCTGGTACTCTGGATGCTCATCTTTAAATTTCTTAATCACATCCACTGAATTATCAGCCGGAGCTCCCTGTGGCCTATTAACAATAATATCTATTTCATATATCCTAGGGTCTAATTTCTTACCATTACTTTCAATCTGTTTAGTGTATTGATCCAATAAACGTTCTAAATTTGCAGCCTCGTTATAAGCCGGAATCATTATTGCAACTCTAGTCTGATCGCTCATCGGCCGCATCGAGTCTTTCAATTGCCTTAACTCGTCGACATAAGTTTTGGGCAGCTTGTCCAAATAATGTTTGATCCTTTCTCTTTCTCTAGATACATCTCTCGTCTTCTCAGGTGGCTGAGGTTCTATGCCTGCGTTCCTAAGCACTTCCTGGTAATTCTCCGGACGTCCCAAGCCATAGTACCTACCTAAGGGCAACGGCCCATTAGGGGTCTTCTCCAATGCAAATCTCGGCCAAAATGGGAATGGGGTAATCCAATCGGGATTCTGGGGCGGGCGGACATCGATCACTGGAATTTTGTGATCAATAGAAGTGCCGCCAAGAATTTCATAATTATGTCCTTGCGTAGTATTCAGCACATGACCGTCGAAGCGTTCTTCCATAAATCGAAAAGGAATACTCCCATCGTGCAGTTTGGCTTCGGAATCAAACAGACCCCATGTCGCTTTAGGCAGTGGGAGTTTGTAGCCATCGACGAGCGCTTCATTCGACATCGCACTCAATCCCAATTTATTGGCTTCCTCAGTCGGGATAATCACCGCCTGGAAATGCTTGGCATATTCTTCTGGCTTGTCACCCACACTGATCAAAGTCTTGGCTAAATCTACAAGTTTGTGGTCAATTGAACCATCCGGGCTTTTACCAAAATCAGGATCGCTCAAGGCACGCTTGGCATTTTCCGCCATGTTATGGGCCAAAGCTTTGATATTCATGAATACCATGCCACTGCCTGGATCCCGTTCCAAATACTGCATCTGCTGTTTGCCTTCAAACTCTATCGGCTTACCGAACCACTTGCTAAATACCTTTCCTGCTTCATCATGCCAATGGACGCGCGCATACTTACCAAGATCCGGCAAAAGCTGTTTCAATTCATCGACGGATGCAATATGATTTTGCGAGCCAAGTTCAATATCGCCCTGCGCAGAAGACTCACTAAATCCAAAACTGTGTTCTTTGAGATCCTGTAAAGCCTCTGGCGTAAACTTACCATGATCAACTTCCAGATGACTTGCCGAGATGTTGCCATCATTATCAATAATATCTACGAAGTGCTTACCATGTTCGAGGTGGTCGGCAATAGTATATCCTGGCGGCAGATTTACCCGGCCACCATCAGGTAAAACATTGGCAGCCAAAGCGCCGGAATAAGTTTCGTAGGGGCTTTCACCGCGAAGTTTATGCCATGCTCCTTCGATAAGAGATCCATGCTTCTGAGAATCAAAGAATGGAATCCCGTGCCCGCGGAGCTGGTCGATACCAAACTGGGCCACGGCTCCCCCAGCGATGCCCATAACGCCTCCGAGAATCCCGGCTTTAATTTTCTCCTTCTTTTCGAATTCATCGAAGCGTTCGTTCGCGCCGTTTATACCTTTGATAACTTCGAGTCTTTGTTCCTGGATAAGGTTTTCAAGATCCGCATCGGTCATACCGTCCAGTCCCCGCGCATTTTGCAGTGCCTCTCGCAGTGTATTTAAACCAAACCGCCTGGTTCCCTTTTCGCCGCCGCCTTTACCGGAAACAGAGATCAGATTTTTCCT